>JAFGQL010000064.1 GCA_016935695.1 Spirochaetales bacterium
CACGTTTCCGGTCATGAACTTGTCGCTTCCGATCCTGTCGCGGTTGATAGTGCACAGTATCCGGTTAATGATGTCATACATCTGGGAGATCCTCAGCTCCTTTGCCAGAACCTGGGATGTTTCCAGGGCGGTCTGAAACGCCGTTATCTGGATCAGGGCGGTGATTCCCGATGGAAGGCCGTGGCCGCTGACGTCCCCGATGGAGAAATAGTTACCGAACGGGTTCTGCCGGCTGTCATAGGCGTCGCCTCCTACTTCCGTTGCAGTCGACATGGAACAGGCGGTTTCGTAGCCGGGAATGTCAAGCTCTTTCGGCACAATGGAGGTTTGAATTTCCTTTGCAATATTCATTTCCCCTTCGAGGCGGTTCCGCTCTTCCTGAACTTCTTTTCCGTACATAAGGGAAAACAGGGTGTTGATGCTTTCGGATGTGTCTGACAGCTGGGCTGTTTCATGGGGGAATAATTTGTCAAATGAGTCCTTTTCTATGAGAAAAAACCCGGTGACTGCCTCGTTGTTCATTATAGGGTAGAGGGCCATCATTTTCACTACTCCGCGGTAGGCCGAAGGCAGGGGGTCTATGTAGATGAGCTGCTTTTCCGATAAGAGGCGGTAAACGGCTTCCTCGGCGAAAGTCGCCGACTGGGCGGGTCCAGCCGACAGAATGTGCTCGGCATTGAATTTTGTCTCAAGGTTGAATTTCCGAATTTGCTCGTCGTTGGAACGCTTGATGGCGTCGAATTTCATCAGTGGCGCACAATACCCTTTTACAAGGGACTGGTGTTCTATGGAAAAAACGCCTCTGTTCAGCCGGTACAGGGCAAGGCCCGTTATTTTATACTGAGGCAAAGGGAGATCGTGAAGAATTCGCTCCCGTGCGGCGTCCAGAAGTTCTGAAAGTATGTCGATATCCTTCTCTTTTGTGCTTACGATTGACAGATTGATCAGCTTATTGCGGGTTTTTGTTGCGGTGTCCTGTTTGACCAGAAGATCGTTCACATGGAACAGCCGGTAAAAGAAATATTCCTGGTACATGCGGTACACATAGGTTCCGAGGATGAGAATGCCTACAAACGCTGCGGCCTGTACGGAGCCGTGGCTGCCTGCAACAAGACTGCTGAAATTCGCGATGATCACCGACACACTTACAAGAATAAAGGGATAGTGTTTTTTACGGATGAGCCCTTCCTGAAAATTAAAAACCCTTCCAGCGATGTAAAGACAGGCGGTGAACAAGAGGAGTGAAGAGGCGAACCCTGCCTTGTTTCCGTAGGCGCGCAAATCTACCCCGCTGCCGGCGATGCGGGCAATCATGAAACCTGAGGATACCGCGCTGAAGATACCGAGGATGATGAGGGCGTACAGCGCAGGCTTGAAAGCGCGTTTATGGTCCTCGGTTAGAAAGCTTCTGCGGATACGCTGGCAGTGGATGGAATACTCAAGAAGATAGATACTGATTAAAAGAAGGGGAAACGCGCTGTTGACCAGGAGAAGCCTCCGGGTATCGGCATCATTTCCTGCGGCAAAAAAACTTAACAGGGATACGATACCGGCGAAGGTTATGGCTGTGATGGACATGAGGAGCACAGCGGGGCGTTCTCCGAATTCCTGTTTTTTATGGAGTTCGGACCAGAGGGCGAAGGCAAACAAAACCACCGGCAGATAACTGAAAAGATACAGGGTATATACCATGTCCGCGTCCTCCTCTTTTGTTGGAACCTTGCGGATTGTGTTACGAAATTATTTCCACTGATCCCGGTACCAGGTAGGTGAGGGTGGGCAGAGACGTCAACTGCCAGGTAACTTCAGGATTGTGGATGATCTTAATCTTGTATTTTCTGGCATCGGGAACTGCTGCGAGTCTCATGATCCATTTGGCAATTGCCTTTATTCCGGATGAATTAAGAAAGGCGAGTTGTGTAAAATCAAGAGTGACTGCCGAAGCACCTCCGTCCAGAGCCTGGGAGTGGACCTGTTCGAACAGAGGGTCAAGGAGCGGGCTCGGATCCGCCATGTCGATATCCCCGGAAAAGAAGACGGTTCCCCCTTCAGGAGAGGATGTCGCCGATATTTTGATTTTTTCCTGCTCAACAGGATTGATGTGTATCATGATATCCTCCTACTTCATTTCCACGGTAATCGAAACCCGGGTGTCCTGTTCAATGCGCATGGACAATTCGGCGCCCGCTTC
This sequence comes from Spirochaetales bacterium, assembly GCA_016935695.1. Taxonomy (GTDB): domain Bacteria; phylum Spirochaetota; class Spirochaetia; order JC444; family Marispirochaetaceae; genus JAFGQL01. The sequence goes on from JAFGQL010000064.1 coordinate 2,192, forward strand.
ATAGCGGATCCGTACCAGCCCAAGCTGGCTTTTTCCGTCGCTCCGGGTTGCTGCCTCTTTCATCTGGGACACGTAGGCCTCCAGTGGATCGCCTTTGGTGACTTTGTCGAATATTGCTTTAAGGGCCTGTATGGATTCGGGAGTCGATTCATTTGTAACGGTGATGGATACCGACCTGGATTCATGGTCCACCCCGACATACATATAGGTTTCCGAGTTGACCGAGTATTTTACGGCATTTTCCAAAAGCTCGCTGGCCGACATGGCAATCCTGTCAGCCCTTGTCTGGTCGCCGGTGCTGATAGCCAGAAAATTCTGCAGGAAACTTCTGGCTGCGGATATATAATTCCAGTGGGGACTGAATTTGAGCTCTATATATTCCTTTGAGGAAGCGTTAGGTTCCATGAGCACCTCCAGTGTCTTGAAGTATAGAAATCCTTTTGGATAATTTCAAACAAAAGTTTGTCGTCTTTATTTTTCTCCAATCCCGTGCTACGGTATATATCCGGGAGCTTCGCGGCTTCTTTAAACGTACTAAAGACCTTATATACAGGATATTAAGCGGTATGAGCCTTATTGGTGTATTTAACCGGGACCAGGCAGTCGATGCACAGGTCCGTTCGAGTCTCCTTACAAAAAAAGGGTTTTTCCTGAAGTTTTTTTCCGACAGCGCCGAATTTCTCGAGTTTTTGAATTTTGAACTCCCCGAGATCGTCATCATAAATTTATGCGATGAACACGGAGAGTTGATGAAGGTCGTAGAGAGTGTCCGCACAGATGCCTGGCTGCACAATTTCGGTATCATCGGCATTTACGACCGTCATGTGGAAAAGGAAGAGTCTCTTCTGGAAAAATTCAAGGAAATAAACATTCTGACTGTATTAAGCAAGGACCGGCTTGCTACCCATCTGGAGAAGGGCGTAGAGATAATTGAGCGAAACCGGCAGATCATTTTTCAGCTGGAGCTGACCGACAAGCTGGTAGAAAAAGGAACCGGTGCTTTTACCATAGATAACGATCCCCTGTCAGTCCCCATCTACGCGGGGCTTGCCGCGACAACCCTCATGCAGCGCGGACTGGTAAATGCCGATCTGCGTGTACAGCTTCAGGTTGTTCTTACAGAACTATTGCTAAACGCCATTGAACACGGAAACTGCGGCATTACCATGGACGAGAAGTCTGAAATCCTGCGGGAAGGGAAATCCATCCTGGATCTGGTGGCAGACAAATGCCTGGATCCCGAAATACAGAAGCGCCGGGTGTATTTTGAGTGGCAGTCGGATAACGACGGCACCATGTTCCTTATACGTGACGAAGGTGACGGGTTTAACGTCAAGGCCATGCAGGAACGCCTTGAAAACCAGGGCCCGGAAGCACTGAACGGCCGGGGTATGCTGATGGCCCGGCGCCTGGCGAAAAAATTCGCCTATAATCAGAAAGGCAATCAGGTGAAAATGTTTTTCGCCCACCCCCAACGGCCGGCCAACAGGACTCCCGAGGGGTTCTCCACGGAAGAAGTGGTTACCGTCAAACCCGGCGACATCATTTTCAAAGAGAACGAGCTGTCTAATTTCCTGTATTATATTGCCGCGGGAAAGTTCGAGGTGCTGCACAACGGCACAATAGTCGGGTTGTTGACCGCAGCGGATATTTTTATGGGAGAAATGTCCTTTCTCATGAATAACCGCCGATCGGCGACGGTGCGGGCCATAACACCGGGGCGTCTTCTTAAGATTTCCCGCAAATCCTTTGTCAGCGTCGTCAAAGAGTATCCTCACTACGGAATTTTCCTGTCCAAACTACTGGCCCGGAAACTGTCCCGCGCCAATGACGAAGCAACACACCGCATGGAGCGGGCAGTATAAAGGGGTTTTTGTGAGCCGAGAACGTGTTCTTTTCCTAGCGGTATCGATTGCCGTTGTCTTCCTTGTGTTCAATCCTTTTAAACGCTCTGGAGCCAGAATACAGGGAGCAGACGCGAAAACACGCCTTGCCTTGTATGCGCAGGTGGTGGAGCAGCATCAGAGTCCGGAAGATTATGTTGTTTCACTTTTTAACGACCATGATATCGTGCTATTAGGTGAACAGCAGAGCATTGCCGATCAGCTTCTGTTTGTCGCGGATCTTATTCCTGCCCTGGATGCGGCGGGAGTGCATTTTTTAGGGATTGAATACGCCAATGCTTCTGATCAGGCCGAGATTGACAGGGTCCTGACCGCCCCGGAATACGACGCTGAAGCGGTCAACGGTATACTCTTCAGGTATCTTGTTATCTGGGGATTCCAGGAATACGCGGACCTGTTCCATGCCGCCTGGAAAGTGAATGCAGCAAAACAGGAAGGGCAGGAGCCTTTCCGTATCCTGGGTTTGAATATAGAGCGTAACTGGGGGGCGATCCGTACCCAGAAAGACCTGGAGGACCCCGAGGCCAGAAAAGCGGTCATCGCAGCCGGGTTGCCTGACCAGGTGATGGCCCAAACCCTTATCCGGGAGGTTGTAGCCGGCGGTGAGAAAGCGGCGGTACTGTGCTCATTCCAGTCTTCTTTTACCGATTTTCAGTTCAAGGGATATGTAGAGAACGCCCGGAAACAGGGATTATCCAGTACCCTGCGTCTGGGAAACTTTTTATACGAGGAGATCGGCGGCAGAGCCGTTACGGTTTTGCTTCACGGCCCCTGGCACGATGAGAAGGAAAAATTCGGGATAGGGTATCCCTTTGGCGGCGCAATAGACGAGCTCATCCGGGCTTTGCCAGAGGATAAGCGCCGCTTCGGGCTGACTCTTCCAGGGACAGCATTTGAGCAGCTTGGGGTTACCGGAAGCTTTTCCCGGGGATATGCGCGCCTGACTCTTGGTGAAATGGCCGGAGGGTATGTGGTGCTGGGGCCTCTTGGTGAGTATGCACCGGTGACCCCCATCCCGGAGTTCATCAACGAAGGCAACATTGACCAGGCAATTGCCCGTTTCCCGGGGCCAGCTCCGGGGAACATAAGTGTTGCCGAGTTCAATCAGTTCATAGCCGGTATTCCCCAGGATTACCAGAGGGCCCTTGATACCTTGAAGTAATGTCCCGCCTGGAACGTGGACGTCTGCTTTTCTTAACGACTTCCCGCAGTGTCCATTACGTTCCCTCAGATGGGGGAACACACCGGAATAACCAGTGCGTTTTTTTGTCTGTTATCTGCAGCCAGGGTACTGTGATGGTTCGATGTGGATGGTCGCGTGGATATTCAGGTTTTCAAGGATGGCTTTTTCCAGGCGCGTTGCCTCCTGGTGTCCTTCCCTGATGGTCATGTCCGGGTCCAGCCGCATGTGGAAGGTGAGTTCCCGGTGGCGGCCGTAGGTGTGGATATGCAGGTGGTGAATGTGTTCACAGCAGCTGCATTCCTTGCGGGCCAGATCCTGTATTTCTTTTACCAGATCGTTTTCCGGTATTTCCCCCAAAAGCGGGTTGATTCCGTCCTTGAGGATGTCCCAGGCGGTGTGGAAAATGAAAAATGATATGAACACCGCCAGGACTGAGTCGCTCCACCAAAAAGTCTGGCCTGCAAGTATGCCGGCCAGGAGCACCAGAGAGCTCAGGGCGTCGCTCCGGTGATGGGCCCCGTCTGCCTTCAGGGATTTCATTCCGGTTTTTCTGTAGCACCAGAAGGCGAACTGGGCCCCGGCTTCCTTGATCAGCACAGACGCCGCAGTAACCGCAATGACAAAGGGCGGGAAACTGCTGCCGCTCCGTGACGAAAGGCGTTCAACTGCTTCCGTGAGAAAACTGAATCCGGTCACCCCCAGAAGCACACCGATGATGACTGAGGCGATCAGCTCGAAACGGCCGTGTCCGAAGGGGTGTTCCCGGTCTGCAGGTTTGGCCGAAACCTTTGCGCCGATGAGTACGATAACCGAGGTGAAGCTGTCGGAAAGGGTGTGCCAGGCATCGGCCATGACGGCGATCGATCCGCTGAGTATACCGGCGGTAAGTTTCGCGGCAAAGAGGACCAGGTTGACAAGGATGGACACCCAGCCTTCAGCCAGGGCAATACGGTATCTGTTCATATCCCTCTTGGCAAAGTCTATAAGTATTTCCCCGTTTCTTCTACTGTTTTACCTGAACCTTTATTCCCGCATTTCTTACAACACTTCTTCCAGGACATAGAAGTAATGGTTGTCGGTGCCGAAAATGATCCAGCGGCCGGCGATCACCGGCGCGCTCAAGATGTCTCCGTCGGTCTCAAGGGACCACAGCTCTTTTCCTGTGCGCGCCGACAGGCAGACCAACAGGGAGGGGAAGGCTTTTTCCGGCATACCTTCATCCGGAGAACCCCTCAATCCCAGGTACACCCTGTCGCCTGCGACAATAGGAGAACTTGAAACAGGTTGGAGGAACTCGGTCCGCCACACTTCCGTGCCGCTGTTACCTTTGAACGCCTGGACGACCTGGTCACCCCGGGCATAGATCACCAGCCGGTTCCATATCGCGGGGGCGAGGTGGTCCAAAAGCTGGAGATTTTCGCGCCACATACGGTACACATTCATGCCTTCAAAGGGAAACACCTCGGCGTACTCAGTGTGTTCCCACAGGAGGTTCCCGTCCTGTTTGTCCAGGCCGTAGAACCGGTATTCCCAGGTATCCACATACCGGGTGACCGTCGCATAGTGGAGTATTCCGCCTTTGATGGCCGGAAATGAGTACCAGGTCGGCCCGTCGTCCCAGGTGTTTATTTCCCACAGGTATTTCTGCTGTTCTATGTCATACACGCCGAAACTGTGGGGATTTTCCGGAGGACCGGGAGCAAAGTACATTTTGCCGTCGGTTATCTGAAATGAATGGGAAAGCCATACAGGGTTCGGAATTCGGTGGAGTTCTATGCCGTCGGGAGAAAAAAAGTGGGAAGCGCCGATGTCGCTGGTAAATACGATCATGTCCTTGTAGCCGATAACGGTGGAATTGACCTGGTGCCCGGTATCGTAATCCCAGGCCTTTTCCCCGGTTTTCTGGTCTACGGCGTACATGAAGCCGTCGGAAGATCCGAAGTATACCTTATTGTCATCGGCATAGGGTATCGAGTTGATCGGCGCCCTTGTCTTGAATACCCATCGCATGTACCCGGACTGGATGTCCAGGGCGTAGAAATTCGAATCCGAGGACCCGAAAAAAACAGTGTTGTCCACCACGATCGGCGGGTTGAAATTCCGGTCCCGGCCCGGCTGGTCCTGGAGTTTAAGTTTCCACTTGATCCCCAGGGGCGGAGAGACGCCCTGCCTGGTGAACCCCTGGTTTTTTTCCCCGCGGAACATGATCCAGTGGGCTGCAGGGGAGCAGGCGGTAAGAATCAGGGCAGCGGCCGCTGCCGGTATGATGTTCATGAACAGACGCACAAGGCTTTGCTTTGCGGGTTTCATTGTTTCCATAGGCTTACAGGTACCTCAAACCCTTGAGGGAAAACAGGCGGGCCAGTGCGGCGGAGAATCCCTTGTTTTTTGCCTTTTCCGGAATTGATCGGCATAAGCTGGCCAGCCGTGTGTAGGAGTCATTGAAATTTCTTAGATGCAGTCTGAACCTCAGCTCATTGTACAGACCTGCAAATTCATTCATGTCCCGGATTCCTTCAAGAGTATCTGCATATTCCGTCAGGGTCTGGGAGTACCGCCGCGGGGGTTTTCCGTCGCGGATGAGTGATATCAGAAGGAGGCGTTCCGCTGCCCGGACGCCTGCTATCGACGGTGTGCGGATTTTTCTTTTAAGCATGAGTATTACAAACCCCTGGAGGATGTACAAAGCCGCGGTTCCGGCGACAATTCCCGTTACCAGGATCTGGAAAAGCAGCCGCCAGGGCATTCGGAAGTTCTCTCCCCGTACCGTCTGTTCCGAAATGAGGGGGATGACCACCTCTCGTTCGTTCGCGTCGCCGCCGGGCGGAGGGGGTATTGCATAGTCGGTGGATTCGAAATCTATCCACCCCAGACCCGGCAGGTAAAACTGGGGCCAGGAATGGCGGTGGGCCGTCGTTACCAGAAACAGGTCCTGTATGGGGTATTTCTCCAGCGGGGGCATGTTCTGTTTGAGATTGTACAGGCCAAAGAGGTGAGAACGGGTCTGAAGCCCTGAGCTGGCCAGATAGCCTGTAACCACCCGGGACGGAACCCCGGCGAGCCGGCCCAGGAGGGCTGCGGCGTTGGAAAACTCTGTGCAGTCGCCGGTCTTTGTGACCAGAAGGAAATCCCGGATGAAGGCCACCGATGTGTCTTCCTTGAAGCCCAGGTTGTACTGATGCTCCTTGAATGACATGAGGATGTTCAGGACCTTTTCCCCCGGGGATTCCGATCCGTCGAGAATCCCGGCAAGATAGGCTTTAAGTTCTTTTTCTGTTGCTTCGTCCAGAGGAACAGCCAGGTCCCCGGCATACTCGGTGCGTTCTTTGTCGGACAGTTCCGGGACTTGTGTCCAGTCCCAGCGGTCTGCTATTGAAATTTCCGATACGCTTTCATAGGAATAATTGAAGGGATGGTAGCGGGTGTTGAACACAAGGGGTGCCGCTTTCACAGGATAATATGCAAGAACCCGTTCCCGTCGGACAGAGAACACGGCCACGTCAGTGGGCAGCCGGCGGGTGTCCTCGAGGCCCAATGGGTTTTCCCAGGTTTCTACAAAGCGGGTGAATACCAGCTCGTTAAGAGGGTTGTCTGCGGAAGGGTAAAACCCTTCCCGGCTATCAAACCGGTCCTTGTAATCATCGGCGAGGTATACAGGATCCTGTTTGCTGGCGACCACCATGACGGCGTACTGCTTGTCGATTCCCGTTCCCCCTCCGGTTTGTTCTCCCCACTGGTCCGACGGGATGCCTGAGAGGCCGGGTTCGCCGTTTCGTCCCCGACGGGTTTCAAGCCCTTCATTACCTCTGATGCTGCCTCCGGGATCGCGGTTGGGGTTGCCGTCAATGGGGCTGGGGTCGGGCTCTGCCTTGTTGAACAGCTGATTGAACACAACTGAATGTTCAATATAATCAGGGCTGACCAGCAGGGCCGATACCAGGAGGACGGGGACGATGACCAGCAGTAATATGAGGTAGTCCCGGAGAGGCTTTCGGCCCTGGCCGTTTCCTTCCCTTGCCCTGTGTTCCGTGGCTGATGCGCGGTAGAGTACCAGGATATGGGCGGCGAGGGCTCCGAGGGCGATGAACAGGAGCACCCTGGTAAACCCTTCGTGGGTTCTGGCGATCTGTTCGGAACCTCTGGTGAAGTTGATCAGCCGGACATAGATGCCCGCGGTGAACAACACTTCCAGGGCGGAAACCGAAAACCACTTGAAGCGGAACAGTGCCAGCGTCAGGAGATAGGCACCTGCTCCGTACCCGATAAACTTCCAGGGAGCGGCTCCCATTCCTGCGAAAAACAGGGTGGTGACTGCCGTGATGGCTGCAGCCGACACAAGTGATACCTTGAGGGTCATCCCGGTCCCTGTGCGTAGTGTGCGCCGGGATGGCAGGTAACCGAAGACCGCCATTACGGGAATAAGAATAAAATACAGTACGATTCCCGCCGTATCGTAGGAGACCGCGATTCCCTTATGAAACAATACCGCCGATACCGCGGTAAAATACAGTAAAAGCCGTGATAAAAATACTGCTATCATATGCCTGCCGTGTTTGTATCCTTTTCTCGCGCTAATCGCCGCCGGCCAGCGCGGTGTTCACATGCAGCACCTGGGCGCTGCCTTTGGAAAATCCCGTCTGTGGATTGAAGCTTCTCTCTCCCCGCTGTGTATTCTTCGGGGTGTGCATGAAAGGTCTCGGGTCGCACAACCACGGAAATGGTATGTCCCTGCCGGTAATCCGGGGGAGAAGGACGGCGTCGATGCTCCCCGAGGTGTGTCTTTTATTTTCCAGGGGTGTTTCCGCGGCAGTGCTGTTTTTTGCAGCGGGTGGCAGGGACAGGTGCCGGTGGAAAGTAATGCCGGGGTACGTCCTCTCCAGAGAAGACAGCCCTGGATCGAACCATGGTGCGAAAAGGTAGACATTGCCTTCGGTTATTCCCGCCTCTGCCAGTTCACCGGGGAAAGGGGCGGCTTTCCTGCAGGGCAGTCCCGCGAGGAAGGCTGCAAATGCGGTGAACTCGTCATCGGCGTCCAGCTGAAACTCTTCTCCTCCGGCGATTATCCGGAAGCGGTAATCGGGATGCTCAGCCCGCACTGCGGTAAGAAAGGTCATGACCCAGCTTTTTATCAGGTCTGCGTGAAGGACATTCTCAAGGCGGGGGAAATCAACCCGGTCATGAATACGTACCCAGACTGTCAGAACGTGGGTTTTTTCTTCCGCCACAGGAGAAATACGGGTGAAGAGTTTATCCCCGCGGCTGGAGGCTTTCCAGTTGATGTCCCTGAAACGGTCGCCTGGAACATAATCCCGCATATAATAGCGTTCGATATCGCTTGCTTTCATTTTTGTCTGTTCCTCGGCTCCCTGGGTCGCAGAATGGTAGCGGATGCCGGTTCCCAGACGTCCCGGCAGTACAGGTATCTGGCGGGTGTGGACATCGAGGGCCTGGGAGCGTGTCAGCCCGAAAAAATCCCGTACCGCGAGCCGGGCGGTGACATTCAGTTCTCCTGAAAGGGGAATATCCAATGGTGTGGGAATTACTGTGCTTTCTGCATGTGCTGATGATGAGTAATCCCGGAAGATGTACAAAAGCCGTATGTTTTTTTGTGAAAGGATACCCGTGATTTCGGCGTGGAGCCGAAAGAAGGGAAAAGTGTAAAAACCCCGGATTTCCATGGCATGGCCATGGCGGACCAGGGACCTTGAGCTGAAAACAGTTCCCGCGGTATTCCAGGTAACTTCTTTCATGTTAAGCCGTGCGCCCTGGATCCGTGACACAATGGCCAGGACCAGAGATAAAAGCAGAGCAGTAACAGACAGCAGGTATCCATAGGGGTTGCGCACTGCGTAAGAGTAACCCAGCAGATACAGGGAACCCGTGACTACCGCCGTTCCGGTAAGGGTCAGAGGCCAGCGTTTCCTGAAACCCGCTGAAAGGGCCCCGATCAGCTTTAGCTGCGTTTTCCATTGACCGTTCATACGCTTTCCTGCCGCGGTCAGTCTTTTGAACGCTTTCTGCCGTCTACAGGAACTGATGTGAGTATTCCTTTAAGAATGTCGGCGGCAGAATCCTCAGGGTCCTGTAGCTGGAGGCGGTGGGCTACCGCGGATATGAATATTTCCTTTATGATATCCGGGGTCACGAAATCACTGCCCCGCAGGAGGCACAGTGCCCTTGCCAGCCGTGAAAGCTTGACCCCCGTCCGGGGGCTGGCGCCGACGACAATGTCGGGATGGTTTCTTGTTGCCCGCACCAGGGCGACAATATAGTCGACCACATCATCATGAATGGTGACGGAATCGACCATTTCCTGCCATTTGAGCAGGGTAGAATAGGGAATGACCGGCCCGAAGGACTTCCATCCGTCAGCGCGTCCGTGCTGTTTTACGATTTCCTTCTCGTTGTCATGATCAGGGAAGCCCATTGATAATTGCAGCATGAAACGGTCCAGCTGAGGTGCCGGGAGGGGAAAGAGGTGCGCGCCTTTCAGGTTCATTGTCGCAATAATGAAAAACGGCGAGGGCAGACTGTACGTTTTACCTTCTATACTGACCGACTGTTCCTCCATGGCCTGGAAGAACGACCCCTGTGTCTTCGGGGTCAGGAGATTTATTTCATCGCAGAGAACGAAATGGGCAAAAATGGGACCTTTATTAAAGGCCAGTTCGCCTGAATGACCGAGGATGCGCGTATAGCCGATGATGTCCTGGGGCAGCAGGTCTACCGTACACTGTACGCGGCTGAATGCTTCAATGGCGATGCCCTCTTTTGAGACAGACGATCGGTCCCACTCAATGGACCCTGCAAGGGCCCGGGCCAGAGACGTCTTGCCCACACCGTGGGAGTCGGCGAGGATGACATGGCCGCCTGCAATTTTAGAGGCAAGAAGATATTCAAGCTTGATCCTGTCCATAAAAATGACTTTAAGAATGTTTGACTGGAGAATATCGACTTCCCGGGGAATAGCCTGAATACCGGCTGTGCTTGTTTCCTGTATGCTGCTCACGGGGGTTCCTCTTTTTCAATATAGTAGGTGATATGCCCAACGCCCTGGAAACCGGGCCGGGCACATCCGTCTGATAAATATACACTCTCTGGAGGGTGTCTGGAAGGGTTTTCCCCTGATTGTTTGCTGAAAGGCTTCAGGATGTGTATTATGAATACAATATGAATAATTATTCAAAATTGGGGCACAAGTATTGAGTAAGGACACCGATATCACTATACTTTCTGCGTATACGACAAATAAATTATTTTCCACGGAGGATATACATGGGAAAAATACGTGTAGCATTTAATGGAATGGGACGGATTGGTAAGAACGTTATGCGCGTGATTACCTCCGAACTCAATGACAAAATCGAGATCGTTGCAGGAAACGACCTTGTAAGCGCAAAGGAAATCGCCGCGAGTCTCCCCAAGGACTCTATTCACGGCAAGTTCCCCGTCGAAGTAAAATTGATCAGTGACAATGTGATCCAGATAGGCGAGCACAAGGTTACCGTGTACGCGGAAAAAGACGCGAACAATATTCCCTGGGCAAAGCATGATGTTGACGTGGTTCTTGAATGTACCGGGTTTTACCTGAGCACAGAAAAGGCAATGGCCCATATTAACGCAGGAGCGAAGAAAGTCATCGTTTCCGCACCCTGTAAGGATGATACAAAAACCGTCGTTATCGGCGTAAATCATGAATCTCTTACCGCAAGCGACAAGATCATATCCAATGCTTCCTGTACCACCAACTGTCTTGCTCCCCTTACCAAGGCCGTTGACATGAGTTTTAAGGTTATTTCCGGTCTTATGTGTACTACTCACGCGGCGACATCTACCCAGCGTGTACAGGATTTCTTTGGCGGCGGCAAGAACCGCGCTACCGGCAATAACATTATCCCTGCATCTACCGGTGCAGCAATTGCAGTGGGAAAGGTTCTTCCCCATTTGAACGGCAAGCTGAACGGAACCGCTTTGCGGGTTCCTACCGATACGGGTTCTGTTGTTGAGGTTGTGTACCTTCTCGAAGGCGTTCATTCAAAGGACGACATTTTAGCCAAGGTTGCTGAAAACGCGAAAAAGATTAATGCAAGCTCTATGATGGGCAAGGTTCTTGACGTGAGCGATTACTATGAGTGTTCCCGCGACTGTGTGGGCGAACCCTGGAGCTCTATGTTCATTCCCGGAAACACCCAGGTGGTTGAATCTGCCGGAAATACCATGGTGAAAATGACTTCTTTCTATGACAACGAAATGGGATACTCCACCAGAATGGCGGAACTTGCCCAGATTTTTGCTGCTATTTAAGGACAGTCTTGTTCTTGTATAAACCGCCGGAAACGGCGGTTTTTTTATTGCCTCATTACTACTGAAATGTCCCTGGACACCGATCTGCCGTAATCATCCACGACACTGATAACATGCCGCCCGGGAACCAGGTTCCACCATACCGGAGTTTTGGGATCAGCCCGGCCGATGAAGCTGTCATTGATAAACCAGTACAATTCTCCCACATCGGGATCTGCGTTGGCGATAAGCGCCAGGTCGTTGTATTCTCCTGTTTCGAAGCGTTTGACATATTCAATACGCTCCCGGGGCGACACAATTTCCGGCGGGTTACCGGCAAGACCGATGGGTTTTTCCAGAGGGTCGAACATGGGAGGCGTCCTTCTGGGAAGCCCGGCTTTCTTAAACAATTTCAGAAGGTTTGTTGGCCAGAATTCAACCACCTCTTTTCGAATGCCCGGTCCTGAGCGTCTCAGGGTTTGATAACCGGTCCTTGTATCAATGGTAATGTGCCTGCAGACTGAGCATTTTTCTATTGGAGATACGCCGGGTATGAACCAGGTGGACACTGTTTCCTCGCAGTACTTGTTTGGGATGTGCCCGGAGGCGGCGCATACATCGGTAAGCTGCAGTTCTTTGGGAATTTCTTTGTGAACACGGCCAGTGTCAGCCTGAGACCGCAGATAATCCGCTATTTCAAAAAGAAGAGGTGATGCCAGGTACCTGCCGTTGAAGGCCGGGTTACCGTAGCCGTCGAAGTTTCCCAGCCACACCAGGAGGATGTAGCGGTCAAAAATACCGACCGACCAGCAGTCCTTAAAACCGATGGATGTCCCTGTCTTATAGGCAACCGGGTTTTCAATGTCTTTCGCGTAGGGGATGGAGCTGTAGCTCGGCCGGGGATTCTCCTGAAGCATGCCAAGAGTCAAGTAGCTGCTGGCGGCACCGAGAATACGGATGTGGCTGTCATCCTGTGTTTCCGGTTCATCGATAAGAACTTTCAGGGGGTAGCAGTATCCTTCGTTTGCCAGGGTGCCGTACATGACACCTATATCCATCATGGACAGTTCGGCGCCTCCTAACACGATGGAAAGGCCGTAATGGTCCCTGTCGAAAGGAAGATTAATACCGGCAGAGAGAATGAAGTCGTACAGGTCAGGGTTTTGTATGCGGCTGGCGAGATAGACCGCAGGTACGTTCCTGCTGGTTATGAGGGCGTTTTTTGCACGTATTGGCCCGTGGAAATCACTTTGGTAATTATCCGGCGTGTATTCGGAAAAACTGGTGGGAGCGTCAATGAGGGTCGTCATTGGGTGAATGAGGCCTTGCTCCATGGCCAGAGCATAGATAAACGGTTTCAGCGTTGACCCCGGCGACCGCAGGGCTGTTGTTCCGTTCACCTGGCCCTGTATCTCATTGTTAAAGTAGTCTGCAGAACCGATCATTGCAAGAATTTCCATGGTGGTGTAATCGATCAACATGGCGGAAGCGTTCCGGACCCCTTCAGCCGATTTTCTTCCCACATAGCGCTGTACCAGAGTTTCAAGACTGTGTTGAAGATCCAGATCGAGGGTCGAGGTGATATCACGGGAGTCCGGGTATTCAGACAGGAGGTAATCGGTAAAATGGGGGGATTCAAAGGGCAGATGATAATTGATGTCCACCGGCAGCGCGATGTTCGCGTGTGTTGATTCGTCGGCACCGTACCGGTCTTCCCATGTTGTGAACAGCCGTTGACGGGCCTTTGCCAGCTGCCTGCTTTCATTGAATTTATCCAATGACCGGTCAACAGGGTTCTGTGGAACCACGGCTAAGAGGAGGGCTTCTTCCAGGGTCAGGTCACCGACATTCTTACCGAAGCAGATCAGCGCGGCTGCAGGAAACCCCTCAATGTTTCCTCCGCAGGGAACAATGTTCAGGTAGGTCTCAAGAATGGTGCGTTTGCTTGTTGTTACCTCAAGCCACAGGGCCCTCAGTATCTGGGCCAGCTTTCCCGGGACAGTGCTTGTGTTCATTCTGTATAAAAGTCGCACTGTTTGCATGGTGATGGTGGAGCCTCCTATGCGCCTGTCCCGTTTGACATAGGTGGCATGGACCGCCCGGATCAGTGAGCCCGGGTTCACGCCGGGATGGAGGTAAAAATGGCGGTCCTCCTGGAGCAGTATCGCTTTTAGAAGTTCAGGTGAATGCCGGTCAATTCCGGTATAAATACGGTATTTCTCATCCCTGGACAGGGTTATCCTGAGTATTTTCCCGGTCCGCTCCTTCAGGACTGTGGAGTAAGTCCACGGTGAAAGGGGAGAAGGCCCGATGTCCGGATCAACAGCCCACAGAACGAAAAAGAGGATGAAAGGAAAGGCGAAAAGGACTGTCATGACAGTCCTTTTCCTTGTGTAAAAAAAGCGTATTGCCTCGTGGTTACTCAATGACAAACGTTTCTCCGGGGAATATGGAGTAATAATCAGGGTTGTACATCCCTTCGGCATACTGTACGGGAATCCGGAAGCTGCCCTTGTTGACGGCGTTCACCGGGAACACAAAGTCGGTTACAGAACTGCCGGCGCTGCCGTAGAGTACGAGCCGGTCCTCTCGTACGTCAATGTACTCAGGGCGGAAGCTGCCCTTCGTGCTGCCCCGCAGCTGTGCTGCATCAAGTTCCAGACCCGCCGGAAGCAGGTTCACCACGGCTATGTTGGTGACAGTTTCGTTTTTGAGGGAGCGCAGCCGCAGCCGTATGAAGAGCGTATCACCAAGGACAGCCCTTTCGACCTTTTCTCCCTTGCTGTTTTCGATCTGCATCCCGATCTCCAGGTTGCTGTTGACCGCTTTCGTTGGTGGGACGGTATCAAAACCGGCCTGGACAACCTGGTAATACAGAGGCGATGTGTCCCGGTTCCGCAGATCAAGGGAAACCGCCTCCGGCGAGATATCAGTTTTTGGAAATTTGCCTTCCGGAAGGGTGAGGGCGTTTTGGGTTTTGTCCCGCATGTTTTCATATATTTCGATAGCGCTGCCAGCCGGTTCGGAAACAGCCCCGGAATATGCGTCGAGGGCAAGGATCGCGAAGGAGGCGTCAATGGTAGTGGGTGGGACGCTGCTGATATGTGCAGCAAGCCCCTCCAGAAGCCGGGCCGAAACGTCGGGCAGCACCTGGGGGAAATGCCTGGCCGTGAGGTAGAGAACCCCTGCGTCCTTTAGAAAGTCTGAGTAGAAATCCCATGTGTCCAGGGCTTTTTTCTGTTCTTTTGCCAGGTCCCTGATGATCCGTGATCCTTCTCTCATATCCTGCATCAGGCCGTAGGACGCTGCTATATACCCCGCGGCTATGTCGGTTTTCCACTCAGCCGACGCTTTTTCCAGACCGTCCTGGATTTTCGTGATATAGGCAGTGGTGATGATCTGGTTTCTGGTCAGTATATATGCCGCGTATGCCTGCAGCCGTAATGCGGCCAGACTCGATTCCTTTTCCCTGCAGATATTGGTAAGGGCGTTCAATCCTCTTTCAAGAAGTACCGGTGGAACGGGGTACGCGCGGTCTTTGGCTTCGGTCACGAAATGCATGCCCCAGATGGTAATGAAATCACTGGTGGTTGAATTCGCGGCCCACACCCCAATGTTACCGTCCCGGTTTTGCCTGGACAGCAACACATTGAACACATACTCTACTTTCTTGCCTGCCTCAGTATCGGAAATACCGAAGCCGTTGGTATCTCTTAACAGCAGATAGGGAAACGAAGCGCTGATGATCTGCTCACTGCATCCGTAGGGGTAGTCATCGAGCCAGGATGTCAGTCCCTTTGCAATGCTCAACGGAAGCCTGGACGCAGTAAATTCACGTTTTCTGTATTCCTCGAACATGGTGCGTTCAACCTGGATGGTATCTCTTTCTTTTCGTAGGACGCCGGTCGTAACTTCGTTCCGGTAAGGGACCACCGGCCGCAGGCTGATGCCAACCGTCCGCTGTACGGTTTCACCACCGCCTTTGACAGTGAATACCATTTCACCGGATCCGGGTACGCCGCCAGCCTGTACCGTGAAGTTGAAGTTCGCATCGGAGCGTTCATCAATCTCTGCTTTCTGAATGGCCTGTTCCACGGTGAAATGGGAGGATGTTCTGAGGCTTACCTCTACAGGCAGTTTCTCGCCTGATGCGTCTTTTACGTTTGTGACCAGCAGGCTTATCTGGAAACTGTCGCCCGGTGTGGCAAAAAGGGGCACATTGGGCGAGAGGACGAAGGGGTTCCGGACTACTGCGGGAGTTTCCGTCACACCGATGCGGTCGGCAGAAACGGCAAGAGACATTATTCGTAAGGTGCCGTCAAAATAATCCGGCACATCAATGTTCCATGTGCCGGGAGTCCCGTCGGTATCCATGATACCGGACCAGAAAACCACAGGTTTTTCCCGCTTGCGTTTAAAGGGATTCAAGTTCTTCGCAATCGCGTCAAACCCTGCGCCTCCTCCCATGGCAGCCATGGATTCGAGTACAGAGAACTCCGGCAGAATGAGGTCGAGTATCTGCGAGGTCCGGACCTCCAGGGCGTGCTTCTTGAAAAAATGTGACAGCGGATCAGGAGTCGAGTATTTCGAAACCTGGAGTATTCCTTCGTCGACGGCGAACAGCAGAAGTTTTGCCGGTTGTTGAGTCTCGTAGTCAACCTTCAGGCTGGTCCCCGATCTGGAAATGTCCGGTACCGAAAGACTGACCGGGATCATACGGTTGTCCTTGCTGACCGAAAAAGGCGCGACTCCGTAACTTAACGGACTCATGAATACTGCCCTTGATCCGACATCGCGGATGAAGGACACGTTTACGTAACCGTTGCCCTCCAGCTCTTTCGGCACCCTGATTTTCTGCACACTTGCGGTGCTTTGGGCGGAAAACCATGTATAGGCGTAGACTTTTTCTTTTTCTATGGTGATAAGGCCTGACCCGGTATAGGGTGCCTTTATGAACACTTCGATTTCTTCTCCCGGATCGAAATCGGTTTTGTTAAGCTTTATTTCCAGCTCAGCGGTTTTATCCAGACTTCTTGTCACGTTTTCCTGACCGATTATGGAATAGCTGAATTTCCCCAGGGTTTCACCACTTTGGTTTTTAAGGGCGAACCTGTAGTCTCCCGGGGTATCCGTCGGGATACTCCATTCAAGACCCTTTTGGGGAATTGTCAGTGTTCCTCTTGCGTGCGGGCTTTCCTTTTCCACTGATTCATAATCGTAGGTGCCGTTAGGCTGTTTTGTCAGGACTGATACGTGATCTATCCTGGTAATTTCATAGTCAAGCCGGTCCTTCGCTATCTGTTTCAGCTCAGGGTCAATGGCGATGAGGGACACTTTTCTTTCTGTGTTCCGGTTTATGTAGGAAAGGTCCCCGTTCGGCTTGATGCCCACCAGGTACTCCAGGGGAGACACCAGCACTCTGGATTCGGCATGAACACTTCTTCCGCTGTCCTTCTCAAAGCCGTCAGCCATGAAACGGACAAAATAGGTAGCCGCATCGAATCTGTTCAGTCCCAGATTGAATTCCGCCCGGCCCTCACTGTCGGTCAGAGCGTCCGGGAGTTCTTCGTTGTAGCTTTTTCCCGATGCCAGGGGATCGTTGAATAGATAATCACGGTATTTCCGGAACCACATGGTTCCCGGTGAGAGGGACAAAGAAGCCTTTATTTTATTCCCGGAGGCGGCAAACCCCGCCAGGTTCCGGAGGGTAACCTGTCCCTTCAGGTCCTTTGGTTGTACCCACCCAGTATTCCCGGAGACACCCAGGTCCGCGTTTATCAAAAGCTTGTCCGGGATGAATTCCTCCACTTTGAGGGTGACCGAGCCCAGGACCCGGTCTCTCCTGTCATTTCTCATTTTATGAAGATTCACCTGGTAGGTGCCCGTAGGCGAGGTGTCAGCGGTGGTGAACGAGTATTCTTCGAACCCATGGGAACGGGCGGCGAAAGCGCGGCTGGCTATTTCGACACCTCTTGGGTCCGTTACCGTTAATTCCATGGGAGTGCCGGAGAAGGATGAAGTCCAGTCGGCGGTTTTAATGACAGCGCCGATGTTCACTTTATCTCCGGGGCGGTAAATACCGCGGTCCGAGAAAAGATATGCGTTCAGTTCCTTGGGGTCGGAGAGCCCATGTACCCCCGAGGTATCGAAATCTGAATAATCCAGATAACGACCCCGCCCTGTTACCGGCAGAAAGGTCAGGTCATTCATGTCCTGTACCAGGTAGGCAACAGGGGATTTCTCGTTGCGCAATCCGGCAAAAGACGGGAATTCACAGTGTCCGTCGGTATCGGTAAATGCCGACAGGACAGGCAGTCCGTTTTTTCCGATGATTTCTACTCTGGCATTGGTTACCGGCCGTCCCGATGCAACCGACTGGACAAAGACCTGATGGCTGCCCCTTTGTTCGTCCTTCACAAGGAGCCCGAGGTCGCTGACGATGAGCAGCCGCTGTTCCCTGGAAGAGTGGATGCTGCCGCTTGCCGGGTTCCATTTAGACAGTTCTATCAGGAACAGACCTTTCTGGCCGCCGGCGCCGCTTTTCAGGTAGTGGCCCACGTCGATAGAGAAGTAATTCGGGTCCTCTGGTGCGGCGTTCGAGAGTTCCCGTTTTTCTGTGAAAATTTCTGAAATATTATGTTCGTTAAACTGGTAATTGTTGAACTGGAAATTGGTCAGAACACCGTTGGACTGGCTTATAAGGTGCTGGACCTGGTTGTTGAGCACACGGGCGACACGGATGTACACACCAGATATTCCCTGGCTGATGACCGACACCTTCTGTTCTCCGCGGCTGCTCAATAATATACCTTCCTGCATGATCTGGAGAAGTTTTGGGTAGGAACCGATCTGCAGAATACCGGTGTATTCTTTCGAGAGACTGTAGCCGCCGTAAAATGGCATTCCCTTCTTTATGCGTACATATACGTAGGAACCGACGGCTTCCTTCATGCCGAAGCTGTTCAAGGAAACGTATTCCCGTTCTGTTGGTTTTGGTTCAAGCTGTATTCTTTTACCTGCTTTAAGGTCTTCCGGTCCGACAACCGCCGGATCGTTCCACCTCATGTTCTTTATTGCTTTCATGCCCGGAACTTCCGGCTTGTCTTTAGGCAATACCCATGCTTCCATATGGCCGGCGAGGGCCTCTGGCGAGGTATCTCCTTTTGTTTCCACAACAAGAAGCTGTTCCAGGGAATAGTCTTCCCGGCGCAAGGTTGTCTGCCGGACCGATCTGATGGAGATGAAGCTGGTAAGTCCCGGTACGGTTACCGTCCGGGTTAGCTCTTTCCGCGATCCACCGCCCTTTAACGAAGACTCAATTCCCGACCGGAGTTTCAGTTTCATTGTCACGTCTTCGTCGGGAATCGGCAGGGCTTCCGAGAGGATATAGGCGGTACCGAAGAACTCATCATAATTAATGGTGAAGCCGTAGGCTTTTTGAGTGAAGGAAGTTTCGTCTTTTGACATCTGGTCTACAGTGAGCTCAATGTTGTTTTCCAGCGACTGAGGATTGACCGGATGGGAAAAACGGACTGTCGCGGTAACCTGCTTCAGATCAGGGTCTGTGGGATCTATATGAAAATCGAGGTTCGCGATAGAAGGAGAGAACTCTTCGGTCTTGAAAGAGCCTTTCATGCTGCGCAGAATCGTACTAGGGCTGACCAGTTCTTTCACGATGGTGTAGCTGAACTCTGTGCCTGCCGGCCAGTCTCCTCCAGGCATAAACACAAGGGTGCTGTCCCCTTCCCATTTCCAGGTACCTTCGATCTCCGGTTTCAGTTCGATGCCGGCAGTTATTGTCTGATCAATCATGGTGATAGGTGCTGCTGATCTGCTGAATTCCAGACGAAGCGGATTGACCTGGGCATGTGGACGCAAGGGGGTCGGTCTCGGCGGCCTTACGCGTATGGTGGTGTATACGGTTTCAGCTTTCTGACGAACCAGCAGATAGCCGATTCCCCCTGCGGTAATAACACCCAGAACAATCAGAATGGTGATCAGTATCCGTTTTCTGCCCCTTTTCTTGTTTGTTTCTGGCGGCTGGCTTTCTGTTTCTGTCTCCGCTTCTTTGCGTACAGCTTTTACCATATGATCATGCCATTTTTCGGCTGCTGCCGTGACAAAACCGGGGGGTGTGTACTGAATTTTTCCAAAGATGAACGAAAGAATTGATCGAATTTTCGTGAGAAATACTTTTTTGGGCATGGCGGTTCCTCGATTGAATTTTTTCATATCCTAAACCACCGCCGGTAAATTCGCAAATCCTTTTATTGGTGCCCATGCGGCATCTCTCAGGGATTTCTCTGCAACATGCCTGCAGAAGCCCTTTGGATAAAATAATGGAAAATTCTCTTGCTTTTTTTCCCCTGTTATGCATAAATTACACGAAATAAGTAAAAAAAGTGTAATCAGTGTTATCAGCAGGAGGATTATGCCGTACATGGAAATGAAGGACCGCATTCTGGAAGGAGCTCTGGATTTATATTCCCGCTACGGTCAGAGCCGGGTAAGTATGGAAGAAATCGCCGCGTACCTGAATATCAGTAAAAAAACCATTTATAACCATTACAAAAACAAGACGGCCCTGTTTCATGAAGCTTTGAACTACTATGCCCGCAGGCTGGTAGATGAAATGCAGAACATAATAAACGACACTGAGCACGGTTTTGCCGAGCGTCTCCATGGTTTCCTTACCCACTCCTATATGGAGCTTGGAAGAAAGGACCCAAGGTTTTTCGAGGATCTGCGCCAGTTTAACGAAGGACTTGAGGACTCGCCTCTTCTGTTTGTGCGCTCGCGTATGGCGGAGATTATTACGGTGTTTATCGACAGCGCGAAGGAGGAGGGCATTATCTCCGGGGATATACACACTCAGAATACCACCTATGTGTTCCTGACCATCATGAACGGTATTATTTCCTGGGACCTCCGGGACCAGATGCCGATTTCCCGTGTGGAAATACTGAAAAGCACCATCAAGATCGCACTCGAAGGTCTTTTGACCGATAAGGGCCGCGAAATTCTGAAGGAGACCCTCGATGAATAGATTTTTACATGCTCTGTACCGCTTTCCAAAAATAATTCTTGCTGTCATATTCATGGTAACGGCATTTTTTGCACTTCAGCTGCCACATATCCGTATCGACAACGATGTGCTGAAATTCCTGCCCGAGTCTGATCCCACCAGGCTCGCGGTTCTTGAGTCGGAAGAGCATTTCGGCGGCGCACTTACTATTTCTGTGGTGATAGAGCATGACGGCGGTACTATCCTCAGCCAGCAAGGACTGGACTGCATTGTTGAGCTGTCTGAACGCCTCAGTCTGCTGCCCGGTGTGGACGATATCACATCCCTCTCCACTCTGGACAGCATAGAAGGCGACGATGACGGAATGGTTGTCCAGCCGCTTTTAACCGCCCTTGACGGCAGATACGATATTCCCGGGTTGCGCCAGCGCCTCTCTTCCTGGGAACTGTATGACAAATTCATCATAAACGGCGGAGAATCCGCGTCACAGATTATCGTCGCCATGAAAACGGGGCTGACTCCCGAAGAACGGGAAGAGTTGTATTTCAGCATTAAGGACATGACTGAGTCGCTCCTGCCGGAAGGATTTACCTCTCATATTGCAGGAATGCCGGCCATCACTGTTCTTGTAACGACCAATATCAAGAAAGACCTGGTGGTACTCATCCCCCTGGTAACCATCCTTATTCTGCTTGTTTTATATCTATCTTTCGGCCACCTGGGCGGGGTTCTTATCCCTGTCCTGACGGTACTCATCAGTACGACCTGGACTATGGGCCTGATGTCGCTGTTCTCTATTCAGTTATCCATTCTGGGCACCATCATGCCGGTGCTCCTTATTGCAATTGGCAGCGCCTACGGTATTCATATCATCAATCATTATTACGACCACATGCACTCCTTCGATGACAGCACCAGGAAAGACCTTGTGGTAAAGGTAGTGAGTGAAGTCGGAAAACCGGTGTTTCTGGCAGGATTTACCACCCTCATAGGGTTCGGCTCCCTTGTTTCAAGTACCGTCATTCCCATGCGGGATTTCGGTGTTTTTACCGCCGTCGGAGTCTTCTCGAGCATTATTGTCGCGCTGCTGTTCATACCGGCTGTTCTTATGGTCAGACATTCCCTGTTATCCGGAAAGGGCAGGCCCCCGGTGCTCTCGCGGGGTGTAGAGAGAGGTATGGGAATCCTGACCCGTCTTTCGACCGTTCACGCAAAAGGAGTGCTTCTGTGTTTCATTGTGGTTCTTGCAACGGCGGGGTATTTTTCGCGGTATGTAGTCCAGGACAACACGGTCATTACCTACTTCAAGCCCCATACCGAAATACGGAAGGCCGAGGAAGCCATTTCACGGAGTTTTGCGGGTATTAACTATTTTGACATAGTAGTTGTATCTGAGGAACCCGGCGGCGTGCTTGACCCCGGCACCCTTGGTGATCTGGAAAAGGTCCGTCAGTGGCTTTTGCACAACAGCAGGCATGTGACAAAGGTCGTCGGCTATACCGATTTCATAAAGCGTATTAATCAGGCCCTCCATGCCGGTGAACCAGGCGAGTTCTCTGTAAAGCGGGGGGCTTCGGCTGAACCGGTTTCTTCCGATGCCGATTTTACCGAGGGTTTCTGGGCAGCGGGAACTGACTCGGAAGAAGCGGCCGGCGGCGCCGGTTTCTTTGACGAGGTATCCTTTTTTTCTGCCGAAGATGCTCCTGATGAGGATCCTCCCATGCCTGCGGGCCTTACCGAAGACGCAAAGACGGGAGTAAGCGAAGAAGAGGTTTTTTCCGCCCTTTTTACAGCATACGGAAGAGCAGGCGGTAATGCGGATATGGCGGCGGTAATAGATGAACTTAAGCGGATGTACAATTACAACGGACACCGGTTTTACGAAATTCCTGAAGTACCGGCAGTGTACGGTCTTGAGAACGACGATCAGCTGAAAGAGCTCATATCCCAGTATCTGCTTTTGTTTTCGGGCAATCTGTCAAGTTATTCCGATGACGCTCTCGAGCCCCGGCACATACGGATGACCGTCTTCCTCGATTCCAGCAGTACCCTGGTTTTACGGGAACTGCGGGAAGGACTGGACCCGTATCTTGATGAGGTATTCGGCGAAGGTGTTGATGTGCGTGTTTCCGGCCCTGCTGTTGCCGAGGAAGCCCTTACCAGGCGTATCGTGGATTCGGCACTCTACAGTATTCTCATTTCGGTGGGCCTGGTGTGTATAGTTCTTCTCATAAGTTACCGGTCAATTGGAGCGGGTCTCATTGGAAGTTTCGCGGTAGGAGTAACCATCCTCGTGAATTACGGCATAATGGGATATGCCTCGATTCCCCTTGATATATCAACTGCCCTTTTGGGGGGGATGGCAATCGGTATAGGAATAGATTATGTCATTCATTTTCTGAATGCCTATATTCTCGGTCTTTCTTTGTCTGGTACGACCGCGAAGGCAATTGAGCACGCATTCCGCACTACCGGTAAACCAATCATCTTCAACGCCCTGTCCGTGGCGGCCGGTTTTTGCGTTCTTGTGTTCTCTAATTTTAATCCCCTTATGTACCTGGGAATCCTGATCACTATCACCATGCTGGTGTCGTCTGTGTCAGCACTGACGTTGGTGCCGGCACTGTTATATGCCTTTAATATCCGGTTTGGAATTACCGGTGAAAAAAATACGCGTACGGAGGAACAATCATGAAAATATCTGAACAAAGAATGAAGGGTAATATGATCAGGATCATATACCTGGCGGCGGCAATGGCAGGAACTGCTGTATGGGCCCAGAGCGGCTACGACATAATGAAAGCAATGGATGAAAAAGCAATGCCGTCGACTACCCACGCCCTTGTGAAACTCGAACTTATAGATGAAAAAGGCGATGTGAGCGAGAGGGTCGTGGAACAGTGGGGAATGAGCGAAGGTGACAAGTCTGGAAATGTCATTGCGTTTCACAGTCCTGCAATGGTTAAGAATTCACGGTTTCTTATTCTTTCAGAGAAGGGTAAGGGCGACGGGAAATGGATTTACCTTCCCGCGCTCAAAAAGGTCCGGCGGATTGCCGCGTCCGAAGGGGATTCTAGTTTCATGGGAACAGAGTTTACCTACGACGACATGTCCAGCCGGGAGATCGACGATTACGACTATACTCTTTTAGGAGAAGAGGAAGTAGACGGACGTGTCTGCTACCGCATAGAATCGGTGCCGAAACCAGGGACGGATTCAGGCTATGCAAAAACCGTTTCCTGGATAGTCAAGGACCCGGACATCCTTACCGTGGTAAAAATAGAAATGTATGCTGCCGGCGGTGAAGTGGAAAAAGTGTTTTCCGTGCAAAATCTTGCACAGATCGACGGTTTCTGGGTGCCCCTGTCTGTGTCCATGAAAAATATTGCCAACGGCAGGGAAACCAGGATGATCCAGGACCGTCTGGAACTCAATAAACCGATAAGCCCCAGATTATTCACAACCCGGTTTCTTGAAACCGGCCGGGTGAATTGAGGGAGGCCGGAAATGAACAAGCTTGTATTACATATTATTCTGTTGTCTGCCGCGGCGGCTTTGGCTGCCCAGGACAGTTTTTTTACCGATGAAGGGTCTGCGGACAGCTTCGAGTTCCGGGGCAGTGTTTCGTCTGTTACCGAAGCCGCCCTGGACAGGGATGCTGTGGATGAGGCAGGGATACACTGCTACAATTCGGTTTACGGGAGCATGACCTACCGCTCGGAAAAGGTTGATATTGTTCTTTCACTGGATATGGAAGACACAGGTCTTTCAGAGAATTCCTGGGCCGTGCGTGTCGCCTTTGATGAAGTCTTCGGCAGATACTATTTCAGCCGGGGAGACTTTGAGTTGGGACTTCTCAAACCCGTGTGGGGTTCGGGGGACGGCGTACATGTTCTGGATATCCTCACACCCATGAATTTCAGCCGTTTCATAGAACCTGACTACGCCGACAGAAAAGAACCCATGCCTATGGCAAAATTTAACCTGAACCTGGGAACCACAAGTCGCCTTGAGCTGGTGTACCTTCCCTATTACGAGCCGGATATTTATCCCGCTGCCGGGCCATGGACCCAGAGGCGGTCCCGTGCCATGTCTGC
The DNA here is from genome assembly GCA_016935695.1 of Spirochaetales bacterium. GTDB lineage: Bacteria > Spirochaetota > Spirochaetia > JC444 > Marispirochaetaceae > JAFGQL01. Next base: position 26,684 of record JAFGQL010000064.1, read on the forward strand.
CGCCGCCCAGTCGGTCCTGGAGGTTTGGACACCCCTTCTGTATGATGCGTATGTAATTGCGTTAGGAGGAGGCCAGGGGCTTGCCGCAATCCAGACAATGGCCCGGATGGAAGAAGCCCGGAATGCGCTGGTCAGAACCGACGATACCCGTACCCCCGAATATTCCCAGGGGGCCCTGCGCTATACGATGGCCCTCCGGGCCTTTGATGTCTCCCTTGTTGCGGGTACAGTGTTCATGACCGAACCAGTGGTGACAGGAGTGGATATGTCCGCTGCGGACATCATCACCGCCCCGAATCCTGCCGTCCTCGATCCCCATTTTGAGCTGTCCTACGAACGTGCCTATATCGGCGGCGCCGATGCAGCCGGCGAAGCTTTCGGGTTCGGTTTCCGCGGCGAGGCTGCCGTCCGGATTACCCGGGACATGGAAGGGGATGACCCTCATATACCTAACTCCCGGCTGGGCTGGGTTGCCGGTCTTGACCGGAACTTCGGTTTTATTGATCTGTATCTGAATCTGCAGACCCAGGGAGAGATTATCCTGTTTCAGGACGGAATCAATGGCCCCTGGGATACCGATTACCGGGAGGACTACACCCGCAATGTCATCGCCCTGCAGATTGACGCCAAACCGCTGAACGACAATTTTACCCTCGCGGTGAACGGTGCCTATGTGGCGGAAGATGCTTCATTCAGGGTACAGCCGTCTCTTACCCATGTTTTTGGCGATATTTTTGAAGTGAAGGCCGCCTATTCAATGTACGAAGGCGATGAGACTTCCCTTTTCGGCCAGTTTGACGGAAATGATTATCTTTCCGTAACCGGAACCCTCTCCTTTTAGACTCCCCTTTATGTCCCGGCGTACCCTGCGTACAAAAGCACATCTGATGTGTTTTTGTCGTAGGGGGTCCGGGCAAATCCGGAAAACGCGTTTCCTTTTGTAAATCCGCATCCGGCAAGTTCGTCCTTCAGCATGTCGTGGAAAATGGGGGTGAGCAGTACGCTCCCGCTGAAGGTTTCTTCCGTTTCTTTTACGGTGAGGCTGACCGAGAACTCTATACAGCTTCCGTTACTGTCATAGTCGTAGGACCGGACAAACCTCAGGTTCGGAGTGTCGATGGCAGGCAGGTTCCGGGGCCGGTTTTTCATGATTTTGTCATAGTTCAACATCTGAAGAAACAAGGCCCCGCCGGGAACAAGAACCGATGAAGCGCTTTTCAGGAAGGAAAGACGGTCGCCGAGGGAACACAAATGCGGCAGGGTGTTGCCGAAACACACGACAGCGGAAAAACGTCCGGGCCCTGCAATGTCGCCGATATGCATGATATTCCCGGTCTTGAAGCAGACTGCCGTTGATAACCGGGCATCCTGGGCCCTTTCCTCCGCGATGGCGATCATGTCTTCATTCACGTCGATCCCCAGAACTCTGAATCCCTCTTCGGCAAGGGCCAGGCCGAGGGATCCGGTTGCACAGCCGGCATCGAACAGGCCCGGCGAAACCACGGATGTTTCGGTAAGGGCCGGCAGGGCGCAGGGCCCTGTAAGGTCCCAGTGTACCGATTCCTCAGGAAGCTGGTCGGGCAGCAGGTTTTTAATGAAACCGACTGCCTCGGGAGAAAATGGGAAAATCTCATCATAATACCGGGCCATTGCTGAATAGACATTCATGGGCGCATCCTTGATGCATTAAGTTCATACCTTTAGCGGGAATAGTCAAACAGGAAGATGCAGAAAAGAACAGCGGTTTAATGTATGTGCAGAATAAGGGCCCTGGCGCCTAATGTGCGGACAAAAACCCGGTTTTCCGGCCGTTCATCAATCCGGTTTACGTCTACGAGCTCACCGTCTACCGCATAGGTGTAGATATGTTTTCCCGGGTAGGTCCGTATTGTCACGGAAAACAGGCCGGGCGAAATCTCGGTCATGAGGTGAGTGAAGGGATTGAAACCGTTAAAATCGCCAAGGAGCGCAGCGGCGCTGCCTGGCGGTGCCTTCAGATAAAACCGGGCATACCCGCCGCCGAGGGCCTGGGTCTGCAGGTTTTGTGTCCGTTCCCGCGGTTCCAGGGGCAGTACGGACAGACGGACGCCACGGTCGTCCTTTACGCTGTGCTGAACGCTTGTGTCGGTCATCCACAGTCCGTCAGCCACAAGACGGTATGTCACCGATTCAAGGTGTTCCGGTATGTTTTCCGCTGGATATGCCAGGAAAAATACACCGTGGCGGTTTTTTTCAAATATATGAACAGTCCTGAAATCCTCATGGGCAAAACTGATGCCTACATACCGTGTGTATTTTTTCGGGGCCTGGGAAAAAACCAGGAAACCGCCTACAGTCCTTGGCGGCAGTTGGGTGCGGATATTGTGGATATACTGTTCGACTTCACGGTTGTCCAGATCGAGAGGGCTGGCCGCCGCGGAAAAAAAGAGAAAAACAGTAAGTATTACGCAAATTTGTGGTGAAATCCGCAAAATCCGCTCCAAAAATGGGATACAATCACAGGCAGCGGTAAATACCCGTCTGCTGTGTATAAATACGTTATTCATATGATCGGTAAAGAGGAATAAACCCTTAAACACAGAAATCAATATACCGAAAATAGAACCAAAGGAGTTGTATGCCGACCCTCGAGGACATTGAAAAATTCAAAGCGGCCGTGAATGCCCTCGGTCATGAACCCTCAATTCTCGCCGAACGGGGTGAAAAACTCGAGGATGTACCTGTGCCCACAGGTTTGGCCGATGATCTCTCGGAACTCCTTTCAGATACAAGCGATGTAACACCGTCAGCATCCGATGACGATGTGGATATTTTTGATATTGACGACACCGGGTCAGATGAATATCCAGAAGATGCAGACGGTTTTGACGATGAGCTTTTTGCTCCTGATGATCTTTCAGAAGAATTTTCCGATACCATCGATGAGGGCGATGACGCCGTCGAAGATTCCCCCGGTTTCGCTGATTTTTCCTTTGACGATGATGTGTTCACTGAAGAGACCGAAGAGGAAGACGTCTTAGGAGCGGACACTGGCGAAACAACAGACGAACCACAGACTTTTGGGGAATCTGACGAGGGCCCGGCTGACGACTTTACTTCAGGGTTTTCCGGTGAGCCCGATGATGCCGACTTCGACTTGCTTTCATCAGCCGGTGAGCTGGACTTTCTGGATAATGGTGATGTTCCCCCTGAAGAAGACGGCGATGAAGAAAGTTTTCCAGAACCGGACGGTTTTAGCATAGACGACATTGCCGATGCAGATACAGGTGTTGAACCGGAACTTCCCTCATCAATTGAAGAGGCCGAAGACGTGTCGGAAGAAGGTCTGGAAGAAGAGGATTCTCTTTTGAGTGACATCAATGAAGAGGATTCTTTTTTGAGTGACATCAATGAAGTGGATTCTCTTGTATATGATGAGGAGACAGCTGACGATATTCCAGGGGACAGCGCAGCCCTCGCCGAGGAGTTTTTCGGTTCTTCTGCTGAAGACGAAGCCGGCGCCGATGAGTTTCTGGCAGATATAGATGACAGTTTTTCCCTTCCAGAAGACATTGAGGGGGATATCCCCGGGGAGATTCCCCAGGAAGCCGGAGCAGAATTCTCCGGGATTGATGAAGAACCGGAAGCATCCATCGACGATTTTGGCATTCCCGACGATCTGATCGGCGGTCTTGAAGAAGATTTGACCGAGGCAGGACAGGAACCGTCGGACGCAGGTGTGGATTTCGAAGATACGGGTTTTGAAGATCTTGGCGGTTTTGAGGAACCGGAAAGTTCCGGCTTTGAAAATGAAGTTCCTGCGGCAGAGGACACCGGCAGGGAGGAAGTGCCTGAGGTACCTATTCCTCCTGAGGAATTCAGTCTTTTTGACGAGGGTGAAGACGACGGTATTCCCGAGTTCAGCATGCCGAAGGGATTCCCCTTTCAGGATGAAGCCGCACCTTCAGAGGAACCTGAACCCTCAGGGGGCGGAGAGGGCTTTGAAACACCGGCGGATTTCGGCTCAGGTTTTGAATCCGGGATAGACGAACCAGCATTTTCCGGCGCTCCCGGGGGTTTTTCCGACGAGTTCGAAATTCCCAGCGCCGGTGACATAGATGCCTTCTCCGATGATGATTTCGAGGTGGATGAGTTCAACCTGGGAGATTTGGGCGCCCAGTTCGGCGAGTTCGAAACACATGAAGAACGTCCGGCGCCGGCGGCGGCAGAGCCTTTGGCCGCGGCAGGCGGTGAGCTTGAAGCCGGCGATGAAGACCTGCATCTTTCCGCTGAGGACATGGATGCCATTACCCGGACACTCGGACAACTGCCCCTTAATCTGAAAATTGTCATTGAAGAGCTTATTGGAGAAAAAGACCTGTCCGGCGAGCCTTTGCGGCGGCTTCTGGAAAGGCTGATCGCCGGGGCGCCGGCGAAAGAGCTTGCCTCCATGGCGGGGAAAATTTCCGGAAAAAAAATCCGCATTCCCTCTGGATACGAAAAGAGCACCGGAGAGGCCTTTGAGCTGGAAAAGGGGACCCTGGGTTATACCCTCAGGTACAATGTCCTGCCTATCCTGCGCGTTACCGCTGCTGCCCTTCTTGTGATTGCCATAAGCGGATATCTGGGTTTCAATTTTCTCTACCGTCCCCTCCATGCCCTTGTCCTGTACAACCGCGGGTATGATGAACTCGGGCAGAATAATTTTTCCATGAGTGAAAGTTATTTTGCCGAAGGTCTTGAGGAGTGGGTGTATAAAGGGGAGTTTTTCCGCTATGCCCGTGCTTATCAGCAAAAAGGCCAGTTCAAACTTGCCGCGAATAAATATCAGGATGCCCTGAGATACTATCCTTTCAATAAATCCGCCATCCTTGAATACGGGTCCATGGAGAGTTCCCTTTTAGAAAACCACGTGAAAGCCGAAGAAATATTCGGTTCGTACCTGGATGAAAAAGACAAGCATGATTATGAAGTACTCCTTGCTGCCGGTGATAATTACCTGGCCTGGGGTGATTATGATCCTTCGAAATATGAGGACGCCCGCTACTCCTACGCGGTCTTGATTCAACATTACGGGCGGAAGCTCGAGCTTCTGTTCAGAATGACACGGTATTTCATACGCACCGACAAGTACGAGGAAGTCGAGGCCTTAAAGGCCCAGTTTGAAGCAACCAGGAATCTCAAACTGGACCCTTATGTGTACACAGAGATGGCCGGGTATTTCATAGATAAAAACAAGCTGGAAGATGTGAGAAAAATCCTGTTTCAGGCGTCGGAAGTGAAGGGGGATATTCCCGAAACACATTACCAGCTTGGCAGATACTTTCGAGAGGTAAAGGAACCGGAAGAGGAGCGGAAAGCCCTCGCGTTTGCACTTACCTTGTATTCCCGTAAAAGCCCGCTGCTGCGAAAGGATATGAACCAGTATATCGATGGTGAAAACCGCCTGGGTGAGGTGCTTTTTGATTCGCGCCAATTTCTTGACGCCGAACAGCATTTCCTGAATGCCCGCAGGCGCTATGAGGATGCGGCGGCGCGGAGGGTCGTGGTTCCGGGCCCGATGTTTGGGCGGATATACAAGAATCTTGGAGACCTGTATTACTACGTCAGCGGAGAAATGGATGCAGCCTTTGCCATGTTCGAAGAAAGTCAGAATCTGGGTTATACCAACGCCGATGTCACCTACAAGAAAGGGTATATCAATTACCTGAACGGCGAATTCCTGGATGCCCTGAAAGAGTTTTACAGCTCGGAAGAAGAATTTTCGCCGAACACAAACCTGATGTTCGCAATGGCAAACACGTTTTTTCAAAGGCGGGATTTTCACTCTGCAGAGGGGTACTATGCCAGACTCCTTGAACGCCTTGAGCGTGAAAGGGACAGCGCCCTGATACTGGAGCCCGAGGAACGGGAAGACCATGCCGCTCTTATGGAAAACATCATGCGGACCCGTAACAACCTTGGCGTAGTCTATCACCGCCTTTCCCAGGCGAGTAATAATAAGGACAAATTCGATGCGGCGCTGGTAGAATTTACCGGGTCCATGGAGTTGTTTGATCTCCTGACCCGGGACCCGGAAACAGATGCCCGCCGGGAAGTAAAAAACCTGGCGTATGTAAATCAGCGGGCCGTCCTGTTTCCCATGGGCGACTTTGATCTTCAGATTTATCCGGATATTCCCCTTGATCTGGAAACGCTTTACTATCGTTAATTGAATAAAAACCACAGAGACACAAAGACCAGGAGAAAAGCCTTTAGTTCACAATGCTTTTGCGTCTGTGCCTCTGCGGTTCAAGAAAAGGAAATGGGTTATTGGGTCATCAGCCAATGGCGGCGCCGCCGCGTTCCTCGGTACGGATGCGGATGCATTCATCGAGGCTGGTGACGAATATTTTTCCGTCGCCGATGGAACCTGTTTTGGCTCCTTTGATGATTGCCGCAATCGTGGGCTCAACGAAGGCTTCGTTCACCGCTATGTCTATACGGATCTTGCTCAATAGATTGATTTCCGTAATCGCTCCGCGGAAGGTTTCTGTGTATCCCTTTTGCTGACCGCAGCCCTTTGCCGCGGAAACGGTCATTTTGTGAATATCCGCTTCGAACAGGGCCCTTTTCACGTCTTCCAGCTTCTGGGGTTTTATCAGTGCGGTTATCAGTTTCATTTATTCCTCCTTATTCCACGATCTGGAATCCGGCGTAGGATTCAAGCCCGTGTTCTCCGATATCCAGTCCCCGCTGTTCTTCTTCTCTGGAAACCCTCAGCCCGATGGTCAGGTCAATGGTCTTGAATATGAGTCCCATGGCGGTACCGACAAACAGGATTACGCTGGCTATTCCCAGGGCCTGTATACCAAGCTGGGAGAACCCGCCGCCCAGGAACAGACCGTCACTGGCAAGCCCCAGGCTCGCTTTTCCAAACAGACCGACTGAAAGAGTTCCCCAGATGCCGTTTATTCCGTGAACCGGAAACGCGCCGACGGGATCGTCGATATGGAGCTTATCCAGTACAAGAACACCGCATACGACAAGAACTCCGCCAACAGCGCCTATGGCAATCGCGGCCCAGGGATCAATGAACGCGCAGGGCGCCGTCACTGCTACGAGTCCCGCGAGGGCGCCGTTTAAGGCCATGGACAGGTCGGGTTTTCCAAGAATGATCCACACGGTAATCATTGCCGCTATTCCCCCTGAGGCGGCTGCTATATTGGTATTGGCTGCAACAAGGGCAATAAGATCGCCGTTACCAACAGCAAGGGTCGATCCCGGATTAAAGCCGAACCAGCCGAACCACAAAATGAACACACCAAGGGCTGCAAGGGGTATGTTGTGGCCGCCCAGCACATTGGGGGATCCGTCGGCCCTGTATTTCCCCACCCGGGGTTTGAGGATAATGGTTCCCACAAGAGCAGCTACACCGCCGGTGGTGTGAACGACGGCGGAACCGGCGAAATCCGCGAAGTTCAAGGATGACAGCCATCCGCCGCCCCATACCCAATGGCCCACCACAGGGTAGATGACCGCGGAAATCAGGAATGAGTAGATCAGGTATGCCGGAAATTTCATCCGTTCGGCCATGCCTCCGGCGACGATGGTTGCAGCCGCACCGCAGAACGCCGCCTGGAACAGCCAGAAAGCGAACATGGGAACTCCGGCTCCGCTCTCAGCCCCCTGAAGAAACCAGCCTGTGGCACCGGCGAAGGAATTTCCCTGGCCGAACATGATGGCGTAACCGAACATGAAAAAGCCCAGCGAAGCCATGCAAAAATCCAGAAAGTTTTTAGTAAGAATGTTGGTGGTGTTTTTTGCGCGAATAAAGCCGGCTTCGACCATGCCGAATCCCGCCTGCATGAAAAACACCAAAAACGCCGCCACCAGTACCCATACTGTATCCAGTCCCCGCTGGATGACGGCAATATCCAGGGTTTGAGCGAACAAGGCTATGCTGCCGCACAGCAGAAGTCCCGCCGCGCTTAATGTTCTTTTCACACGTTCCTCCTTGATGAATTGTGAATATACCTGAAGGTAGAAATCAGGTTTGAAACTTAATTGCAGGGAGTGTGCCAAACCTGAGTCCTTTTACAGAGAAACCGTATGCATGGACGAAAACGGCGAAATTTACAGGAATAATGGGGCCTGCAGTATTCAGACTATGGCGAAAATGTCAGCCGGGCATACAGTGGTATACCTGTATGTAGAAACAGGGGGTTAAAAGCTACAGAATTGTAGCTAATTACCGCGGATCCTGCTGGTCTTCGGTCCGGGGTTTCCCATGTTGCTCATGCCGTGCCGTACATGCTGCCAGTTCATCTTTGAGGTAGGCGGTTCTGAGGGCGACAAGCTCTTCCAGATGGTCCTTATGGAGTTTCAGCTCGGTTTCAGATTCCTTATGTGATGCCAGAATCAGGGCTCCTTCGAGGGCGCTTGCAATTTTCGCGCGTAAAACCTCGTAAATGAGCCGCCGGTGGGATCCGCCTTCAAAAATCACAAAACCGATTTGATGCGACCTGAAGAACAGGGACTCAACGGTAAGGGACTTTTTCTGTGCCTGGGTGAAGGCGGCCGCGGGCAGAAGCTCTCCGGTTTTGTACCGTATACCGCCTTTTCCTATGTCGATGCGGCCCTGTTCGTTGAAGGCAAGTATCAGCCGTGACCATGTGGGAGGCGGGTCCGGGAACTCCCAAAACTCTGGGGTTTCATACAGGGACAGATAACAGCCGGTAATGCCCAGCAAAGGCAGCATTTCCGCCATGAGGTCCATCAGCCGCGGGATGTCGAAAGTGGAGATAAAGGCATTGCCTATGCGGTGAAGAACAATGACCTCTCTGTTTTGACGGAAAATGTTCAGCGCAAAGGCGTTCTGTGACTGAAGTGAAATGTATTCCCGTGTTTGATGAAGAAGGGTTTCAAGCAGGGCTTTTTCCTGTGTGGAATCGAGCCGGGGTATGAACCAGTTCCTCATTGTTGAAACCGCTTTGTTGAGAATACCGGGGTGGGTGTTTGCGGCGATGAGCTTTCTGGTAAGCGTGTCTATGCGGGAATGGAATCTTCCGGCATCGGGGTCGGCTACAGCTGAAACGAAAATGTCGCAGAACTCCTCTTCCCAGGAGTCCTCTCCCGGACGACCGGAATTCAGGTTGAGATTTTTTAAATCATCAATTATTTCTTCTCTGTGCCGGGTCTGTATGGAGAGGATGGGTCCTGTCTCCGACAGGATTTCCTGAGGCATGGACTCGTTCAGCATTTCATTACAGCCGCAGGAATGCCGAATTTTCAGTTCTGCCTGCAGAACCGTGTTGTTGTCACTTTTGTGTCCGGCAATATCCTCCAGCAGCATCCGGACCGCTGTGGTCCCCATTTCCTTTAAGGGCTGCCGAATGGTGGTGAGGGGAGGCACGATATGGCGGGCCTGGTGAATATCATCGAACCCAACAATGGCCATATCATAGGGTATGATGATGTTCCTTCGGTTCAGCTCGTCTATCGCGCCCAGTGCCATTTCGTCGTTTGCTGCCATAATCGCGTCTATGGGTATTTTCCTGTCATCCAGAAACTCGCGGACGGCTTCAATGCCCGAAGGCACGAAAAACGACCCCTGGGCGACCAGTTCCGGCCTGAAGGGAATGTCATGCTCTTTCAGCGCAGACAGATAAGCGGTATAGCGGTCGGCTGATTCTTCGCTGTTCTGAGGGCCGCGTATGAGGGCTATGTTTCTGTACCCGTGATGTTCGATCAGATGATTCATGGCCGTTTTAACGGCCTGTTTATTATCAATAACGACACTTGGAATGCCGGGGACAGGACCAATTCCCACGGTGGGGACTTTATGAAGCAGATGTTTCAGCATTGTCCTGCTTTCCTGGTCCAGAAAATGACCGGTTGTAGCCGAGATAATGAGGCCGTCCAGGTAATCGGGGTTGACGTTGGATACAAGAATATTCCGCTGGATTTCGTAGGGGTCATGAGGTGAATGGGCAAAGAATCCGCAGGTGATGCGAATCAGGTTTACCCCTTGCTTGTCACAGGCTTCCTGGATCCCTGAAAGCATTTCCGCCAGGTATCCCGAGTCTATTTCCCAGCTGCTTTCGGTTGCAATGCCTATGGTTATGTTATTCATTAATCCTTAATCCCGGTATCGCGTTAAACCTCATGAAACCGTACAGCTAATAGTAAGCCATTTAGCTAGGGAACACAAATGAAATGGGGGTTAAAAAAACGCCCCGGCGTATATGAGGTCGGGGCGTGCGGGAAAAAGTATCTACGACTTTTAATAATCGTCCATACGGGCTATGAGATTTATGAAATGGACTTCACCGGTATAGGGCCGTGTGGCCATGCGGGGAAAGCCGTAATGGAGGAACCTACCCTGGCGTACCACCGGAAAGTAATGGGGGTTAGACTCATAAGAGTCTCTACAGTATATGTACCCGTAAGGCGGGTTTTGGTCGGTCGACAGGTATACAGATATCCTCCTGTCTGTTATGGAACCGCTTCCTCCTAAGGGATCGTCGCTATACCCGTATTGGGTGCTTGCGTTATGGTTGGGGTTTGCGCCGCCGGGGAATGTTGTGCTGGATAGCGGACTATTCCAGGTTGAGTTTCCAGAGGTCCAGGTAATCATGAAGATATCCTCGGTGGAAAAGGTGCCGGAGGGTCCGGCAAAGCCGATGTTGGCCGGAGGCTGGGTATATTCAGTACCGGTGGGGTAATTCCAGGAATCCGTCCAGTACTTGTTCACATAATATAGGAAGTTAGACCCGTAATAACCCATGGCGACAACTCCGGATGCGCCTGAGGCCGTAGCAGGCGCCGCGTTCCCCGTCGTGTTTGATTTATGTACAATGTTGCGGAGTTTATTTGAGTTGGAGTAGGGGGCGAAGGACGGTGTAATGATAATCGGGTCCCCGTAAATAATGTAGCGGTCGTCAGTCTCGGTCCAGTCGGCGGAAATCAATGAATCCGGCACCATTGTTACCGTCCAGTAGGGCATCGTACCGGATATTGACGTGGAGATGTTCGGAAAATCATGGTCTTCGAGCAGGTTTTTCATTGACTGTGCTTTCGCCTGGTCTTCCGAATCCGTACCGTCGTAAATAATGGTGATATTGGAACTCCAGGAAACCGCCGCCTCGCTGTACACATCGCTGGAGCCTCCTGCGCTGGTGTTGTTCGGGAGTAAGTACAGGTAATACAGGGTGCCTTGCGCCATGCCGGTAAGTGTAATACTGTTTCCGGAACTCACAGAGGTTTTGTAGGTTTTGGTGCCGGTCGGGCTTGTGGCGTAATAAGCGTAGTAGTTGAGGGTGGTGCCCGATTCGTTGCCGTAGGTGTCGAAGGTCAGAGTAAGGGTTCCATTACTGGTTTTTCCTTTTGTTGCGCCGCGCAGGACAGGGGCCCCGAAAAAGATGTAATCAACCCTTTCTATGAAGTGACTTGAGTCGTTTTCATAGTAACCGGCTGCGTCGGTGTACTGAACGCTTACTTTTTTGACGCCATATCCGGCAGACATGTTCCACGCACGGGAAGATGTGTAGCTGTACCAGCCACTCCATGCCCCGTTGCCGTTTCTCAAACGCATGAAATTCGCGCCGCTTACATCGCTGTTAACGGTGACTGTCTGGTTGAGGGTGCTTTTGCCGGAATTATTCAGGGACATGCTGGTTACTGCCGGCACCACGGTATCAAGGATGATGTAATCGCTTATTTGCGCACTTTCGTTGCCGGCGGCGTCTCTCAGCTGGGCTTCTACGTATTTGTACCCTTCACCGGATGCCAGGTTCCAGGACTTGGCCTGAGTGGGATTTGCATACCAGCCGCTCCAGGTACCGCCGGAGTTCTTGAAACGGATATGGCTTGGGCTTCCCGAAGCGCTTGCCTGAATAATGACGCTCAGATCGGTTGTATAGGTATCGCCATTGTCGATGGTGAATGAGTCGAAAGTCGGTGCGACTGTATCTATGGTGATTGTCTGGACGGATTCTGTCGACCAGTTGCCCGCTTCGTCTCTTTCCTGGACACCAAGGTAGGGCGTTGCGCCGTTGCTCTGGGCCGTGGTAAGGGTAAAGCTTGTGGAAGTGGTTTCCACCCAGGCTCCACCGTTAAGCCGGTAACGGTAAACCTCTATTCCGCCTCCGTTAGTGAACCATTCCCAGCTGGGAGTCGTGTCATTCGTAGTCGACGGAGAGTCAAAATCGACCATATCCGGCGGTGTTGCGTCTATAACAAATTCATCGGAGGCAATTTCACCTGTCCACTCGGAACCATTAATCTGTTCTTCTATATAAAAGTGATGTAGTCCATCTGCGCTGCCGTTGGTGCTGAATATGTAGGTGAAGGTCTGAGTAGCTTCTGATACCGTAGTCCATACTCCGGAATCTATCCGGTAACGGTAGGCTGTCGGCGCGCCTGTACCGCTGGACCAGTCCCATGTGATGCTGGTTTGGGACGCGTTTCTCAAATATGTGCCCTGGCGTATGAGGTTGGGCGGTGTTATGGGCGCAGTACTGTCTACCCATATCTCAAGCGCACCGGATACCGACCAGTTTCCGGCCTCGTCCCGTTCCTGAACTTCCAATGTGTTATGGGAGTTGTCGGCTAAGCCAGAAGCGGGTTCGTATGATGTCGCGGTGGTTTCACTTGACCAGGAGCCACCGTTTAAGCGGTACCTAAACACGCCTATGCCGCCGCCTCCCGGTATCCAGGACCATACCGGCGTTGTATCACGTGTATGATCGAATCCTGATAAACTGGGTGCATTTGGCGCCGTTGTATCCCATTGGACGAAGGCGTATCCGGTTGATATATTGCCGGCATTGTCGGCTACGGAAAGCATCAGGGCATATAAGCCGTCGGTGCTCGCGCTGATTGTCGGGTTCAGAGAAGCTGCGCCGGACCCGCCGAATGTAATGACGCCGGGGCCTTCAGCCATAGTCCAGGCATAGGTGGCAGCATTAATGCCGCTGTCATGTTCCGGATCGAAACTGCCGTCCTCGTTATGGTCATCAATTATGCTTGAGGAGAAATCTATTACTACCGCTTCCCTTGTAAGGATATACGTTCCATCAGCGACAATGGTCGGCGCTACCGTATCTATGAACAGATCGCAGCTGACTGCCTGGGTTCTGTTTCCGGCCACATCCCATCCAGTTATAAACAGGCGGGAGAGCCCGTCATTGCTGGCGGGTCCGCTGGGCGGGGGAGCAGTGACGACAGGGGTATTGTTACGTATATACGGTGTCGTTCCCATATAAGACGATGGATCGTTCCAGTCGTATGCTTCCCAGTTCGGGGCCGCGTTTAAACCGTTAGTAAATATGATATAAAAGTCGGCGCCGGTGCTGGGATCCCACTTAACGTAAGGCTGGGCAGTTGTTGCATAATAAGTTGTTTGGGTCCCGTTGTCTTCGTACAGGAGAACGTTCGTGATATCCGAGGGACTCACCGTATCCCAGATGAACGGCACAGTGCTGAAATTCTCGTTTCCTGCATTATCGGTTATGGTGACAAGAAGTTCGTATTCCCCGTCCATATCTGCACTGATATACGGATACGGAACTCTTGTATTTATGTCTTCTTCAGTGCCGGCAGGATCGTCGTAGAATGTAGCCTGCCCCACGGTTTCTCCCTGTACCGGTCCGGATAATTGTTCCCATTCATACTGGGCCACGCCGCTTGCCGGTCCTGGGCCGGTTGCGGGGTCAGGATCGGTATAAGTAATTGATTGCTGTGCTAATGAGTTCGTGTTGAGTATTTGACTCACGTCTAGGCTTACCTCAGGCTGGGTATAATCAAGGATAATTGTATCCGATGCGGTGGCCGAGTTATGACCAATTTTATCTTTCACCTGAGAGTAAATGGTATACGCGCCTTCGCCTTCTGTCAGCGTGAAGTCTGTAAGTACGGGAGCCCAGTCCTGCCAGGACCTTGCTCCATCCGCCAGTCCGGATTCGTCGACGGTGGATATCCATACCTGGCTTATTCCCGAATGGTCGTCTTTTGCGTTAAGGCTGATAGTGATTATGCCGTCCTGGTTTTTGGAATAGGATTTCCCTCCCTCAAAGATAAACGGAGTCGTTGCGTTGTAATAGGGGTTATCCAGATCCAGAATGACCTGCAATCTCCCCGGTGTTTCAGTAACATTCTGGGCAGCGTCCATGAAGCGGTAATATATGTTGTATTTTCCGGATATGTTGGTGAGGGTCCAGACAATGCTTTCGGGCGCTGTCGAGTAATCCATGTACTCTATGCCGTCTGCGGACAATGAGTCGACGACATATGATTCCCACACGGCGTCCTGTTCAAAGAAAGGCCGGCCTGCGGTATTGTCACCCCAAATTTTTACGCCGTATATGTTGTTAAACCTATCTTCTGCGAATATCTGAAGCGCAAGATTATTATTGGCGGAATAGTTGACTTCCGGGTTGTCGATGTCGAGAGCGATCATACCCTCCGGAGGGTCGGTATCCACCGCGGTGTTGGTGGAAAAGTAATAACTGTAATTTGATCCCATCTGGTTTCCGGCTTCGTCCTCGATACTTGCGCCGATGAAAACGGTATAGTCGGTGTTTTGGTTCAGTTCAAGGGGCTGGAAATCAGCGTCAAGGAACGACACACTCTTCTTGTCCAGGCTGAAGTCAAGCTTTGTATCCAGTGGAGTTACCCCTTCTGAAAGTATCATGTTGCCTGCGTCGAAACTCTCGGGACTTATGCGCTCGTTAAACACCACTTTAATCAGGCTGGTATTCTGGGGAACCGTTGCAGATCTCCTGGGGAATGTAGCATCTTCATCAACCGATGGGGGCGTGAAATCGAGGGTGATGCTTCTTTCCTCAATGACCGATTCATTGCCGAGTACATCGTTCATCTGTACCTGTATATGCTGTTCCTGGTTCGCAGAGACTGACAATGGGTAATTGTTGAGATGTACGTTATTTGTGGTCAGGTCTATCCAATCTTTCCATTCTTCGCCGGCATTCCGTATGCGGTACTGGGCTACCCCGATCCCGCTGTCAAGACCTATGATGTCGATTGTAATTAATGATTCGAGAGTTCCTTGGTTTCCGTTGTTTAATTCGAAGTAATCGATTGCGGGCCCCGAAGTGTCCAGATGGATGGATCCCGTGATTACCGCCGATTCATTTCCGGATCCGTCTCTTACCTTTATATACAGAGTTTTCTCGCCGTCTGACGGGCTCAGGGTGTACTCGATTGTATTTGTAGTCTGGTTATATACAGCCCATTCCGCGCCAAGGAAACCGGGAAGTTCTGCAATTATGGAGTGAGTCACTCCCCGTTCATCAAATACCGCGAGGGTGATGTCTATAGCCTGGGTTCCGGTCCAGAATTCATCTGCAGTATTGTCGGCATCGGTGTCAACCCCCGCGAACACAGTACTTTGAAATGCAAGGCCCGTAAGGCTGGGCACGGTGGTGTCCGGGGACAAGCCGGTGGTAAACGACCACGTAAAAGCAGAGGTAAGGGAATTACCGTCGGTGTCCTTGACCCCTTTGGTGACTTGAATGGAGTATGTAGTGCTATAGGTAAGGGTTCTGCTCAGAGTATAGGTGATGGACTCCGCGGACACTGTAAAGCTGCCGGGCTCAACGACTCCAGCCTCGTTGGTGATGATAATGGAGCCTGTGTTCACGGTAGAGGCGTCCACGTTCTTAGTGAATATGATGGTGATGTTGCTGGTGTTTACCGGTACATCAACGGCCGATATACTCGGATACACCTGGGCGATTTCCGGGGGAGTGACCGCGATTTCCACTTCTTCGTGTATTTTGGTTATAAGAGGGTTTTTACAGGTTGCGGTTGAGCCGGCGATTAGGGCCAGTATGATCAGGTTTCCTATGAGTTTTTTGTTCATGCGGGTCTACTCCGTTTCCTCGGCTTCCAGCGAGTCGCTGAAAAAGGTTTTGCCTTTATCCTGGGCGCTCGCTGCCCGCACCACGATGCTGCTTTTAGTCGAGCTTAAGTAGGCGTAGTTTGCGGCGATGTCCGGCGACAAAAGGGCGAGTTTGGCATAAGCGTTCCTGGCCGCCTCGTATTCTTCCAGTTCGAACTGGGTGCGGGCGAGACCCGCCAGGACAAGCGGATTGTCAGGCACGGCGGATTCGGCCTTTTTATACCAGGAGAGGGCCTTTACATACTCTTTTTGCAGAAAATAAATATTACCCAGGTTGAACATAGGTTTCGGATCCTTGCTGTTCAGACGGTTTGCTTTCACGAACATTTCCTCCGCCTGATCGAATATTCCGTATCTGGCGTACAGGATGCCGAAACTGTTGTAGGTGCTGACGCTTTCTCCCTTTTGGCGCAGCCGGTCCTTATAATAATCGACGCGTTCTTCTATTTGTTCAGATACGAAGGCATTGAGGGCGGAGGAGTAGCGTTCGATGATGTTTTCCGGCGACGGAAAAAGAAGGGACAGACTTGAACCTGAAAACCCTACCGGTTCGAAAGTATCCCAGGCGTCGTGTATTGCATAGAACCCTGCAACTTCCTGTTCACTGGCATCCCGCCACTGTTTGGCACCTGTCTTATAAGCCTTGATAAACCCGTCCTGGATAAGGGTAATCTCTACAGGGGCCCAGGCCCTGCCGTCTATGAATATGAAATCAGCTGTATTGGCGAATTCCCGTTTGGCTTCCTCTTCACTCAGACCGAGAGAAAAGGCCATGAAAATATGCCCGGGGACTGTGACAAAAGCCGTTTCTATGCTCACGGATTCCAACAGGGCTGCGAACAGAATGGACAGATCGTCGCAGTCGCCTGCCCGGTATATAAGAGACTGGGAAGGAAACTGAAGATAATCCAGAAAAAGTTCGTCCTGGGAGGCTTCCACATAGGAGGACTGGGGGTCTATCACGTAATTCATTCCGTACAGCCGCAGAGCTTCAAAAACACCCATTGCGATTCTGAAATTCAGGTTCAGAGGGTTTTGCCCCATATCCCGTATAAGCCCCGCGGTATTTTTTGAGAACACAAGAACTGTAGGGTCTCTTGGCGTCACAAAGGATGCGGCCTTACGGTCGTCATCCCAGGTCATGCTGTTTCTGTCTAAAACCCGCACAGTATGGGGGATGGTTGTGGTGAAACGCTTTCCTAAATAGGAGTACTCGACGATTACCTGGCCGGAAATTTTTGTGGATTCTGTAAGATTGAGGATGTTGCCGTTGAAAAGGGCCTTGAGGTCAACTTGCGCGCTTTCGTTTCTCACCAGTTTTTCGATCGTCTGGCAGAGCATCGGTTGTTCCATATATTCGTTGATGTCAAAAAAGACCTCCACGTTTTGTATGCTGCCTTTTTCCGTGTTTTTGATGGTGACTGTACCGAAGGGGTTTTGTTCGTAATAGCTGTAAAACACAGGGAAAATGGGGGTTGTTGAGATTCCTTCTGTCTTCAGTTTCTGGCGGCCCGAATCGGGGTTGAACCGGATGACACCGCCTATCCAGGCGTTTACACCCTGGTATAGATCGGTAAAGCGGTTGTTTGCCTCATCGTAGCCTATATGATAGGCATAACCAGCTCCTCCTGTAACCGCAAAGCCGGACGAGAGGTCCCAGACTGCCCCTGCCCGTCCTCCCGCATAGGGGTTTAAAGCCCAATCACCGGATTCATAGGCACCAAAGGTCAGGCCGGTGTCGATGCCGACCTGGAGACTCAGGCGATCCATGACACGGAGGTCGCTGCCGAGTCCTCCTCCTACAGAAGTCAGGGTCAAGGTCTGGGCCTGGCTTGGATGGAGGCCGAAGCGGCCGTTGGCCTCGACGTACAGGAATGGCAGCGACGGGAAGATATACTGCCCGGACAGCTGTATGCCGCCGCCTAAGAGGTAGGCCGCATCACCGTGAAGCACGGCGCTGTTGCTTCCTATGGGTATGTCGGCTGACGGCCGTATGTGAATGGCGAAGTCCTCGGAAATTTGCGCGGTGGCGGCTGCCATACCAAGAAGCAGTATGGCCGGGATCAGGTATGAACGTTTCATATTTCTCCCTCCAGGGGATTATTACATTATTGTATCCGTTTATTAATTATATCCTTTCACTGAGGAATCATCATCTGTTTTGTGTTAGAATGAGAAGTTTTTTTTACGTCAAGCCGCACCCGGTCAGTTTCAGGCCGACAAGGCGTCTATGAAACCCTGCATGCTGTAGTGGCGGATAATGTGCTCCCGGGCCGAATGGCGCATGTTCCGGTATGCTTCGGGATCCTTTTTCATGAGGGCGTAGATGTCAGAAAGGGCCTGGGCCCATTGCTCAGCTGTATGTTCCTCTATGACTATGCCGCCGCCGCTGGCGCCGACGATTTCCTGGGGGCCTCCCTGGGCGTCGACTATTGCGGGAAGGCCGCAGCTCATGGCTTCGGCCACGACTCTTCCGAAGGTGTCGGTCTGGCTGGGAAACACGAATATGTCGCTTCCGCCGTAAATAAGGGGCATTGTGGCGTGGTCTATCCGTCCTAAAAAGCGCACCCGGTCATTATTCCGGAATTTTTCCCGCAAGGTATCCTCTTCCGGTCCGTGGCCGGCGATAAGCAGGTAATGGTCTGTGTCTTCGTCTTTGGCTGCAGCCTCAAGAAACGCCTCAATGGCCAGGTCTATCCCTTTGTCTGCGGAAACACGGCCGGCGAAGAGACTGTAGACCCCTTCGGGGAGACTGTAGAGGTTACGGAGGGTATCCCTGGCGTTGTCCAGGGGCTGGAACAGCCCTGTGTCGATCCCGCGGGTGAATAACCCGATATTATCTCCGCGGTATCCCCTGTTTTTGAGCACTGCCGCGTATTCCTTTGTATTGACCAGTGTTTTTGTGCAGTTGGCGTAAAACCACTTCAGATATCCGTCTATATAGGTGGTCATGGTAATGTCGTTGATAATCTCCTTGGCCTGGAGAGCGCCGTCGGTATGGTAGATTCCCACTGACGGAATGTTCAGTATCTTTGAGGCCGCCAGCCCAAGCAGGCCGATGGGGAGCGGTGTGGAGATGTAGATTTCGTCGGGATCGAAATCATTGATCATCTTGAGCGCTTTAAGAAAGGAAGGGATTTTAATGGTCAGCTTTTCATACTGAGGCATGGGAAAGGATTCGATTGCCGGTATATGCATGATGTTCGGCGGCAGGCTGTCGCTGTCTTCCTCGGGGCTGAAGGATGCGGCAATCTGTATGTTGCGTCTGGAGGTGTGGGATATCCAGGCGACTTCCTTCACCGTAATGGCGACGCCGTTCATTTCTGTGAGCGTATCGGTAAACCAGAGAATACGCTTTTCCCGCTGGTGTTCTTGCTTGCCCGTCTGCTCATAGAGTTTTTTTACCAGATTGCGGTTATTGAACATGTGGGAAAGGGTGGAAATAAAGGGTATCGAAAGGAAAACGGCAGGCAGTATTGCAGCTATATTGCGGATCAGTTTGTCTATGTTGCCTTTTTTCAGGTTTTTTTGTACCGACTCAATGAAATTGATCAGCACCCTGTCTACGAGTTTTGTGACCTGTTTGTAGAGAATGTCTAAACGGGCATCGGTTTCATGAAAGTCGATTTTTCGTGCTTCTTCTATCAGGTCTAAAATGATGCGGTGCAGACTGTTATTTTTGCTGGATTTTTTCAGGCGCTTAAGGGTGTATTTTTTCTTGAATCCCTTTTCTTCCTCGTTGAACAGGCTGTCCAGAACGATGGAAACGGGAATAGGTACTGTCGAATGCTGAGTGTGGTGTATGAAATCAAAGGCAATTTTGTATATGGCAAAAGCCATGGAATGGAAGTCGTGATGTCTTCCGCCAGTTCTGGTGGATTTTCGCCGGATTGCCTGGATGAATTCCTCCTTGGTCGAGGCTTCAGTTTCAGTATAGGTTTTCGCGATAAAGATGCCGGCGTGGTCATCGCTTCCCGCGGTATACCCTTTCAGCCATGGTGTATCGCTCATGGGTTTGATCCCGTGTTTTTGAATGAGTCTGTCGGTATCGTCTTTTGTAAGGGAGGAAAGGAACTGTTCCCAGTCGCTGTTGTTCCGTTTGTTCCGGCCCCCGTTGATGGTTTCAAAAATATCAAAAAGAAGAATGAGTTTTTCCAGATGGTCGGGCCCCACCGCCCCGTTGACCGAATAGGTGGCATGGGCAACCGAGTAGGCGATATTCGTATCCCGCACGTAATCCCTGAACTTATAAATATCGCTTCGGAGTTCCTGGATAATCTCAAACTGTTCTTCGGTAATGTCAAACAGGAGGATATGGACCTTGCACCCGTCGCCGGGGAAATATACGGTAGATTCAACCGATACAAAACAGTCATCAGGATGGGCTTTTGTCAGTTCCAGAGCTCCCGTGATGCTGTTGTGATCGCAGATGGTTACGAAACTCATTCCCCGCTTTTTTGCTGTGTCATATATGAACTCGGGTTCGGTATAGGATTCCGAGGTTCCCATTCTTTGCAGGAACCACTCCGAAGGATGATCGGAATATTTCGAATGGACATGCAAATCCGTCTTTGCCATAATTTACCCCTTCTGCCAATACGCCTGGGCAGGTTCCTGTTCATGCGTACTGGTGTCTTTCACACGAAGATTCCTACATGAATGATAAGAAAGACGTGAAAATACCGTGAGAAACCTGTTAATGCGGATGGTTTTGTGAGGATTCTGCTTATCCGGGTCGTTTATATCCCGCTTTTCCTTATGAGAGTCGAGGGTTCGACAACATTGCGCGGGGTTCCGTTAAAAAACGCCTGTATGTTTTCGAAGGTGGTCGCCGCGATATTGTCCACCGCTTCCTTTGTAAAAAAGGCCTGATGAGCGGTGATAAGCACGTTGGGAAAGGTTTCCAGCCGTACGAAGGTGTCATCCTGGATTACCTGGTCGGACAGATCCTCGAAAAACAGGTCGCCCTCTTCCTCATACACATCAAGTCCCAGGTAGCCGATAATCCCCTCCTTCATGCCCCAGATGACCGCGTCGGAATCTATGAGAGGTCCGCGGGAGGTATTTATAATCATGATCCCTTCCTTCATGGTGCGGATGGCATAGGTGTTGATCAGATGATAGGTTTCGTGGGTGAGGGGACAGTGAAGGGAAATGATATCGCTTTCCTTGTACAGGGTTTCCAGGTCTACATACTCGACGCCTCTGGCCTCCAGTTCTTTGGACGGGAATTTATCGTATGCCAGAAGGCGGCAGCCGAAACCGGCCATGAGGCCCGCGAAAATCTGTCCTATTTTACCGGTGCCGATGATACCTACTGTTTTTCCATGAATATCAAAGCCCAGGAGTCCGTCAAGGGAGAAGTTGCCGTCGCGTACCCGGTTATAGGCACGGTAATATTTGCGGTTAAGGGCAAGAATGAGCCCGAGGGCGTGTTCGGCAACCGCAAATGGTGAATACGCGGGGACACGCACCACTGTTATACCCTTTTTTGCGGCGTATTCGATGTCCACATTGTTGAATCCGGCACAGCGCAGAGCCACGAGCCCGATGCCTTTTGCGGCCAGGATGTCCAGTACATCCTTCGACACATCATCATTTACAAATACACACACACCGTCATATCCGTCAGAAAGAGCGGCGGTTTCCCTGGAAAGCCGGGCCTCAAAAAACTTGACATTGATGCCTTCCGGCAAGTTTTTACCGAAACTGTCGGTAACCCATTTTTTGGAGCTGAATACCGCGATATTTGTCATGACGCCCTTCCTTTTCATCCCTTCACGTTTTTTTCAATATACTAAAAATGACACGGGAAGGATTGTAACAATTGTGACGGCCATACATACCGGAAGTTTTCTTGCTACCGCGGACAGAGTCTGTAAAGCCGGTCAGCTTTTACACTTCATTTGCCGGCTCAGCCGTAAATGCACAGATACGCGCAGTCAGCCTCGGCGCTAACCTCGAATTCCACCCCCGCGGCTGCTATAAAGAAAGTGCCGCCTGTATAGGTCTTAGTCTCCTGCCCGGGTACTTTCGCGGTAAGGCTGCCGCTGATGATGTTCATTTTTTCCTTGGTCGAGGTGGAAAAGCGGTAGGTTCCCGGTGAAATGACACCGATGGTTGCATCTTTTCCTTCGGAACTGAGGCTCAGGCTTTGTACCTTGCCATCGAAATAGCTGTTATGTTTCATGAAAAAAACATCCTTTTCCTTGCGAATTTGATCTGGTAAGATCATACTTAAGATACCGTAATCAGTCTATCAGAAAGTCCGTTCCTGATCGTCCTGATCAAGAACGGGGAGGGAGTGAAATGGGAATTACCCAGGTTTATAGAAATTCGAGTTTCGAGGTTCAGTTGAAAGCACCGCTTCTGTTCAAGGTGCAGGTGTTCGTCATGGCGACCCTCACAATCCTTCTGATAAATGAAATTGTCTTTTTTAATCTCGCCACGGTGATACTGCTCCCCCTGCTTATCGGGGCTGTAGCTGTTTCTCTTGTGCTTCTCCGTTCAGGACGGTACAAGACGGCTGTTCTTGTCTGTATGACCAGTCTGGCGGTTATCCTTTTTCTCCTCCCTTTCGCGGGGGTCTATGATCACATGATGGTGTTTTCCCATACGGCATTCACCTTTACCATCACCCTTCTTCTTGTATTCTTCTTTTCGCCTTCAAAAGTTTTTACGAAAACAATCCTTATAGCGGCTGCTGCTGTATATACTCTCCGGCTTGTGATGGCTGCGGCCATGGGTGAGTTTCAGGGCGTTCCTCTCGATTCGGTAGTGATTGTACCCACGGTCCTTTTTGCGTTGGCCGCCCTCATCCTGCGGGTCATATTCAATCTTGTCCAATCCCTTCTTGACGACAGTCGTGACAGGATCCGGCTCCTGGAAGAAAATGAAGCCGGTATGAGGAAAGTACTTGAAGCCTCGGCCGAGCAGATGCAGAAAGGCGAAGGCCTGAGCTCTTCGGCAGCGGAAACAGCGGCTGCGTCGGTAGAGATTGAGTCGAATGTCGCGGGAATTCAGACTCAGGTGACTCAGTTGAGTAACGGCGTCAAGGATACCGACGCGGCTGTGCGCCAGATAGGTGATAGTATTCAGTCCCTCAATGCCATCGCCGTAAACCAGTCTTCCCATATTGTACAGACAAGCGCGGCAATCGAGGAAATGGTGGCGTCCATCAGGAATGTGTCAACGATCATTGACGCAAAAAAAGTATCGGTGGATTCCCTGAAAGACAGTTCCATGGAAGGGGAAAAAGCCATACAACAGACAGCGAATTCCTTTGCAAGAGTGCGGGAGCAGATAGACAATATCAAGCAGATGACCGGCATTATCGGCGCCATTGCCAGCCAGACGAATCTTCTGGCCATGAACGCCGCCATAGAAGCCGCCCACGCGGGTGACGCGGGAAGGGGTTTTGCGGTAGTAGCCGATGAAGTACGGAAGCTGGCCGAATCCTCCAGCTCAAACGCCAAGCAGATCGGACAGATACTCAAAGAGCTTTTGTCGGCAATCGATACAGCCGGGGAGAATGTCGGACTCACGGGAAATACCTTTGCCGATATCCATAGCGAGGTTGAGCAGGTATCTGCAGCGATGGCAGAGATTGCCGCAAGTACCGAAGAGCTTCAGAAGGGAAGCGGAGAGATTTTAAGCGCCACCACGTCTTTGAATGAGAACAACAGCGGGGTGACCGACGGTGTTCAGCATGTAGAGGAAGCTCAGCACCGGGTAACCGACAATATGAAGAAGGTTACCGAGGTGCTGTCGCTTATTGTTTCCGGTATTGCCGAAATCAAGGCGGGGGCGGGGGAAATCCGTACCGCCATGGAATCACTGCAATCCTTGAGCCTTGAGCTGCAGGACCATTCCCGTACTTTAAACGAGACAATTTCCCGCTGAGGCAGGGAAGCCGAATACCGCGGGCGCCGCGCACGCAGGTGCAAGCTTACAGCCGTTCAACAATGAGGTCGCCCATTTCGGCGGTTCCGACCTTTTTCATGCCCTCGGACATGATGTCGCCGGTACGGAAGCCGTCATCCAGGACTTTTTCCACTGCCTGATAGATATCGTTATAGGCTTGTTCCATGCCGAAGCTGTAGCGGAGCATCATTCCCGCGGACAATATCTGGGCTATGGGGTTTGCTATGCCTTTTCCTGCAATATCGGGGGCTGATCCGCCGGAGGGTTCAAACAGACCGAAATGGCCTTCTCCCATGGACGCGCTGGGCAGCATCCCCAGGGAGCCGGTCAGCATGGACGCTTCATCGGAAAGGATATCCCCGAACATGTTGTCGCTTAAAAGTACGTCGAACTGCCTGGGATCGCGCACCAGCTGCATTGCGGCGTTGTCCACATACATGTGGTTGAGCGCGACATCGGGATACTCCCGGGCGGTTTCGTTCACTACTTCCCGCCACAGAACCATAGAGGCAAGAACGTTCGCCTTATCCACGGAAGTCACTTTTTTGCCGCGTTTTTGCGCCGCTTCAAAAGCGATTCTTGCGATCCGCCGGATTTCATCGGCTGTGTACACAAGGGTGTCAAACGCCTTGTCGCCGTCGCGGCCCTTGGGTTCGCCGAAATAAATGCCTCCTGTCAGTTCCCGTACTACCAGTACATTGAAGCCCTCGCCCAGAATTTCTTTCTTGAGGGGGGATGCGCCGGTGAGCTGGGGAAACACAATTGCGGGTCGCAGGTTTGCGTACAGGCCGAAATGTTTCCGCAGGGGAAGGAGGGCCGCCCGTTCCGGTTGCTGCTCGGGGGGCAGGGCTTCCCATTTCGGCCCGCCGACAGAGCCGAACAGGACCGCCTCGGCCCATTCGCAGGTTTCTATTGTAGAAGGAGGAAGGGCTTCTCCGTGGGCGTCGATAGCGGCTCCGCCGACATTGGCGTGGCGGGTTTCCAGCGTTGCTCCGTACTTTTGAGCGATCGCCGAAAGAACCTTGAGGGCTTCATTCATTACTTCGGGGCCGATCCCGTCACCGGGTAACACGGCAATGCGGTGTGTAGTCATGTTGTTTCCTTTGTTGCTCAGAGGTCATAAGGCCTCCGGTTTGTATGTACTTATACTTAAGATGATTAAGTGAGGCTTAAGATACCGGTTCCTGATAAATTATGCAAGGGGTCATTCAGTGTCGCGGCGGACTGTGTCAGGAGAAAAGGCGGGAAGGCATACTGCCACGTATCTGGCGCCTCCTGCGTGGGGTGTGGAGTAGCGAACCCACTCTCCCCGGTTAATGATGATTCCCCGGCCCTTTGTCAGGTCCACGATGCCCTCCTGTGTTTCCACTCTCAGGCAGCCTTCCAGAATGACGGTGTATTCATCAAACAGCGGGGTCTGTCCCGGTTCTTTCCAGCCTTCGGGGCTGTGCATCAGTGCGATACTGACATCGCCTGTGCCGGTGTTCACCCTGCCTGCATACTCGTCTATCTTTTTTGGCTTGTTTCCCTCGGGGATGATCCGGGTTGGTTCTTCAATTATACGCATGTTTTTTCCCTTTATGTCAAAAAATATGTGTATCTGTGAAAATATTCACAGAAAATACTGACACACAGCGTCGGTTTGAGATATTGTTCATTATGGTTCCCAAACCGGCCCTTGAGCGCCTGTGTAGAATATACACATCCCTTGAGGAAATGGACACTGCAGCAAGTGTGTATGCAAGCTCCCGGGAACTTGAAGACATGACGGGGATTCCGGCGCATACCCTGCGCAAAGATATCAGTTATCTGGACCAGCCGGGGCCGGGGGGCGGGAAATACCGCGTTGAGAGACTCATGGCGGTCCTGGAGCAGACTCTCGGTCTGAAACGGCGTCCGAAGGTGTGTGTCGCGGGGCTCGGCCCTCTTGGTCAGCTGTGCTTGAAGATGCTGTGCAGCCGCAGGGAATTCGAGGTTGTCGCCGGGTTTGATGCGAACATCAATGTGATCGAGCTTACCGAAAGCGATGTGGACCTCTTTCCCTCTTATGAGCTGCCGGCTGTTGCCCGGGCACGGGGCATCGAACTGGCGGTACTCACCGTGGCTGACGGGGAAGTAGAGAAAACAGCTGCCCGCCTGTATGACGGCGGGGTGCGGGGGATTCTCAACTATACAGGGGTGACAGTGCCTCCGGAGTACGGGTTTGATGTGCGCAGCGTTTCTTTATTCGAGGAATTGCGGATACTCGCGGCAGGACTGCGGGCGGCGGAAAAATAATTTTTGAATTGAATGACACAACAGGAGGTTATGTATGCGTGTGTTTAATTTTGCGGCAGGACCGGCGGTTTTGCCCGAGGACGTGCTGGCCAAAGCGGGAGCGGAAATGTCCGATTACAAGGGTTCCGGGATGTCGGTAATGGAAATGAGCCACCGGTCAAAGGTGTATCAGCAGATTTTTGATACCGCAGAAGAGGCCCTCCGCAAAGCCCTGCAGATCCCTGAAGGGTACAAGGTCCTGTTTCTTCAGGGCGGGGCGTCTACCCAGTTCGCGATGATCCCCCTGAACCTTGCGACGAAGGGCAAGGCAGCCTATGTGAATACCGGAGCCTGGTCCAAGAAAGCAATAGAAGAGGCCAAGAGGTACATTGATACCGATGTAATCGCGTCCTCTGCCGACAAGAATTTCACCTATATTCCGGAAGTTCCGGCAGTCGATCAGTCTCTTGATTATCTGCATATCACTACCAACAATACCATTTTCGGCACCAAGTTTTCCCGTCTGCCCAATACGGGGAATGTTCCCCTTGTGGCGGATATGTCTTCCAACATTGCTTCGGAAGTGATGGATATGTCCCGTTTCGCCCTTGTGTACGCCGGAGCCCAGAAAAACCTGGGGCCTGCGGGCGCGACTATTGTGGTTATCCGGGATGATCTCCTTGAGCGGGCGCCGAAAGAAATCACGCCCACTATGCTGCGGTATACAACTCACAGTGAAAACGGTTCCATGTTCAATACGCCGCCCTGTTATACCATCTACATCATCGGGCTGGTTCTTGAGTGGATACTGGCACAGGGAGGGGTTGCGGCGGTGGAAAAAGCTAACCGGGAGAAGGCGGCGATGCTCTACGATTTCATAGATCAAAGCGGCTTTTATTCTTCTCCGGTGCGCAAGGAGGACCGCTCCCTGATGAATGTGCCGTTCATTCTTGCCGACAGCGCGCTGGACGCGGATTTTCTGTCCCAGGCGACCGCCGCGGGACTGGTAAACCTGAAAGGACACCGTTCTGTGGGCGGTATGCGGGCAAGCATCTATAATGCGATGCCGAAGGAAGGAGTCGCGGCCCTCGTGGACTTCATGAAGGACTTTGAGAAAAAGAGAGGTTGATATGTTCAGAATTCAGACACTTAATAAAATTTCCAACACGGGCCTTGAACTGTTTTCCCGTGATATGTACGAAATTGCCTCGGAAATTCAGCGGCCCGATGCCATTCTGGTACGCAGCCAGTCCATGCATGATATGGAGATCGGTCCTGAGGTGAAGGCTGTCGCCCGTGCGGGAGCCGGAGTGAACAATATTCCCGTGGAGGCCTTGTCGAACCGCGGTATAGTTGTGTTCAATACTCCCGGTGCCAACGCCAACAGCGTAAAAGAGCTGACCATCGCCGGCATGTTTTTAGCATCCAGGAAGGTGTTCCGGGCCATAAGCTGGGCCAAAAGCCTGGCCGGCAAGGGCGACGAGGTGTCCATGCTGATAGAAAAAAACAAGTCGAACTTTGTAGGCGGAGAGATCAAGGGCAAGAAGCTCGGGGTGATCGGTCTGGGAGCGATCGGCGTGGCTGTTGCCAACGATGCCGAAAGCCTGGGCATGAAAGTGAGCGGGTACGATCCGTTCATCAGTATAGAAGCCGCGTGGGGCCTGTCCCGCACGGTACGGAAAGCCTCAAGCCTGGATGCCCTGTTGTCGGAAAGCGACTATATTACCGTGCACGTTCCCCTGAATGATAAAACCCGGGGGATGTTCAACCGGGACAAGTTTTCCCTCATGAAAAAAGGAGTGAAAATCCTGAATTTTTCCCGGGGCGGACTGGTGAATAACGCGGATATCATGGAGGCTATCAACGCGGGGATCGTCGACAGGTATGTGACTGACTTCCCCGATGAGTCCCTGCTTTCAAGCGAAAGCGTGATTCCCATCCCCCATCTGGGGGCATCGACTCCCGAGGCCGAGGAAAACTGTGCGGTCATGGCGGTAAGTCAGCTTGTCAGTTTTCTTGAAACAGGGAACATAAAGAACGCCGTGAACTTTCCCGACTGCGATATGCCCATGAGTAATAATGACCGGATTCTCATCGCCAACAGAAATGTGCCGAATATGGTGGGACAGATCACCTCGATCCTCGCCACAGAGAAAATAAACATCTCCGACATGCTCAATAAACACGCAGGAGATTATGCGTACAACATAATTGATATAGACGGCGAGATAAATGATTCATTATTGAATAGCCTAAAAGCGGTAGATGGTGTTATGATGGTGCGGGGGATTACTCGGCCTTGATATCGTCGGTTCATATAAGGACAGTCCGGGAAACCACGTTTTTCCGGACTGTTGTTTTTTCTGCCCTTCTATTGTCCAACCTGTATCTCTATGCCCATGCCCAGAGCATTGAACGCTCGGCGCTTTTTGCCGGCTGTGTCATTCTGGGTATTTACAGTATCGGCGCCCTTTTGATTGCCTGGCTGGAAGAATTGCTTCATATCCGTATAGAATTTCCCTTCGCAAAATACATTCTCATGTGCAGCGATCTGGTGCTGGTAACCGCCCTTGGTACCGCGGTTTCCTGGACGGTTAACGGCGGATGGTCCCTCATGGGCAATGAATTCTATTTTACCTACATATTACTGCTCATCAGCACCATGCTCAGAAACGACCCCTGGTTCAGTATGTTTACCGCGGTTTTGGGCTTTCTTTTGTATAGCGGCGCCGGATTCCTGGCCGCGTTCCTTGGAGAAGGATCCCTTCTGTTCCCGTGGAACAGCTTTGTGCTCAATCTTGGCGGACTTTTTGTTTCTGGAATGATCATGTTCTGGACCACCCGTTATGTCAGTGATACCCAGGCCGCAGCGGATGAATCCAGGAGCCTGTTCGAGGGCGTCGCCCAGAATATTCCCGGAATTATTTTTCAGCTTGAAGTAAAACCCGGATTCAAGGAAGTCACTCCGCGGTTCATAAGCGAGAGCGCCTTTACAATCTTCGGGGTGAATAAACAGGACACAGGCAGGCTTGCCCGCTTGAGCGCGTTGATCTTCAAGGACAATGAGAAAAAGCTGCATGAGCTGGCAAAGGAGGCTCTTGCCGGGGAACAGCCTGTCTCCTTTGAATTTCTTTTATCCCCGAAAGGAAGCGAACGGTGGTTTCGCGGGGTTATATCTCCCTTCTTGCAGCACCAGGATATGAACCTGGTAAACGGGCTCCTTCTGGATATTGACGAGTACAAGAAATCCCAGGCGGAGTTGGAGAAAGCCAAGGAAGAAGCGGAAAGTGCCAACCGGGTTAAGGCCGATTTTCTTGCGACCATGAGCCACGAACTCCGTACCCCTTTGAACGGTGTTATCGGTATGGTGGACCTGCTTCTCGACAGTTCCCTGAACGCCGAGCAGTCGGAATATTCGGAGACCATCCGCAGTTCGGCGGAGTCCCTGCTTTTTATCATTAATGATGTCCTTGACTTTGCCAAACTCGAAGCCGGCAAGCTGCGGATAGAGTCCCGCAGTTTTGATCTGTTTAATATGCTGCAGGTCATTACCGAGACTTTTCATGTCCAGGCCAGGGCAAAGGGGCTTTGTCTCTACCTTGATTATGATCCGGTCATCCCCGGTTTTCTGATCGGTGACGACAACCGGATAAAGCAGGTGCTGTACAATCTGGTGAGCAACGCGGTTAAATTCACCACTGAAGGCTGGGTGATTATCAAGGCGCGGCAGGCAGGCCGGAGTGAAGGCTCTGTCAGTGTCAACTTCTGTATAGAGGACACGGGTATTGGCATTCCTCCGACCCAGATTAACCGAATATTCAGTAAATTCACCCAGGCTGATTCCTCCATTACGCGCAAATACGGCGGAACAGGGCTGGGCCTTTCGATTTCCCGGGAGCTGGTATCCCTTTTAGGCGGCGACCTGCAGGTGACAAGCGCCGAGGGGCGGGGTTCTTCTTTTGATTTCACCCTGACGATGGTTTTAGATACCGGAAGAAAGGAGCAGCACCCGCCGGATCTGGGCGGAATGAACATAACCCTTATAGATTCTGACTACGGCCGGAGGGAAGCGGTCAGAAAGTTCCTGGAGCATTACCATGCCTGTGTGCGGACCGAAGGCCAGCCGGGTTTTATAGACACCGAAACTGACGGAATTGTTATATCCGACGGCAATCCCGTATCCCTGTGTACAGCCCTTGAAGCAGGCACGGATAGGGAAAACCTTGTCAGGTGCAGTCTTGTCTGCGCTCCCGACGCAGACAAGCGTGCATCGGTCATACACAGCATAACGGCAGACTGGATTCTGCTATCAGCGCCTCTGGACTACCGGAAACTTCTATCGGCTCTCTGCGGAGGTGTCCAGTCCGGTTTCCCTGCCTGCGATGAGGCTCCCGTCGAGGATGCATCCGCCCGGGTGCTGCTTGCCGAAGACAATCCGGTGAACCGCCGGGTTTTAAGCAAGATGCTGACAAAATTCGGCTGTACCGTTGACTATGCGGAAAACGGACTCAAAGCTATTGAGCTTTGTGATCCCCGGGTCCACCAGCTTGTGTTTATGGATTGCCAAATGCCCGAGCTCGACGGCTTGGAGGCGGTGAAGCGCCTCCGGTCCCGCGGGATTGACCTCCCGGTCATTGCCATAACGGGCCATGCCCTTCCCGGAGACCGGGACCGGTTCCTGGCCGCGGGAATGAACGACTATGTGAGCAAGCCCGTAAAGGCCAATGATATTCTGCAAGTACTGCGGAAATGGGCGCCGTCGGCAGACCGGGATGCAGACCACAACAGGCACGCTTACCTGCAGGAAGCTGCCGGCGCAGTGTTTGATCCCGAGTCTGCCGGAAAAGCGATCGGCGGCGGTGTTGAGGATATTGTGGAGATTGTCAGCCTGTTTTTGTCGGACAACCCTCCGCGGGTTAAGGCTTTTCTGAGGGACTGGAAAAAATTGCCCAGAAGCGAGTGTTCCCGGTTTTTTCACCGTATTAATGGAGCCGCGTCAGCCCTTCACGCCCATACCTTCCGGGAACAGTGCGAGAAACTGGAGCTTGGCTGCACCGATATGGATGAAACAGAGCTCTCTGCGGAAATTCACAGGTGGGCAGCAGGCTTTGATGAGCTGGTAACAGACTTGCGAAGATGGCTCCGGGAAAAATCCGCAGTTCAATCCCCGTGACAGGCACCAGGTGTTTTCATTGCTCAACTTGACGGTATCTGGTATGGTGATGCAACCTTTAAGCTGCCGGAGTTGAGTATGAAGAATTTATGCCCCCGTATCGCCGCTGTATGCGCTATTGCCGTACTGTTGGCCGTTGTCGCGTCCTGTTCGGGAACCCCGTCCCTGGATGAAGGACTGTATGCAAAGATAGAAACGAACAGGGGAGACATATACCTGTTCCTTGAATATGAAAAAATGCCTCTGACGGTATCCAACTTTGTCGGTCTGGCGGAAGGGAGCTTTTCCCATTCCCGGGGCGATGATACCCCCTTTTATGACGGGCTGACCTTTCACCGGGTAATTGATGAGTTCATGATCCAGGGAGGCTGCCCCAAAGGTGACGGTACCGGCGGTCCCGGGTATACCTTTCCCGATGAGTTCCATCCTGATCTGCGTCATAACGGTCCCGGAATACTCTCCATGGCAAATGCGGGGCCGAATACCAACGGCAGTCAGTTCTTTATCACCCATGTCCCGACAGACTGGCTCGACGGTAAACATGCTGTCTTTGGCCATGTTGCGGAAGGAATGGATGTTGTAAACTCCATAGTCCAGGGTGACCAGATAAAAAAGGTGAAGATCCTGCGTATCGGCGACGGCGCCAAAGCCTTTGCGGTGACAGAAGAGGAGTTTCAAGCCTTGTCGGATAAAGGTTTTGAACGACAGATGGAGCAGGCCCGGGTCAAGCTGGAAAACGACCTGGCGCTTATAGAGGAGCAGTTTCCCGATGCCGCGGTTACTGATTCCGGTCTCAAGTATGAAATCATCACCCGGGGCAGCGGGAGCGCAACCCCTCAGTCTGATTCAACAGTTGATATCTACTTTGAGCTGAAACTTCTGGACGGCACCCTGATTGATTCGAACATGGGAAAGGAACCGGTTTCCTTCGTACTGAATCAGGTCATTCCCGGCTGGAGCGAAGGTCTTTCCATGATGCGCAGGGGGGAAACCAGACGCCTCATAATCCCTCCGGAACTGGGCTATGGTTCTCAGGGCTATCCCGGGGTCATTCCTCCGGACGCCTATCTGGTGTTCACTGTTGAACTGATTTCATTTGAATAAGGAAGGAGCTGTACAATGCAGGACGGACTGTACGCGAAAATAACCACAAACAAAGGGGACATAATTGCTTCCCTGGAATATAAAAAGGTGCCTGTGACGGTATCCAATTTCGTCGGATTGGCCGAAGGTACCATTGATCATTCACGGGGAGAAGGAACCCCGTTTTATGACGGACTTACGTTTCACCGGGTCATCCCCGATTTCATGATACAGACCGGCTGTCCCCAGGGAACAGGTACCGGCGGGCCGGGCTACCGCTTTGCCGATGAGTTTCATCCCGACTTGAAGCACAAGGGCCCCGGTGTCCTTTCCATGGCAAATGCAGGCCCCGGCACCAACGGCAGCCAGTTTTTCATTACCCATGTTAAAACCGACTGGCTGGACGGAAAGCATGCTGTGTTCGGCTTTGTGACAGAAGGCCAGGCTGTCGTTGATGCCATAGAGCAGGGCGATACCATCGAGGGTGTAGAGATACTGCGTGTAGGAGACGAGGCTGAATCCTTTTTTGTGACCCAGGAGAGTTTCGAGGCTATGCAGGCCGAGGCTGCCACAGCAGCAAAAAGCGCGCAAGAACGCGCCGACAAGGACATAATTGCCGTGATCGAGGCCCGCTTCAAAGACGGAAAGAAGACCGCCACGGGGATCTGGTACAAGATACTCAAAGAAGGTTCAGGAGCCACGCCTCCAAAAGGAGCCCAGGTGAGTGTTCATTATACCGGCATGTTCCTTGACGGAAAGGTGTTCGACAGTTCCATTGCCCGGGGCACGCCTTTCACATTTCCCGCGGGTGCCGGCCGTGTAATTCCCGGCTGGGATGAGACGGTACTTGCCATGAAAAAGGGCGAAATGCGGAGTATTGTCCTTCCGCCAGGGCTGGCATACGGCAGCGCAGGAGCGGGAGGCGTTATTCCTCCGAACGCTTACCTGGCATTTGAAATTGAGCTTCTGGATTTCTGACGGCGCAAGGGGTTATTCCAGTGAGGAAAACCCCTTGTCTGCATCTTCCACATACACAGACAGTTCCTCTGACGCTTTTCTCAATTCTTCCAGAGTAGCCTGTTCCAGAGCGTTTTCCAGTTCCGATGTTTTCAGGCGGGCTATTTCCAGCTGAAGATGGCGCAATCCCTGGACTGATGAATCCAGCCTCAGTGTGATAATTTCCCTGCGTTCCTCCAGTTTCCGTACCGACTGTTCGTGACGGGACAGGGTTTGCAGGGTCTTTCCGTATTCTATGCGAAGCGTCTCTGATGCCGCAGCGGCCTGGCGGTCGGTCACCTCGCGAATCTGGCCGGTAATGGATGAAAGGGGGTGGGCTCTAAGGACCTCTTCGATTTCCACTTTTTTGCGGGCAAGTTCACCGATGCTTCGTACATATCCTTCAAGAACCGGCAGAATCTCTGCTGCCTGTTCCTGTATGATGAGGCCTCCGGATGAGAGGGCTTTCCGTATACCCTGTTCGAGTTCCTGTGCTTCCTGCAGCTCATTATTCCGGGCTCCGGAAGACGGTTGACGTACTCCTGCCTCCGAAAGCAGTCGTTTTTTCAGCCGGGCAAGTTTCGCGAAATGAGGCAGGGCGTGAATGCTCAACCCCATGGCCAACACGGCGGCGGGAATAAGCCACCATTGAAACCGTACCCCTGTTATGGCATTTATCATGAAAAGATAACCCGACACTGAAGCTGCCGCCGTCGCGTGCTGTCTGAACGCGCCCCGGGAGGCACAGAACCTGTGGAAAGCCGAAAGCCCCTTTTTACCCAGGCCTGTGAACTTTTTGATATACCGGGATTTGAACACGGTGTTGCGCAGGTGGGTATAATGATGGGCGATGCCTATTCCCCATGCACCAAGGGGATAGAGAAACCAGGGATGGTGACGCGTCAGAAACGCCCATAAAAAAAATAACAGACCGTTAACACAGGCGAATGCCAACAGGTGGGTTTTGAATGCCAGGCGTGCGCCATCGGCGTGCTGTTCAAGCTGCAGGTTATAATCCCCGGCCGCCCCAACATTGCGGTCGGCCGGACGGTTTTCTATCTGTTTTTCCATGAAAAAAGCCTACGCTCATTTTCCTAAAAGAGCAAGGAATTCCTTCTGTTCCAGCACCTCTTTTTCCAACAGAACCCCGGCGATTTCTTTCAGTTTTTCCTGATGTTCTTCCAGAATCTGCAGGACACGCTCGTACCGGGAAGCTATGACCCGCGCAATCTCATCGTCTATGTACTGCTGGGTGGCTTCGGAATATTCCTTCTGCATGTAGGGGTTTTCCATAGGGTTCAGAAACTGGTTTCCCCGTTTTGTCAGCGCTACGTTTTTGAAGCGTTCGCTCATACCGTATTCGGTAATCATGTTGCGGACAATGTCGGTAGCCCTGGTGAGGTCGTTGGAAGCGCCTGTAGAGATCTTCTTGAAAATGAAGTCTTCCGCGGCGCGGCCTCCTAAGAGAACATCGATACGCCCCAAAAGCTCGTCTTCTGTCATCAGGTACCGGTCTTCTTCGGGCATCTGCAGGGTGTAGCCGAGGGCACCCAGGCCTCTGGGGACGATGCTTATTTTGGTGACCGGATCCGCGCCTTCTGTCAACGCCGCGATCAGGGCGTGGCCTGTTTCGTGGTAGGCGATGACTTTCCGCTCCTTGGGGTTGATGAGTTTGTTCTTTTTTTCAAGGCCGGCAATGACTTTTTCTATGGCGTCGGAAAAGTCACTGTGGGCGACTTTTTTCCTGCCGTTTCGGACGGCAAGCAGGGCGGCTTCGTTGACAATGTTCGCCAGATCGGCCCCCACCATGCCCGGGGTCATTTTTGCCACCTGAGTAAGATCGATATCATCGCCGAGCTTCACGTTTTTTGAGTGAATTCGTAAAATTGCTTCCCGGCCCGCGGCATCGGGTTTGTCAACAAGGACCTGTCGGTCGAAACGGCCGGGGCGCAGGAGGGCCGGGTCGAGGATCTCCGGTCTGTTTGTCGCTGCGAGGATGATGACACCGCTGGTGGCATCGAACCCGTCCATTTCCACTAAAAGCTGGTTGAGGGTCTGTTCACGCTCATCGTTGGATGAAATGGCGTTTGCCCTGCTTTTTCCGATGGCATCGAGTTCGTCTATGAAAATTATGCAGGGCGCTTTTTCCCGGGCCTGCTTGAACAGGTCCCTGACCCTGGCTGCGCCTACTCCCACGAACATTTCCACGAAATCTGCGCCGCTCATTCTGAAGAACGGTACATGGGCTACACCTGCTACCGCCCGGGCAAGCAGCGTTTTTCCTGTTCCCGGCACGCCGACCAGGAGTACACCTTTCGGAATTTTTCCGCCGATGGAGAGGTATTTATCGGGATTTTTAAGAAAATCTACAACTTCCTCCAGTTCGGCTTTTGCTTCATCCGCCCCGGCGACATCGGTAAAATCAACGCCGGTTTCACCTTCCGCCACAATTTTTGAACGGTTTCTGCCGAAGGTCATTGCGTTTTCGCCCATATTGCCGATACGTTTGAACATGAAGCGCCAGAAGATGAACATGATACCCAGAGGCAGTACCCAGCTTAAAAGAAGATTCAGCATCACCGGCTCTTTTTTCACGATAGCCTCGTATACAATGCCTTTTTCGTCCAGAAGCGGTATAAATGACGGGTCATTGACAGGTACAGTACGGTATACGTCGGTCACACCGCCGAACCCGGTGTTTTGGGAGGTGCTTTGCGTAAAGCCCAGATAGTAATCATGTGTCAGCTGGACCCGCCGAATGGTGCCGTCCTCTACCAGGGTTTTGAATTGGCTGAAACTGATGATCTGCTGCTGATTGACGGCCCTGTTCATGACAAGTTCGTTCACCAGAGTCAGGAGAACGAGTGCGGCGATGAAGTACCAGATAGAAAAGCGGAATTTTCCGTGACGGAACATGTCCATGAAGGATTCCGGTTCCTGATCAGAGTCTTTCTTTTTCCATTTGTCATCCGGCGGCTGCTTTGATTCCATCCTTATGTTCTCCATTGTGCGGTCTTAGGTTATAGCCCTTATTGTGTATACTGTTATCCTATGGTTTAAAAATAGGCACATCTGGTGTATTAAGCAAGAATCTTTTAGAATTATTACTTCGGAGGTAGTAATGAGTATTATCCTGTTGTCCGCCCTTGTGGTTGCTGCCGTGAGCTCCGGTTTCCTTTCCGTGTACGCGGCCCGGCGTTCGAATACTCATCACTCAAACACCCTCTCGGCCATGCTGGCCCTCCTTATGCTGTGGTCCGCCGCCTATTTCCTTCAGCTTGTCCTTCCCGGTGTCGGCCTGAAACTATTGTTCTCCAATATAACCTTTGTGTTTATTCCCTTTGTCCCGGTATTGTGGTTTGTGTTTTCAATGCAGTATGCGGGATACGAACAAAAGGTGACTGCCAAAAACATGTGGCCCCTTTTCTGTATTCCTGTCGGTGTCCAGTTTGGTATCTGGACAGACGCCCATCTCCACTGGTTCCGGGACGGAGTCATACTGGAAACCCAGGGACCTATTACCAATATTGTTATCGACTACTCCCACATTTTCTGGATTCACGCTACTTACTCCTATCTTCTTCTTTTTCTTGGGGTGTTTTTTATCATACGTAAAGTGATCAATACTCCCCAGGTGCCGGTAACCCAGGCGCTTCTTCTTCTTGGTGCCTGTTTTATTCCCTTTGCGGTAAACATGGTGTATCTGTTTGTCAGGGGCACTACCAGCGATATCGTTGACTGGACCCCGGTGTCATTGTCCGCGTCGGGCATCATGCTGAGTTACGCTACCTTGAAATTCAGGCTTCTGGAACCGTCCCCCGTTGCGTATACCTACCTGTTTGAATCCATGAACGAGGGAATTCTTGTTCTTGACCATGAAAATACGGTGATAGACGCGAACCCCGCGGCGGCACTCCTTCTTTCCGTTCCCCTTCACATGATGATCGGGATGGACGCCATGAGCATTCCCGTGTTTGAACAGGACAGGGACATGTTGTCAGAATCGAAATCCCTGCGAATTCTGAGCTTTGAAGCCAGGGGCAGGCTCCGGCATTACGAAGTCACGGTACAGAATTTTGAACTTGAATATGAAAAACGCCAGGGAAAACTGGTTACCCTCCGGGATATAACCTACCGAAAGCGCCTGGAAGACGAGGTGGCCCGCTCCCAGAAATACGAGTCGCTGGAAATGTTTGCCGGAGGGCTGGCCCATGATTTCAACAATATGCTGAGCATAATTCTGGGCAATGTGTCCCTTGCAAAGGATGAATGCGCAGGAAGGGACGAGCTTACCTATTTGAATGATATTGAAGAAGCCTGCGACCGTGCCCGGCGGCTTACCCATCAGCTTATGGCTTTTGCAAGAGGGGAAAAGGTGAAGCTTTCGGAATGTCATCTTGGCGAAATTGTATCCCGGGTTGCTGCTCTTTTTTTATCGGGCCGCCGTATTGTGCTGGATAACCATCTGTCTGCCGATCTTGGACCGGTCAAAGCCGATGAAAAGCAGATGGAAACGGTGTTCCAGAACCTGATTCTTAATGCCGTGGAAGCCATGGGGAAGAACGGCTTCATCGTTGTGGAAGGGGAGATAGTGGAATTCGACGGCGCGGGTACCGTGGGAAATCTGCCAAAAGGCCGGTATGTCAAAGTCACAGTACAGGACTCCGGCCCTGGAATTGACGAGGAGAATCTTTTAAAGGTTTTCGACCCCTATTTCACCACGAAACAGGAAGGGCATGGTCTCGGGTTGTCGCTGGTGTATTCGATCGTAAGCCGCCACGGTGGTGACATCAGAGCCGAGTCCAACCAGCACGGCGCGCGGTTTACCATCTATCTGCCGTCTGCCTGAACACTGCTCTCCCGGTGCCTTTACCCGGCCCTGTCTGCCAGCTCTTCCCAGCGCGCTGTTTTATCTGCTATTTCCCTGCATACGCGAGTGTATAATTCCTGTTTTTCTGCCAGAACGGCCGGGACGGGATCAAGAAAGAAGGCTTCCAGCCCGGCTTTCTGCTCTTCCAGGTTTTCAATGGCGGGAAGAAGCGCTTCAAACTCCTTCTGTTCCTTGAACGAAAGTTTTTTCTGATCAGTGTTGTGGCGCACCCGGGAATCGGGTTTTTGTGTCTCTGCGGCTTCAATCTTCTGCTGCTCTTTCCGGTAGCGCGCGTATTCGCTGTAGCTTCCCGGATAGCCCTGTACTCCCCCTTCCCCGTCAAAAATAAGCAGAAAATCCGCGGTACGGTCCAGGAAATAGCGGTCATGGGACACGGTCATGACGCAGCCGTCGAATTTGTCAAGGAACTGTTCAAGTAGTGAAAGGGTCTGGATGTCCAGGTCGTTCGTCGGTTCGTCAAACAACAGGAAATTCGGCGCGGGGAGCAGGATTTTGAGGAGATACAGCCGTCGTAGTTCTCCCCCCGAAAGGAATTTGAGTTTTGAGTGGTGCTGGTATACCGGGAACTGGAATTCTTCGAGGAGGCTGCGAATGTTGGCGGTTTCGCCGTTTTCGCGCTTGATTTCATCGGCATATTCCTTCAGGTATCCCATGACGGTCTGTTCGCCGTTCATGGATTCGGACAACTGATCGAAGTACCCGAAGCGGGTATTGACCCCGATGTCTATACGTCCCGTGTCGGGGGGCTGCTGGCCCATGAGCATTTTCAGGAAGGTGGTTTTGCCTGAGCCGTTGGGACCCACAATGCCGATACGAATGCCTTTTTTCACCGAATAGGAAAACCCGTCGATCAGACGGACGGGGCCAAAAGCCTTGGAGATATTTTTAATTTCCAGGATACGCTTGCCCAGGCGCCGGTTGGTGACCGAAAACTCCATGGCGCTCGCCCGCTGACTGTCTGTCGAATCCATCAGGTCATAGACCCGCTCCACCCGTTTTTTATCCTTGGTGCCTCTTGCCCGGGGGCTTCGTTTCAGCCACTCCAGTTCCTGGCGCAGCACCGACCCGATCCGTACTTGCCGTGTTGCCTGTTCTTCCAGACGTTTTGCCTTCAGTTCCATGTAGAGGGAGTAATTGCCCTGGTAGCCGGTAAGCCCTCCGTCTTCAAGCTCCAGGATTTTTGAGCACACCCCGTCGAGGAAATACCGGTCATGGGTAATGAGTATCACTGCCGCATCGGTCGCGACAAGATAGTCCTGGAGCCATTCGATGGTTTCCAGATCAAGATGGTTGGTCGGTTCATCAAGGACAATGCAGTTGTTCATTCCTGCAAGGGTCTTGGCCAGTTCGACTTTTTTCTTCATGCCCCCCGAAAGGGTTCCCATTGCTGCGTCCAGACCATTGATGCCCAGCTGTTCCAGGACTGAGGTGATCTTGTGTTCCATTGTCCATCCGCCGACCTCGTCCATACGGCGGCTCAGTGCAGCCAGTTCATGCTGCAGTTTTTCCTGGTCCCCCGGGTCTGCAGAATGAAGCCGCGACAGACAGGATTCGTAGGATCGGACAGTTTTTATCAACAGGGAATCACCCGAAAGAATATGCTCAAGGACGGTCTGCCCGGGGTCGATCACCGGATTTTGGGGCAGGTAGGCCAGATGAAGACTGTTGTTA
Organism: Spirochaetales bacterium; assembly: GCA_016935695.1. Taxonomy (GTDB): domain Bacteria; phylum Spirochaetota; class Spirochaetia; order JC444; family Marispirochaetaceae; genus JAFGQL01. Next base: position 66,560 of record JAFGQL010000064.1, read on the forward strand.
CGGTATACCTCACCCTCGTCACATTCCATCTCGCCGCAGATAATTTTCATGAGAGTGGATTTCCCCGTTCCGTTGGCGCCAATGAGGGCAAGTTTTTCTCCCTTGTTAATACCGAAGGTTATGTCGGTGAAGAGTCGCTTCTCGCCGTGTGTTTTCGCGATGTTTTTTACGGAGAGGAGGTTAACGCCGTGATCTGTTTCTGTGGAACTAAATGCATTCATAGGGTTACAGGTACGTACCGTTGTACTATGGGGCGGCGGGGCGTGACAAGGTGAGGCAGGAAATAAATGCACACCAGGGTTGTTCAACACGATACTATCTCGTCAGTTTCTGGTAGAGTTTGCTCAGGCGCTGCGGCAGATCCTCTATGCGCGGGACGATGGTATGGCCGTACTTCCCGTAGATGTGGCCGATGTAGTCCTTTGCTTCCCGGTCGATGGTGATACAGTAGGGGAAGATACCTGCCTTCCGTGCCTCGATGACGGCTTTCCGCGTGTCCTCGATTCCGTAATCGGTTACCGAATCGCCCTGTTTTGCGCCGTACCCGGGGTCGGCCGGAATGCCGTCGCTCAATATGAGCAGGAGTTTTGTCTTGTTGGGTTCCCCTGCCAGGAGTCTCGTCACATGCCGGACGGCCGCTCCGTCCCTGTTTGAATAGGCGGGCGCGATGCTGTCCAGCCGGCTCATGATGCCGATATTCCAGGGTTCCTGGAAGTGTTTGATGGCGTTGAGAAACACCTGCCTGCGCCCGCGGCTGTTGAAACTGTAAAGTCCAAAGGCATCGCCGAGGAAATGGAGGGCATGCCCCAGGAGCACCATTGCCGATAGTTCTATGTCGATCACGGCCCCGGCGGGAATTGTGCTGGCTGTGGATGAGCTTGCGTCGAGGAGCACGGCGGCGCAGATGTCCCTGCGGTTGATGATCTTGTTCTGGTATACCTTGTCGTCAGGGGTTTCCCGGCGACGGATCTGGGTAAAGTAATCCAGACAGTCGTCGATGTGCAGTTCCTCGCCGTATACCCATTTCCTTGATATTTCAACTTCCTCCGGTTTGAGCATGAGGAAGCGTTTTTTCACGCTTTTGTAGGTTTTCTGATACGCCGCGAGGATGCGCATGGCACGGTTGCCTTCTCCCTCGCTCATTGTCCGCTCCAGAACGGTGGTGTGGTTCTTCCTGTAGGATCCCGCGTGGACATCGTATTCAGGGTACGAAAAAACTTTTGTTTTTCCCCTGTGCAGGTATTCCTCCAGGAGCCTTGTGTCCGAATTGCGGGTAGAAAGGGCGGTAAGGTCGATTTCCTGTTCCGATCCGGTGGCGATACGGTCTTTTTTCGTGAGGCTGAACTCTTCTCCGAAGTATTCGGGTTTGTTGTTCGCAACAGCCTCCGGGTAAATGTCCGCCAAACCCGGAAAATCAAGGAACTGATGGGGCCTGGCGGAGTCCAGAATGGTGTCCAGGGGAAAGGTGTCGTGGAGGTAGAAATACACCTCGACCGCGGCCGCGAGAGAGGAGTACACCGTCGCATCCAGTTTTCGTACCCTGTCGAATATCTTCCTGTAAAAGGTTTCCGTTTTTTCGATTGTCCCCTGCCGCAAGGGGATTTTTCCTTCGTTGTGCAATGCGATATGCCCGAGCATCTGAATCGCCGCCTCGCCGACACTGCTGATGCGCCGCGGGTTATATTCAAGGGCAGGCAGCCTTGTCCAAAGGGCTTGTGAAACCGCGGCAATGTCGCGCCGTAATCCGGGATATTCGCATCCGATAAGAAACGAGACCCGTGTCGATTCCAAAAGGGAGAAGAGTTCCTTGATGAGATAAGGGTGGGGAAACATGAAAAACAGTTTTTCATGAGGGGTAGCCAGAAGGACGATGGTACGCTTGTCTTTGGTGACGATTTCGATTTCTCCGGTTGTTCTCTCGCGTATTCCCGTTACATGCTTTGCGTACCGGTTTCTGACCTGGGCCATGATGTCAGGCAGCACCAGGGCGAAGCGTTCCCGTATTTCGTCGAAAAGCCCGGGATACAGGCGGTCCATCTCATCAATGCTGATGCAGTAAGACTTGTATTTTATGAGGCCGCATTGCTGGGCGGTGAGTACGGTGTACGCCCGGTCGTTCTGGGCCGTGTCTTCAAAGAAGGTAACCGTGGGCGGAAGATACATGTTCGCCCCGTCGGTAAAGGGCCTTCTTGATCCGGTAAAGCTGTTCTCGTTGGAGAAGATTCCTGCCGGCTCGCCTGCGATGCTCGCGGCAAAAATGGTAAGTGAATTTTTTAACTCGTCCAGGACTGCCGATTTCATTCCCAGCAATGACCGGCTTTCCGCCGACTGGAGCTTGAAGAAAAGGGCCGCCTCTTCCTGTTTGCCCGGGACCAGAAGGGACATGCCCCGCGAGAGCCATCGCTCGGCGGTCCCTTGGGGATATTTGGCCCGCAGGAGTCCGTGAAATGACTGCACCTGTTCCAGGACACCGGGAACATAGCGTGCGAGTCTTGTAAAAAGGATTAAGGTAAACTCAACCGAAACCGTTACGGCAGGATTATTCAGGTGATTGACGGAGTGAAACGTATGGGAAAAAATCTTTTTCCTAAGAGTTACGGAAATCTGCGAATCGGTGCAGGTTTTCAGGAAGGTGAGGATGAGACCGGTTACGGCAGGCAGCCGTATGTGCCCGTTCATGTGTACATAGGCCGAGAAAAACTCGCCGGCGGCTCCCGAAGAATGGGCGGCCGCGGTCAGGCGGGTGAAATCCTCCAGTTCGTTGTGCGCACAGGCTCTTTGCACGAGCTGGTAGGGGATATATAAAGAGCCTGAGAGGCGGGACAGACGTAACAGGTCCCGGGTCGTTTCCGCGGAAGGCGCACGCTGTGCAGAAACGGCAACCGCTGCCAGGGCTTCCTCAAACCACCGTTTTTCCGCCGATTTATCCGAATACATTTTCGATGATCATTTCCACCGCCTGTATCTCGTCGGGCTCGTCGCTTATTGCCTGGGCAATGGCGATGGAACAGGCGCGCTTTGGCGCGATGCCGCGCTTGATGAGACGCGCGCCGTGGATGAGGGCACGTGTCGAGACCCCTTCCTCCAGGTCTATGTTGGAGATTCCCCGAATGTCCTTGCCTATGAGTACAAGCTTTTCCGCAGTGGCCCTGTCGACCTCCCCTTCGTGGGACACGATTTCGATTTCCTTTTCAACAGGAGGGTAGGTGAAGTTGAGGGCCACAAACCGCTGTTTGGTGGAGGGTTTGAGGTTCTTGCGCACGCTCTGATACCCGGGGTTGTAGGACAGCACGACCATGAAGGTGCGCGGGGCTTCAATCTGGACGCCCAGCCCCTCGATGGGCAGTACCCTCCGGTAATCGGTAAGGGGGTGAATGATGACGGTGACATCCTTGCGGGCTTCTACCACTTCGTCCAGATACAGGATGGCTCCTTCCCGGACCGCTTTGGCAGCAGGGCCGTCGACCCACACGGCTTCTCCCCCCTTGAGGACATAGCGGCCGGTCAGGTCCCGGGCGGTCAGGTCCTCATGGCATGCGACGGTGTAGAGGGAACCGACCCCGGGGAACTGCTTCTGCAGGCCGTTTCCAAGGTTCCCGAGGCGCCAGGCCATGAACTCGACGAACCGTGTCTTGCCGCACCCGGTTGGCCCTTTCAGGAGTACCGGAATCTTTTCGGCCCAGGCCCGTTGGAAGATCTCGACCTCGTCGCGGATGGGAACGTAATAGGGTTTCTGCTCTATGCGGTATCCGGATTCCATCATCCTATTCTACTATCCTTTCATCGGGATGCAACACGAATATGTCGCCGTTTTCTTCAAGCTCCCTTATTTTCTGGACAATCTGAAGCTGGGCTTCCTCGACGTCCTTGAGCCGGACCTTTCCCGATTTCTGCTTACGCTCTTCGATCTCTTTCTTCCGCTCCGAGGAGAGAACATCCGTAATTTTCCCTGCGATGTCATCGTCGACACCTTTGAGAGCAAGGGCAAGGATGCCGGGGTCCGCCGCAGCGGTCAGCTTTTCCAGCGCTTTTCTGTCCAGGAGGACGATGTCTTCGAATACGAACATTCTCCTCTTAATTCCCTCGCTGATCTCTGGAGCTGTTTTTTCAAGGGTTTCGATGATGTTCCGCTCCACCTGCCGCTGGGCCATGTTCAGAATTCCTACGGCCGTTTCAATACCGTTTTTCCCAAGCTGTACGTCGCCGGAAAAAGCGGACAGTTTCTTTTCGAACATTCTTTCTATGATGGCGAGTATCGCCGGATCCACCCTGTCCATGACTGCGATACGACGTATGATTTCCGGCCGCGCCGTTTCGGGCAGCGCCCCCAGTACCAGGGCCGCCGGCTCAGGTTCCAGATACCAGAGGATGAGGGCGACAAGCTGGGGGTGTTCCCAGGTGAGCATTTCAGCGATTCTGACGGAGTCGCTTAACCGTACGAAGGCAAAGGGTTCGGTAATGACCCGGCCCTTGCCCGGCGGCAGGCTTATCTCGTCGGCGATCTGGGTCTGGGCGTTGGTCAGTTCCTCGAGTTTCTTCTCAAGCCGAGTAAAAGCCATGGATATCTGGGTCTGAGTATCCTGCGCTTTCAGGGCTTCCTTCTGTGTAATTATAGCCTTTTCCCCGAGGGCAGAGACATCGATTATTTTGAACTCCCATTTTTTGGGGTGTTTGACAAGGGCGGATATTTTTGTTTTTCCTGCCTCAAGATACCAGGGTGAATTGGCCGTATTGGGATTACCTGTCGCATTATCCAGGTTGCTCAACGGAAATCTGCTGCCCTTTTGCAAGGTACCAAGTTTTTGTATGCTCAGTTTCGGTCCGTGAGTGATGATTCTCACTTTTGTGTCAAATATACTTGTATCAATGTCCGGGTTTACGGCATCTTTCCTGGTATAGCTTGAGTACATGAATTTTGCTGATAATTTTTCCAGGACCGGTTCGATGGTAAGGTACGGGATACAGAAATTTATCATACCCTCGGTTTTTGCCATGGTGACTTTAAAGCTCACTAATACGATCATTTCAGTTGGCGGAACAATCTGTGCGAACATTGGTCTGGTTTCTATCGTCCCTAGACGGGGTTTGGTTTCCAGGATTCCCTGCCAGCTTTCCGAAAGGTGCAACATGATATGGCCGTACAGTTCCTCCGTGATTACCCGCTCGAAGTCCGTGAGGTCACGGGTCCCGGGCAATGGTTCGCCCGTTCCTCCCATGAGTCTGTCGAGCATGGCGAATTGGACATCGGGGTCGATTTCAACAAGAGTGTTGCAAATGAGAGGGTACATCTGAATGACACCCATGGTTGTGGGGTCGGGGATGCTTCGGATGAACTCCTCATAGGTCATCTGGTTCACCCCGGCGACGCTCACGTGGCAGAGCTGTCTGGCGAGACTTGAGAATTTTGTTGAGATGAGCCTTGCGAAGGTATCGTGGACTATTGAAACGGTACGCAGCTGCTCTTTGGAAAATTTATCCGGTCTTCTGAAATCGTAGAGTTTTACCTTGAGATTTTCTGCTTCTTCTGCAGTGGCGATACCGCCGAGTTTGGTAATTCCAGACATGGGAAAACCCTCCTTACTGTTTTTCAGGCGGCAGAATGCTTGTTATGCGGATGCCGAAGTTTTCGTCGATTACTACTACTTCGCCTTTTGCCACGGTCTTGCCGGAAACGACGTAGTCCACCGGTTCACCGGCAAAGGTATCCAATTCGATGATGGTACCTTCTTTTAGTTTGGTCAGATTTTCTAGAGTCATCCAGTGCTGGCCTAATACCACTTCCGTTTTGACATGAGCCTTATCCATCGGTATCATGGGTTTTCCTCCTCAATTTCGACAAGTTTGAAATAATGGGATCCGAACCGTTTTTCAATCCGGCCCCGTCCTACGATTTTACCGCCAACTTCCAGGGCAAAGGGGGCGCGCTTTTTCAAGGTGTCCCTGTCCAGGATCAGGGGTTTGTCTGCCGCTGCGATCATTTCCGTCTTTGACATGTCATCTTCAAACAGGATTATCCGGGTCTGGATATCGATGTTTTTAGCCAGCGGGGATTCCTGTACCCATGTGCTGAATTCGTTCATGGTGCCTCCTTTTCATTCAATCTATCTTTCATTTCTTCAATATAGGTATGTGCGGCGGATAATACCTGCACGATCTTTAGATGGGGCGCTTTTTTTCTTTTATGTCCCTGCGCAATGGCCTGTTAGTTTACCCAGGCATACTTTTAAAGAAAAAAAAGCTTGGCAAAAAAACAAACCCACACGCTTTGGCCATCCTTGGCCAAAAAGTATTCCATTGTCTTGGCACATCCATGCACCGCTAATAAAGAGATTCTCCATGAGTGTTTAGCGGAGCGGGTGGTAAAAATTTTCTTATCTTCTGTATTCCCGGGGGGTCATGCCCGCTATGCGTTTGAAGTACCGGTTGAAGAAGGTGATGTTGTTATAGCCGACTTCAAAGGCGATTTCTGTTACGGGACGTTTTGTGTTCTTTAGCAGTGAGCAGGCTTTTTTTATGCGCGCCTGGTTGATGTATTCGAAAAGGGGAATGCCCATTTCCTGTTTAAAGCACAGGGAAAAGTAGGAAGGGTTGAGTCTGCAGCGGCCGGCGAGGTCTTCTAATGAGAACTGGTCTTCGAAATGGGTATCGATGTATGCCGCCACGTCCCGTATCGTCCAGACAGAGGCAAAGGAGGCTTTACCTATCATTTCCCCTGTGTCTTTACGGTTCCATGACCAAAGACGCAGGAAGAATTCCGCAAGGCAAAGCTCCCGTAAGCCCCTGTCCGCCCTGTCTGTTCCCGACAACGCGGTTGCAAAACGGCGGAGTGCATCGAAAAGCGGGCAGTCTTTTGCATCGGCGAACGCCTGGGTCTGTACGAACATAAGCGGCGGATCGTCTACCGCCGGAAATTTCATAAAAGGCAGGGGGCTGTGCTCCGTGAACTCGTTTTCCAGCAGTCTTGCGCCAAGGGCCTTGTCCATTTCAAAAAGAAAGCCGTCGCCCTTTCCCGCAACCTCCAGATCAACAGCCGACGACAATATGAATACTGCCGGTTCGTTGAATCTGTAGGATTTACGGCTTTTCATGCCGCCGGTGGTAATGGTAAAGTCCCGGCTCCACACCGCCGCGACGCGCGTCCATCCGGAGAGGGGCGCCGCTGTAAACTGCAACCGCTTTGAGAATTGATAAAGGTTGAGATCGGCGCATTGCGCGTGGGAAACCATGGCTTTACTTTTTTAGTATAGACCGGTTTTCTAAAGCGGTTCATGCACTATTTTTGGAGCGGTGCAGGTTGAAAGAGTTTTTAGTTAACTGTTTTGGAAATATTCAAGTTGTAGTTTAGATATGAAATCCTCGATTACAAACCTTGAATCAATTGATTCATACACTCTTATGAGCGGTCTGTTGTCTTCAAATTCATATGAAGTGTCTTCCAGGAGCATCGGGGCTTTTCTGTACACATACTTCCCGCAATGCGGCTGTATTGCCACACCGATAGCGGGCGAGTCGCCTAGGGCCCAACTTTCTCCTTGTGTCCACCCCGCAGACTTTGATTCATTATATTGTACTAAATTGTCAAATAGATGTTTTCCTATTTGACCGCACACGGATATCCTGTTTTGGATTTCGGCAATTCCGATATGCATTGTTCCGTACACATTGTTTGGAATTTGCCAGAATTCAACCCCGCTTGACATCACGATGTTGACAGCATCAACATCGTTCCCGGCATTAAATTCCCTGTGATTTGGTTTTCCGGTATCCAAACCATGACCGCCGATCCAGACAACAGTCATCTTCTTCGTAATTTCCGGCGCTTTCCTGATTGCCTGGGCGATATTGGTTATTGCACCAAGACACAGCACAAAAAGCGGTTTTGTATCTGCCCTGTCGGCTTCTTTGATAAGGAATGACGCCGCTTCAGAAACATCGTTGTTATCAACTGCTGCCAATGGCCCTTCGGCACCCATAATAACGGGGACATCCATGGACATTAACCTCAAGACAGTTTGTATCTCGTCAAAGCTGCGCTTTGTTGAACCAGGAACACAAAAATGTTCCGCAAAAATTGCCTTTACTTCTAACTTTTTGCTAAGCAGCGCATGGGTAATCGCGAAGGGATCGTCGGCCTCGCACGCCGCGTCGGTGTCAATTATGACCCTGATTCTTTTGCTGTCGGGCACGTTATACTCTATTGCCAATGTGTTCTCCTTTTTCCGTGATTCTGTGGCATTTCATTCTATAATGACGTGAATTGCTACCATAATTGATGCACGTATTTCTTTATCTTGGCTTCATACAGCTCCCTGATTGCCTGCATCTGGGCCTGGGTAAGGGCGGGCAGTTTCGCCGCGTCGCAATTGGCGGTAATCTGCTCCGGTCTTGATGCGCCGGGAATGACCGTGGATACCTCGTCGAACATGAGCACCCAGCGCAGGGCTAATGCCGCGAGAGACGTATCTGAAGGAAGGATTTCTTTCAGTTCTTCGACCGCGTCAACTCCCAATTCGTAGGGAATTCCCGCAAAGGTTTCCCCCTTGTCAAAGGCTTTTCCGTCCCGGTTGAAATTCCGGTGATCCGCCGCGCCGAATTCGGTGGTTTTGGTAAATTTGCCCGTGAGCAGTCCGGAGGCGAGGGGAACGCGCACGATCACACCCACGTTGTGCTTCCTTATTAAATCGAAAAACAGTTCCGTCGGCCTTTGACGGAACATGTTGAAGATGATCTGTACCGTCGTGACATTGGCGAACTCCATGGCTTTTACGGCTTCTTCGACCTTTTCTACCGAAACGCCCAGGTTCGCGATTTTGCCTTCTTTCTTGAGGTCGTCAAACAGACCGAAAATTTCCGGCCGGTAATAGACGTCTGTTGGAGGACAGTGCAGCTGAACCAGATCCAGCCGGTCGAGACCTGTCCGTGACAGACTGTCTTCCACGTATGTTCTCAACACTGCCGGGGTGTACCCTTCGCTCACGTGGGGATTGATCTTTCGTCCGCATTTGGTGGCGACGTAGACTTTTTCCGGCCGCGATCGCACGACCCTTCCCACTGCTTTTTCCGACAATCCGTCGGAATAGACATCCGCGGTGTCTATGAAGTTCACTCCATTGTCGATGGCGGTGTTAATTATGGTATCCGCATTGGCGTCATCAAAGTCGCTTCCCCATACTCCGCCTACCTGCCAGGTTCCAAGGGATATTTCCGAGACTTCCATTCCGGTTTTGCCAAGCATTCTTCTTTTCATATGATTACTCCTGTTATCATTATACCATAATGCCAATATTTTGCAAATACGTGGGTATAATGGAGACCGATAAGAAGACGCGGGCAATATTCTCAAATTTTTTGTTCTTTTCTTGACTTCAGGTTATGGATCTACTATGATTAGTTACATAATTGTAACATCATATACCGAATGGATTGTTCAATTCCATTTCCGGTAAGCTGAAAGGAGTTGTTCTTGTGAGAAATTATTACGGTTTACGTCATCTATGCTTTGTGTGTGTCATTACTGTCGGATTTCTCGGATGTGACATGGGTGGAAATGATGAACCTGTTGTTGAAAATTCCCCTGCTGTACTTGCTGCAGACACTGCAAGCGTCGATGAGGACGCGTCTGTACTGATTGAGGTGCTCCTCAATGATGTTGATGCCGAGGGTGATGATATTACCGTAGCCTCTTTCACCCAGGGCGCTCACGGAACAGTGGTCCAGGAAGGTGAAAATCTCCGCTATACGCCGGATGAAGACTATAACGGGACTGACAGTTTTACCTATACGGTAAGCGACGGTACCGCAGAATCTTCTGCAGCAACTGTTAGTGTCACCGTGCATCCGGTAAATGATGCACCGTCTGCGGTCAATGATACTGCGGCGGTAGAAGAATCAGACACAGTGTTGGTTGATGTTCTTGCAAATGATGCGGACGTTGACGGTGACTCTCTTGCGGTGGAATCTGTTACAACCCCCGGGAACGGCACTGCTGTCATTGAAGGAACTCAGGTGCGTTATGCTCCGTCAGCCGGGTATTCAGGTACAGACAGTTTTGCATATACCATCACGGACGGATACGGCGGCACTGCTTCGGCGACGGTTACTGTTACCATAGGGCCGGTGAACGACCCGCCGACACCAGTAAACGACACTGCATCTGTGAATGAAGATGCTAGCGTGTTAGTCGCGGTGATGGCAAACGATACCGACCCGGAGAATGATACTTTATCTATAAGCAGTTTTACTCAAGGGCTTAATGGCATGGTCAGTCAGGAAGGTGACAACCTGCGATACGCACCTGATGAAAACTATAATGGCGCAGACAGTTTCACCTATACCGTAAGTGACGGTAACGGCGGTACCGCGAATGCGACAGTGAGCATTACGGTGAACCCGGTAAACGATGCACCGTCGGCTGTGAATGATGCATCGTCTGTTCTTGAATCCGGAACCGTACTGATCAATGTTCTGGAAAACGATACTGACGTTGACGGCGATTCTCTTGCGGTGGCCTCGGTGACAACCCCAGGGAACGGTACAGCGGCTGTTGAAGGAACCCAGGTCCGTTACACTCCATCCGCCGGGTATTCAGGCGGGGACAGCTTTTCTTATACGGCAACAGACGGAAACGGCGGCACTGCTTCGGCGACGGTTACTGTTACCATAGGGCCGGTGAACGACCCGCCGACAGCAGCAAATGACAACGCGTCTGTTGATGAAGATGGAAGCGTGCTGGTCGCGGTGATAACAAATGACACTGATCCGGAAGGAGATACACTTTCTATCTACAGTTTTGGGCAGGGATCTCACGGAGTTGTGACTGAGGAGGGTTCCGGGCTGCGGTACGCACCCGATGAAAACTATAACGGCCCCGACAGTTTTACCTATACAGTGAGCGACGGTAACGGCGGAACTTCCGGGGCGACAGTGAATATTACGGTAAACCCGGTAAACGACACGCCGGATGTCACTGCAGACAGCGGAACTGTGAATGAAGACGGTACCATTCTTGTTGATGTTCTTGCAAATGACACCGATGTAGAGGGAGACACCATCTCCATCGAAAGTTTTACCCAGGGAATGAACGGAACCGTCACCCAGGAAGGAGACAGCCTGAGGTACACACCGGATGCGGACTATAATGGCGCAGACAGTTTTACCTATACAGCAAATGACGGTAACGGAGCATCCAGGACGGCAAC
>JAFGQL010000065.1 GCA_016935695.1 Spirochaetales bacterium
ATTCAGACTGCCTTATACTGTATATGGCAGCAAAAAGGAGATGATGATTATGATAAAGAGCGGTTTTTATGTGTTGTTCGCCGGACTGTTGGCGGTTCTTTCTTCCTGCGGCGGCGGAAAACCCGGAGAACTCCCGGCCCCCGCGCCGGACCCCGCGGATGTGTTCGGTGTTGACCTTAATATCAACATGGAGACCATCGATTCCTGGCTGGGAAGGGAGGATGTGGCTTACCGTGACATGCGGATGCTCTTTGATCCCGCTGATTTCACCGCCATCGGCGGCTCGTCAGTACTTTCCGCGACCCTCCCCGGGTTCCGAATCGTTCCGTATCCCTACCTGGCGACGCTGCCCCCTCTTCCGGTAAGCGGGGCATACGAAGGCCCGGCCCTCTATTCCCTGACGTGGAACGCAGCCGGAGAAATTACCGACGCCGCACCCAATTACGCCGAATCGGCCATGGTTCTGGCCGATCTGTTTCCCAGGGATAAAGCGGTATTCCTCATGTGCGGCGGCGGCGGATACGCGGGCCTTACCCGGGCGCTGTTGATACACCTCGGCTGGGACGCGGACAAGCTGTACAATATCGGCGGAAACTGGGGTTACAAGGGAGATAAAGGGCTTGAGCTGGTCGGCACATCCTCTGACGGCGGCAGCGTATATGCCACATGGCGGGCAGATTACGCGTTCATGGATTTTGCCCGCATGACGCCGAAAAAGCAGTAAATTCAAAGGAGGATTTCCCAAGGCCGGAGTATGAATATTCTGGCAAGGCGAGGTGTGACATGAAAAAGACCGTATTATCCCAGGGCGTAGTTCATCAGGTTCCGGAAGATCTGGGTGATGCCCTGTTGCATGATGCGGCGGTATATCAGTCATGGGAAAGCCTCACGGCCCTGGCCCGAAACGAATGGATCTGCTGGGTGGAAAGCGCAAAAAAAGCTGATACCCGGCTCCGGAGGATCGAACGGGCGGCAGCCGAGCTTGCGGAAGGAAAGCGCAGGCCCTGCTGCTGGCCCGGTTGTCCTCATAGAGACAGGTAAACCGGCACAATTATTACTACACAGCCTTTAAATGGAGTAACTTATGTTCAAAGTACTTCTGATCACATCCTTAACAGGCGGACTGCGAACAGTGGTTTAGAAATGTTGCTGTGTGCATAGCAGATTGTAAAGATTTTCATTGGGAGCATACATATGGTAACAAAAAGAATATCTGTACATCCCGGGCTTCTATTGAAAGAAGATGTCTTGATTCCGTTGAAACTATCCATAACAGAGGCTGCTCAATATCTGGGTGTGACCAGAAAGGCATTATCTAAATTATCTAATGAAAAAGCATTCTTAAACCCGGACATGGCTATCCGGACAGCGCAGGCAACGAAAACGTCTGGGGAGATTTGGCTTAACATGCAATCAAATCTGCGGAAGAGGGGGTGTCGATACATCAGTGGATTCTTTCAAGATTATAACCGTCGGCCGATGCTTTGATGTATGTATGTTTCCGGCATAACAAAGGAGAGAGCCATCTATGACAACCAAAACAGGATTCATACTGCTCGTACTCATGGCATTTGCCACTTCCGCCTTTACCCAGGAGAAAACAAACAGGATAGAGAGCATTCTGGAAAATGTGCACAACTGGGATATGGGGCAGCTCGACACGGCGCGGAGTGTCGGCTACCTCTCTGATGCCGAGAAGGACGTCGTCCTTTATGTAAACAAGCTCAGGACGAACCCGTCCGCATTTGCGGACCAGTACCTGATCCCGCGGAGGGCGCATTATTCCGGTAAGATATACGCCGCGCCAGGCAAGATGCGCATGATGACCAGCGAAGGCGTCAAGGCTCTGGACGAGTGCATACGGATACTCAAGGCAACGAAACCCCTTGAACCGTTGAGTCCGTCGGCCGCGCTGTCGGCCGCCAGTACAGACCATGTCCGGGACACGGGGCCGAAGGGCATCCTGGGCCATAACGGCAGCAACGGCTCGACCCTGGAAAGCCGCATAAGCAGGCACGGGAAATGGGACATATTGATAGGGGAGAACATCGCCTACGGGTACGCAGACGGTCTGGACATCGTCGTACAGCTGGTTGTCGACGACGGGGTGCGGTCACGTGGGCACCGGAAGAACCTGCTGTTCGAATAGCCGGTTGATGGCTTTTTTCTTATTGAAATCAAACATATTAAAATCTCACCCATTTGATTATACGACAGTTTAACAGATATACAATGCATGAAATTTGCTCATCTTTCAGCCGTTTTTGTCATACCTCCAATCGCGTTATTCTGCTATAATTTTTGCATTAAGAACTACGTATATCGATTGATGCAGGAATACAAATGGCCAAAACCAAAGCACAAACCGAAGAACCAATAGAAACCCAGCTCTGGAAAGCAGCAGATAAGCTCCGTAAAAATATAGATGCTGCCGAATACAAGCACATTGTTCTCGGCCTGATCTTCCTCAAATACATTTCCGATGCCTTTGAAGAACTCCATTCCAGACTGAAAGCAGGGGAAGGCGACTTCGCCGGTGCTGATCCGGAAGACAAGGACGAATACAAGGCGGAAAACGTCTTCTTCGTTCCCGAAATCGCCCGTTGGTCCTACCTTCAGGATAATGCCAAGCTCCCTGAAATCGGTAAGCTGGTGGATGATGCCATGGATGCCATTGAAAAGGACAACCAATCCTTAAAAGGCGTACTCCCCAAGGTCTTTGCCCGGGGAAATCTGGACCCCACCAACCTGGGCGGTTTGATTGACCTGATCGGCAACATTGCCCTGGGGGATGCCAAGGCCCGCAGCGCCGATATCCTGGGCCATGTGTTTGAATACTTTCTGGGTGAGTTCGCCCTGGCTGAAGGAAAAAAGGGTGGCCAGTTCTATACCCCTCGTTCAGTAGTTGAACTGCTGGTTGAAATGCTTCAGCCCTATAAAGGGCGGGTCTTTGACCCCTGCTGTGGTTCCGGCGGTATGTTTGTTCAATCTGAAAAATTTGTGGAAGGCCATCAGGGAAAGGTCAATGATATCTCCATTTACGGTCAGGAGAGCAATCAGACTACCTGGCGGCTGGCCAAAATGAATCTGGCTATCCGTGGTATCGACAGTTCCCAGGTAAAATGGAACAACGAGGGTTCCTTTCTTAATGACTGCCATAAAGACTTGAAAGCTGATTTTGTCATTGCCAATCCCCCCTTTAATGACAGCGACTGGTCCGGAGACCTCCTCCGTCAGGATACCCGTTGGGCCTATGGTACGCCCCCTTCGGGGAATGCCAACTATGCCTGGATCCAGCACTTCCTCTACCACCTGAACCCCAAGGGAACCGCCGGTTTTGTTCTGGCCAAGGGCTCCCTTACCTCCAAGACCTCCGGAGAGGGGGATATACGCAAGGAACTGATCGAAGCCGGTCTGGTGGATTGTATCGTCAATCTTCCGGCCAAGCTCTTTCTCAATACCCAGATCCCGGCCTGTCTCTGGTTTCTCTCAAGAGACAAAAAAAATGGCGGATTCCGAGACCGGAAGGATGAAATCCTCTTTATCGATGCCCGGAATGAAGGGCATCTGATTAATCGCCGTACCCGGGAACTATCCCCCGAAGATATCCAGCGGATTGCTGAGACCTATCACAGCTGGCGGTCTCTCGATGGAGGCTATGAAGATATCAAAGGGTTCTGTAATTCCGCACCGGTAGAACGGGTGAAGGAACTGGATTATGTGCTTACTCCCGGGCGTTATGTAGGGCTGCCCGATGAGGAAGACGTTTTTGATTTTAACGTGCGCTTTTTTTCTTTGAAGGCAGAGTTTGAAGAACAGCTGAAGGAAGAGGAACGGTTGAACAAGCTGATACTGGAGAATCTGAATAAGGTGAAGCTGGTATGATTGAGTGAGAGGAGACAGTTTTATCTGATGTTATAGAACTAATTGGTGGCGGGACACCTAAAACATCGAACTCTGAATACTGGAACGGTAATATCCCCTGGTTATCTGTGGTTGATTTCAATACAGGTAGGAAACATGTCTATACAACTGAAAAATCAATAACAGAGAAAGGACTCTACAATAGTAGTACAAAGATTCTTAATGAAGGAGATATAATCATTTCTGCAAGAGGAACTGTTGGTGTTCTTGCTGCATTAAAGAAACCGATGGCATTTAATCAGTCATGCTATGGTATAAGAGCAATTCCTGAAAAGTCTGATTCTGACTTCATTTACTATCTAACAAAGCATTCAATAAATCAATTACAACAGATTGCCCATGGTGGAGTATTTGATACTATCACACGCGACACATTCAACGCTATTGATATCCTCCTCCCCCCCCTCCCCGAACAAAAAGCCATCGCCTCCGTCCTATCCAGCCTGGATGATAAAATCGACCTCCTCCACCGCCAGAACGCCACCCTGGAAGCCATGGCAGAAACCCTGTTCCGGCAGTGGTTTGTGGAAGAAGC
>JAFGQL010000066.1 GCA_016935695.1 Spirochaetales bacterium
CCGGCAGATAGGAATATCTCCAATTTGTACAATGTCTCAGTATCGACTTCTCCATCAAAAGCCTTATGCATGATGGGCACATAATCCAAGACCAGGCGTCTCAATATCCGCTCATGTATATCAACGCCTTTTATCGAGTGGATATTGTTATTCTCGAGCCTGTTCACAGTCAGCTGCCGTTCGGACATGAATTTCAGCTTTTCGGTTACGTCGATGTTTGTATTCCCGACAATATCGGCCGTACTTTCGATAAGCTGACGGATATAGCGGTCAACAATGGCATCGATAATCTCTTCTTTCGAATCAAAGTAATAGTAAAACACGCCCTGTGAAACACATACCGCCTTTACAATGTCACTGACCTTTGTTTGTACAAACCCTTTTTCTATAAATAGCATTTGAGCTGCGCTGATTATTTCTTCTTTTCTTTCATACGGCGCTTTTGAAACCCGTATCATTAATACATCCTTATTACACTAAGTGACGGCTAATATACAAAAATTATGACTGACTGTCAATCAGGGGTTGAGTTTTTGTTTACATCGGGAATGTGGCAGAGAGATTCCTTTTGGACCATTGTAATGTATGGTTGTAAAGCTATCGGGTCGAGTATTCCCTCTGGGTAAGGCTGTACGGAAGTTTCGGTCATGGGAACCTCAACTAAAAGATCGTCCGTTGATACAGGAGGTTTTTCATTCTTCCTCCTCAACACACGTGCGAAGGTCGTGGCGTTGGGCAGGGGAGGACGCAGGATTTTTGAAATTGACCTGACAGGAGGGCGAACGTATACTTTTAAAAATGTATACGATAAGCCGTTTCGCCCGGATGTTCGGACTGTCGCGTTCCACGCTGCTCTATTATGAAAAAATCGGGCTCATCGATCCCGCGCAGCGGAACGCTTCCGGTTACAGGCTCTATGGCGAGGAAGACAAATCGAGAATGGAGCGCGTCGTCCTGTACCGCAACATCGGGGTGCCTCTGGAAAGAATCAGGATGTACCTGGACGCACCGGCAGACGGGATCCTTCCGCTTCTGGTAACCCGGCTGATTGCCGTGAACTCGGAGATCGATCGTCTCAAGGGCCAGCAGGAGATTATCCTGGGGATGATCGAGGCGGAAGGGAGCCTTAAGGGGAAAAAACAGTTCCTTGCGCAGATGGTTGCATTCGGGAAGAAGGTCGGCATTACCGAAAGCAATTACGGAAAAATACACCGTGTTTTCGAGAAAACCGCGCCGCGGGCCCACAGACGCCTGCTTGAGTATCTTGGGTTTTCCGCGGGCGACATAGAAATATTTTTGGAAAAACTCAACGAAAAGAATTGACCTGTCTACAGGTTCACACTTTATTGTCTCCTTCATATAAGGAGAATTTATGGATACAAACCAAAACAGGAACCCTCAATCCGGCCCGCGTTGGAGGAATGCCTCTCGTATCGAGAGGGTCGACACATTCGAGCTGAACGGACCACCCGAAAAGGTGTTTCCCCTTCTGTGCCCGGTGCTGGAATACGACTGGATACCGGACTGGAGATGCACGATGTTCTGGGCGAAATCGGGTGTCGCCGAGAAAGACGCCGTTTTTCACACGAAAGAAGCGCTTGGCAGGACCGCCGTGTGGACCTGCATTACCTACGAGCCAGATGCGCTTATCGAATATCTGATTGTGAGCGGCAAAGATGTGGTCATGCGTCTTACCCTCAGTCTGGAATGCAAGGGGCCGGAAAAAACCCGTATGACCTGGAGAATGCTGTTTACGATGAGCTCTGTTCTGGGACAAGCGGTGGTAACGAAGACTTTTTCAGAAGCGAAATTCAAGGCCTTTACCAGACTGCGTGAAAAACAGATCAACGATTATCTGGAATACGGTGCAAAGTTCTGGAAGACAAAGGTGTAATGCCGGAATAATTGACTTATGCTGACGGACCTCATTACCTCCATCTGCATCCTTCTTTCCGGGTGTGATCAGGTCATTGCCGTGTGGGGCGCGGTTGACCTGAAACAGGTGCTGTCCGGGTTTGACTGTCTTTCCCTTGTCCACAACACGCGTTTTGCCGACGGCCAGCTGGGGGAAAAGCCTTTGCACTGGATGACGAAACATCTCTTTGGCGTCTTTGAAGCTGATATTTCGCTTTGGGTTGTTGTTAATGTGCTCCCTTTTCTTTTGATCATAGGTAAACCTGATCATCAGTTAGGTATAACAGTTATACCATAAATTGCCAGGAAGAACGTAGAAATGCGTGTACAACGAATACTTGTGGATAGTCCCCGGGATTATTCAAGGACCATGATTTCGTCCGCGGAGAAACAGAACCTTTCTTGAATTTCCTCCACTAAAGACAGGCTTACGCTTATGTACAGTGATCCCCGGTTAGGGCAAAGGCCGTCAGGATGCCCAGGAAGCGCGGTCGGTCGAAGGCCTTTTCCGACAGCACACCCCGGCAGATCTCCCTTGCAGACAGCTGCCGGACGTATTTGGTTTTTCACGAGTCGATGTCTCCCGTAATTATATGGATAGCCATCGAGCCTGAATTCCCTGTATTTCAAGAAGGTCCACTCACAGGTCGGTCAGTCTGGAGGGAATTAAGAGCATCCATACAGAATCTTTTTGTAACCGGCTGTCTTCATGCTATCCAAATAAGGTTCACTTGGATATATTTAGAGCATAGGCAATGTGTATGATCGACAGAACTGCAGGGTTATGGCAATTTGGACGTCTCTGGGAATACGGGGCCCTGGAAAAGGCTTTCGGTGAATGGACCCCTGCCGCCGGTAATGTGCGGGAGGATTCTCCCTTCTGGAAGGCCAGATCCCTGTTTTTTTCCTACCGTTTCAAGGAAGTCCTTGCTCTTGAAGCCGATCTGAAACCTTTCATGCAGGAGATCCCCGAAATCTGGGGCCTGTTGGGCCACGCGCATATCCGTGCCGAGCAGGATAGAAAACCCTTCAAGCTGAACCTTCTTGCATGGAAGACAGGTCTATCGTATTTTGAGAAAGGCCTGAACCTGTTCCCCCGCAACCGTATCCTTGAATACGACGGTGCCCGTGCCCGGGCGGTTATCGATGGACGGGGTATTCTGGATTATACCGTTCCCGAATCCTGGATTGACCGCTACCTTACCGCCTATTTCTGGCTCTTCCTTGTTTACTCGCCCCTCATACCCGACGCAAAGCGCGACGCCGGGGGTGTTTTTGCTTCGGGACGGCTCCCTCATTCCCTTGTGTCCCTGGCGGCGTCGTTGATGAATGATGCGTCCAACGAGATGGAAAAGAAGGAGGCGCTTCTCCTTGCCTGTGATCTTCTTGAGTTCAAAGGGGACTATGAAGGAATTCTTTCTGTCATTGACAGTGATTCCCGGTGGAACGCTGATCCTGAATTTCTGGGGCGCAAGGGGCTTGCCTATCTGGATAACGATGATTACAGCTTTGTAGAGATTGAGCCGGAAGCCGCCAGGCTCTTCGTCCAGGCTCTTGAACTTGACCCCTTGAATCCGGTCCGCTACGAACATCTGGTGCGTTTGTACCTGGCCCTGGATGAATACGATATTGCCCGTACTTACCTGAAAATGGGTAAAAGCAGGAATTTCGGCCGCGGCAGGGACCATGAGGGGCTTTTATTCGCCGAGGGAATTCTTGCGACGGCGGAAAATCTTAACGCCGATACAGGCGACACGATATTATCCGACGGTATTCAGCTTCTGGAAAAGGCGGTGCGTATTCATCCCTACCGGTGGGAGAGTTACGATTCCCTGAGTACGGCCTATGCTGCCGCGGGAGACTACGGCAGGGCCTTGCGCAGTTACCGCCGTCTGTTGAAACTCAAACCCTGGCGCAAGGAGTATTTCCTGGGACTTGCCGAGCTTCTTTTACGCTCGCCCGGGGAACAGGAAGAACACACAACCAGAGTCAAGCGTCTGCGGGAAGCGGTTATCTCCGTGGCTATTTATCAGAAGGTGAACCAGGACTCCGAGTATGCTGCCGGTCTGGGTATAAGCGCCCTGGCGAAACTCTACAATGAAGAACTATCCCACGGTCTTGAGGGAAAGGACTCTCCTGGTCAGGCCCATCAGAAGACTGCCGGCATCAAAAAGGAAATCGACGGGTTTATTGAGTCTTTGAATGAGAATATCCTTTCAAGCGTGGATTTCCTGGCCTATACCGGGTTTGAACTGTACATCAATAATGTGCAGGAGCCGGGGGTCCATTTCCTGGCCAGGGCCCTGGCGCTTGATCCGGTTCATCCGTACGCCCTTCAGAGTTACGGGGTTGTGCTGGAAGAAAAGGGCATTATCGACAGTGATGCGGCGGTCCTCAAGGAAGCGTACCGCCATTTCAAACTTGCCTGCGAATATGAGCATGATCCGTACACAAAGGGCCGGTATCTTTTGTACCTGGTGGATTTTCTTCCGACAGCGGGCCTGGAAAACCTCGCGGCGGGATTGCTTTCCCAGGGCATAGGGGAGGACCTGCCTGTTCCCGAACTGTATGAACGGATGGCTGATCAGCATCTGGAGAACGGAAAGGACGACCTGGCCTTTGATGTTCTGGAGAAGGGGCAGGCCCGTTTTCCGGACGATCCTGACCTTGCGTTCCGCCTGTCCCGTGAACTCATACGGGACGGCCGGTTTGTCCAGGGTATTCAGATTCTGGAGGACCTGCTGGCCAGACATCCCATGGAAGCCGTGTACTGGAATCAGCTGGGCATAAGTTATATCGAATGGACCAACGGTCTGATCAAACCCGAGGAAGCAGAGGCAGGGTACCGGAAAGGCACCGCCGCTTTCCAGAAAGCGGTAGAACTGGTACCGGACTCACCCCTCTTTCTGGGTAATTACGGCGACGCGTTACGGCTTTTGGGAGAATTCGAGAAAGCCGGGGAATATCTGGAGCAGGCCATTGCAATCTCTCCCGAGGACGGTTTTTATTACTATGTTCTGGCCAAGGTTTTCTGGGAGAAGGGGCTGGGCCAGGCGGAAGACCGGCAGGAGGCCTTTGTCCGCAGTTCCGAAGAACTGTTTTTCAAGGCCCAGGCCCTCGATCCGGATGAGGTGAGGTATTTCCGCGATATGGGGGACATGTATTACCATTTCGGTTATTTTGTCGATGCGATCGACCTGTACCGGAAGGCCCTGGAACTCGACAGTGAATCCTCCGCCCTCTACGATGCTGTAGGACTCTGTCATTACCAGATGAGGGAATTCAGCGAGGCCATTGAGTGGTTTTCCCTGGGGCTGGAATACGCCCGGGATTCGGGAGAGATACTCAACTCCATAGGCTTGTGTTATTATGAACAGGACATGTACGAGGAAGCCCAGCAGTTTTTCAAACGCGCGTCGGACACAGATCCGTCCAACTCGGTATTTCTGGACAATGTATTTCTGGCCCAGTACAAGCTGCTGGGGTATCACGATAACGCCGGCGGCTGATGGAACCCCGTTCTGATTCCGGTACCCTCCGGGAGGCTTACGTGCTGGGCAGCGGTTCCTCTTCCAATGCCTACCTTTTCAAAACCAGTGAGGCGACCATTCTGGTGGACAACGGCTTTTCCTACCGGGAACTGACGCGCCGCCTTGCTCTTGCCCGGTCACTTCCCCGGCAGATAGACTATCTTTTGCTCACTCACAGCCACGGCGACCACTGTAAGGGTGTTCCCCTGCTGGTGAACCGCCACAGCCCCCTCTGCTGCGCAACGGAACAGACCTTCTCGGCCCTGTCTTTGAGCGTTCCTGAGTACTGTCCGGTGGAGGCCGGAGGCGTATACCAGTGGAGCGGCGTGGGTGTCACCACCTTCGCCCTGTCTCACGATACCCCCGGTGCTGTCGGGTTTTCCCTGAATTTCGGCGGTTTCCGCTGTGTCATCATTACCGACACAGGCGTCGTCTCTCCGTCCATGGCCGCCGAGGCCGAAGGAGCGGACATTCTGTTTCTTGAATCCAATTACTGTCCGGACCTTCTTGCCTCAGGGCCCTACCCCCCTGCGGTGAAGCAGCGGATTTCCGGCAGCGGCGGCCATTTGTCAAATATGGACGCAGCTCGATTTCTGAACCTTCTTCTTGAGCGCAGACCGCCGAAGCGGGTGTTCCTGTGCCATCTCTCCGCCAAAAACAACCACCCGCACCTTGTTGCCGATACCATGAAGGCGATGCTCACCGGGGCTCTGGATGTGACCGTCTGCCCGAGGGATGCCTTCGTACCTGTTTCTGTTCCTTGAAACAGCGGGCGCCGGACCGCGGCGGTACTTTTTCCGCTAAAGGCACCGGGTAACCGGAACTGCGGCGACTGAGGTGTCCAAAAAAACGGAATTCACCGTGAGGATCTATGGGGTGAAAAGAAGTGGAAAAATGCATTCTAATACTTGACTAAAAAACTCTGGTACTATATATTGTTGACAATGTAGATCAAGTTTATGTGGTATGAAGATATCCTTCTACCCGGCTTGTTTGTCCCTGTGATTGCTCAAGGAGGAACCCAATGACTTATGCAGAGAATATTACCCAGTTGATAGGCAGGACACCCATTGTCAAGTTGAATAAAATGGCCGAGGGACACCAGCTGTTCTGCAAAGTCGAGTCTTTCAATCCCTGCGGAAGCGTCAAAGACCGGATTGCCCTGGCCATGATTGAAGATGCCGAAGAGAAAGGGCTCATAGACAAAGATACTGTCATTGTAGAACCAACCTCGGGGAACACAGGCATCGGCCTTGCGTTTGTCTGCGCCCAGCGCGGCTACCAGCTGATCCTGGCCATGCCAGCGAGTATGTCCATTGAACGGCGGAGTCTCCTGGCCTGGCTGGGCGCAAAACTTGTGCTCACCCCTCCCGAGAAGGGTATGAAGGGGGCCATAGCCGAAGTTGAAGAAATACGGAAAGACTATCCCAAAACCTTTACCCCCCAGCAGTTTGACAACCCTGCCAACCCTGCCGTCCACCGGCGTACCACCGGTCCCGAAATATGGGAAGCCATGGACGGGAAAATTGATATATTTGTAGCAGGAGTCGGCACCGGCGGAACCCTTACCGGGACCGGATCGTTCCTCAAGGAAAAAAACCCCGCCATCAAGGTCATTGCGGTGGAACCGGAAAATTCCCCCATACTGTCAGGGGGACAGCCCGGGCCCCACAAAATCCAGGGGATTGGTGCGGGGTTTGTACCATCCGTCCTGGACAGGACAATCATTGACGAGGTGATACAGGTTGGCAACGAAGAAGCCGATGATACCGCGTCCCGGCTTGCAAAGGAAGAAGGCATCCTCGCGGGCATTTCTTCCGGCGCCGCCGTAGCCGCAGCACTGAAATACGCAGCACAGCGAGGAGCGAAAGGAAAACGCATCGTCACCGTCCTGCCCGACACCGGAGAACGCTACCTCTCCGTATGGAGCTAACCCAGGACGAACCGCCAAAAGACGGCATGTACAGAAGAACGGACAAAGGGAGACACCGCCCTGGCGGGCGGAGGCGACCGTAAAAGCGAAGGGCGGCTTCTGCCGACCCTGAGCGCTGAAGGACAAA
>JAFGQL010000067.1 GCA_016935695.1 Spirochaetales bacterium
GGCTGTTCCCGCTTCTCCATAAGCCCCGCCGAGGAGGGTCTCAAAACCGAAGAGCCGCGGGATGTTGCCGCCGAGGCAAGAAAAAATTCGTTTATAAGAAAAATGGCTTTTAGAAAAAGGAGTCGGATCTGCAAGAAAGGCCAGCAGATGATAAAAGGACGTCTCTTTTTTCAGGTCCAGGCGACCACGTCCCCTTCTGACAATACGGGAGGCAGTACAAGATGCATGGTGTCCGCCGTGTCTTCTACGACCACAATCTTCAGGCGTTCCGGCGTCCGGATATCGAATTTTTCTTCTATCGCTTTTTTCGCGTCTTTCAGAAGGGCGGATCTGAACTTGGGATCCTTGTCCGCAAGATCGATAATCCTGTGCTCAAGATCCAATTGTTTAGCCATTGGTCATCCTCCACTTTTTCATACAATATATTCCAAGTATGAATCGCCGCCGGATATGTGTCAATTTGTTTTTTTTTAACGATGTTACGTTCCGGGGAAATTATCCGCAAAAAAGAGAGTAGATAATTCGGCAAACTACCGGTACAATGGGGAACTGAACATATGAAATATATCCGGATACTGTTTATTGTCGTTTCTCTCATATCCTGGACAGCCTGGGCGGACGGCATTGTCCTGAGTTCCGAAAAGGACTTTATTGATATAGGCCGACACGCGTATATCATTTCCGACTCGTCCGGTCCGCGGACCATAGACACCCTGCTGAAGGAAATACGGGACAGGGGGCTTGCGAACATTCCCCGGTCCGCGTTTTCCGGGGAACACATAAGCTATAACGCATGGGTTCTGTTTACCCTGAAAAACGAATCCGACTCGACAAACTGGATTCTTGAATATGATTACGAACGAACGGGTAAACAGATCACTTTGTATGAAATAGAAAACGGAAACGCTGTACGACTCCATAACGACGGGTTTCATGTTCCCTGGGAAAAGAAAGACCTGCCCCACCGCAATCCGGCATTCCGCCTGTTCCTGGACCGGGGAGAAACCCGGCACTACTGCATCCTCTTTTCAAAACCGGAGGACCGGCCTTTCCTGACAGACCTTCAAATAAAACTGAAATTATGGCCGTTAAGGGAATTTATCGGCAAGGCGGCGGCGGAGCATCTATTCTTCGGCATCCTTTTGGGCATCATCATCGTAATGGGGCTGTATAACCTGATCCTTTTCGTGTACTTGCGGCAGTGGGGGTATTTCTATTATTCCCTGTTCATCTTCTTTCTGGGTATGATGCAGCTCAATACCTACGGCATTATTTCCAAAGCTTTTCCCACGTCCCTTAATATAGATTTCATTATAAGCACCTTTTTCCCGTCTCTTCAGGGTGTTGCCTATGTGCTGTTCTCCGCAAGCCTCCTTCGTTTACATGAACGCTACCCCCGTACAGCCTTTCTCCTTATATGGTCATCTCTGCTGATGCCCCTGTTCTCGTTCATGTTCCAGATATGGAATATCCTTTTCGTCATGGACATTCGAAACATTCTGCTCCTCCTGTATCTGCTGTCCATCATATTCCTTTCGGTCCGGATAGCCCTTAAAGGAGACCGGCCCGCCAAAATATTCCTGACCTCCAATTGTATTTTTCTTCTGTTCGCGGTCATCGGCGTGTTCATGCAGATGGGTATCCTGCCCTTTATCACTCTCCTGTACCACAGCATGGATATTGGCATGATCCTGATGATCGTACTGTTCTCACTCGCCCTTGGTGATGAAATTAAAGCAATAAGACATGACAAGGAAAAGGCCAAACTGGAAAGCACCGCGAAAACCATGTTCCTTGCGAATATGAGTCATGAGATGCGGACCCCTCTTAACGGTATCATAGGATTTACCGAACTGGTGCAGAACTCCTCTGATCTGGAAGAAATTCACCGTCATAATGTACTGATCCGCAGGGAAAGCAACAGGCTCCTGTTTCTGATCAGCCAGCTCCTTGACCTGTCAAAGGCCGAAACCGGAAAGATTTCCCTTAACATACGTCCTTTTTCCATCTCGGCACTGCTGAATTCATTGGAATCCTCCTTCACTCAGCGGGTTGAGCAGAACAATCTGAAACTCAGTACCCATGTGGATATGGAGAACGTGAATGAATGGTACGAAGGAGACCCTGACAGAATTGAACAGATACTGGTGAACCTGGTGGGAAACGCGCTGAAATTCACCGACCAGGGCACAATCCGCATAGAGGTGACCAGGGAATCGGAACGTATCCGTTTCAGTGTCGCGGATACCGGCATCGGTATAAAAGAACAGGACAGGGGGCGCATATTCGGCGCCTTTGTACAGGCTGATTCCTCCATCACCAGAAAATACGGCGGCAGCGGACTGGGGACCACCATTGCCCGGGAACTGGTACTGCTGATGAAAGGGGATATCGGGTTTTATCCTAACAAACCAAAAGGGACGGTTTTCTGGTTTACTCTGCCTCTTTCCCCATCGATCCGTCCCGACTTTACCAGTGAGCTGCACGGACTGGAGCCCGACGAACTGACAGCTCTTAAGGACTCCTCAGTGCTGCTGGCCGAGGATTACCCGACCAACCAGTTCATTGCCCAGCGTCATCTTGAGTCTGTGGGCTGCGTGGTAGACCTTGCGGTAAACGGGAAAGAAGCTGTAAAAAAAGCTTCAGAGAACAAATACGCCCTCATTTTAATGGACGTTCAAATGCCGGAAATGGACGGTCTGGAGGCGACAAAAATCATAAAGCGGGAAGCCTTGAACGCGCAAACCCCTATCATAGCTATGACCGCTTCCGCCTATGATGCCGAACGCCAGGAATGTATTGATAACGGGATGGATGATGTAATCGCAAAACCCATACGTAAAGTACCCTTTCTTAAAACGGTTTCAAGCTGGATCCGCCGGAGTTCATCCTGAGTTAATGCCCTTCAGGGGCACAAAATTCACCGCATAGAACACTTCTTCCTTGAGATGCTCTCCGTCTTTTATGTACAGGAAAAGTTCTCCGAACCTTCTGGGAACCATGAGCCTGCCGCCGTCCTTCAACTGAGGCAGAAGCGGACGGACATCAAACCCATGACCGGCACCGGCAGAGAAGAATATGGCATCGTAAGGTGCGCCTGCAGTCCAGCCGGCAGACCCGTCTCCCTGAATACAATGGACATTCGGGAAGTCCGACAGCTTTGCCTTTGCTGCCGCGGCAAGCTGCGGGATTATCTCTACTGTGTAGACCTGTCCTTCCTTGCACAAACAGGAGGCCAAGGCCGCCGCGTAGCCGCAGCCGGTACCTATTTCCAGCACCCGGTCTGTTTCCTGTATGCACAACTTGTCGAACATGAAGGCAAGGAGGCCCGGCTGGCTGGTTGTCTGGTTGAAGCCTATACCTATCGACTCATCCCGAAGTGCATACCGGCGGGCCTTTAAGGGTAAGAATGCCTCTCTGGCAATACCGGCGATACACTCAAGCACCCGCGGCGACCGCCGGCTCCCGTCCATAAAACCCGGGGCTTGTGCCTCTATCGTCCGGGCGAGGGACGCAGAAACTCCGTATAAGGAATCCATCACTAATCCTTTGATTTTCCATGCTGTTTCACTCATCCATCCTGCCCGCACATTATATC
Organism: Spirochaetales bacterium; assembly: GCA_016935695.1. Lineage (GTDB taxonomy): Bacteria > Spirochaetota > Spirochaetia > JC444 > Marispirochaetaceae > JAFGQL01. Next base: position 3,599 of record JAFGQL010000067.1, read on the forward strand.
ACAGGAAAAAACGGGACGCATTTTTTTAATATGACTATTTTTATAATATTTATTATGTTATACCCATGAAACGATACATGCTACTTTCAGGTTTCCTTCTCATTCTCGGATGTCAGGTGTTGGCCGACCGGCAGGAACCAAGGTCTCTGGGCGTACAGCGGTCAGAGAACGGGTATTTCGACCTGATACAGGCAGCCGACGGAATACATCACCCCTGGGGCTTCGCATTTCTTGAAGACGGTTCGGTACTCATAACCGAGCGTCGAGGACGGCTGCTGCTGTACAAAAATGGCAGTCTTTCAGAGGTTGCAGGCCTTCCCGACATTCCGGCCTCAGGTCAGGGCGGTCTGTTGGACATTGTCCTGCATCCGGATTTCTCCCGTAACCGCCTTGTGTATTTTTCCCACTCGGCGCGTATTGGTTCCGGTACCGGTACAGCCGTTTCCAGGGCAATTTTTAACGGTACCAAAGTCACGGATGTTGAAAGAGTATTCACTTCCAACAAGGGTTCAGGATCAGGACAGCACTTCGGTTCCCGACTGATATTTGACGGAGACGGCTATTTGTACATAAGTCTGGGCGACCGCGGCCAGGGGACAAGGGCCCAGGACACCGAGGACCACGCGGGTTCCGTACTCCGGCTCAATGACGACGGGAGTATTCCTGCAGACAATCCACTGGTTAGCGGCGGACGCCCAAGTGCCATATTCACCTTTGGACACCGAAACCAGCAGGGTATGGCAATCGATCCGCTGACAGGAAATGTGTGGATCCACGAGCATGGTCCTAAAGGCGGCGATGAGATGAACATCCTTAAGCCAGGAGCAAACTACGGATGGCCTCTGGTCACCTTCGGAGTGAACTATAACGGTACGGAGATCAGTGATAAAACAGAAGCCCCTGGGCTGGAACCTCCCCTGAGGTACTGGGTTCCTTCCATTGCTCCCTCCGGAATGACCTTTTACACTGGGGACAGGTTTCCCCAATGGAAAAACGATATATTTGTAGGCGCTCTCGCCGGCAGACATCTCCGGCGACTTGAGAGAGAAGGAACCCGAATACTGGGGGAAGAGATGCTCTTGCACAATACAGTGGGACGCATAAGAGACGTGAGAACAGGCCCAGACGGACATGTATGGTTTATTACCGATGAGAGGAACGGAGGCTTGTTTTACCTGATGCCTGCAGGGCAGACAACAGAATGACGTAACTTACAGAATTCTGAGAATGACAATCACAAGGATGATAACTACCAGCAGTGTTACGATACCCATGGGTGCAGCTCCTTACCTTTTTGACTTACTATAACGGCTGAATAAGGATCTGGCAAGCACAGTTTTAACTGCTTTTACGGAGAACGGGTACTGTTCCTTTTTTAAGATCCATACAATCCCGGCAAAGAGAAAAAGGAGATACCCCATGTTCCACAGGATTACTCCTGTCAGGGTGAATGAGTCGGCGCGGCCTGCAACGATACTGCGTACGGCAAC
>JAFGQL010000007.1 GCA_016935695.1 Spirochaetales bacterium
CCGAACTTTTTCATTATTGCCTGATATTCTGCCAGTGCCATATGCTCATCCTCGATGGCGTATGCCAGCATTTCATCGAGAGTATAAGCGTTTTTTGTCGATGCTCCCTTTGCGCCAAAGTCATTGGCGAACACCGATGCGGTAACTGCCACCATTGCGACAGCAAGTAAACGTAATTTCATACACACACTCCTTGTAACGTGATAGGGGGAATATACGGTACAGGTGTGAACGCAATATGAAGGGAATATAGAGAATATGTTGCATTTATTATGTGTATACCGTCGGCTGTCACATATAAACGTATTTCCGGCCCGCGCTTTTTATTAAATACTCATGTATACATTATGGTTCAAACCGGGTTGCATCTTGCGGTTTTTTGCAGCCGGTACTAATCTTTACCATACATACGGTAAGAAAAACCGTTACTGTAATTTTTGGGAGCAGCCTATGACCGCGACAAAACGATTCGGAATTCTCACCGCAGGGGGCGACTGTCCGGGCTTAAACCCGGCCATACGCGGTATCTGCAAGGCGGCCTTTCACGAATACGGAATGGAAATCATTGGTATTCACGAAGGGTACAAGGGTCTTGTGGAGGGGAAGGGCCGCATTTTAAAACCGGAGGATTTTTCCGGGATCATCCATACCGGGGGGACCATTCTGGGTACGTCCCGGGAGCGGCCTTTCAAGGACCCGATCAAGGTCGACATGATGATCGACAACTATAAAAAATGGGGGTTGGACGCCCTGGTGGTCCTCGGCGGAAACGGCAGCCAGAAACGGGCCTACTGGCTTTCCAAAAAAGGCCTTAACGTCATTGGACTTCCAAAAACGATTGATAACGACGTATTCGGCAGCGATATGACCTTTGGTTTTCACACAGCCCTGGACGTGGCAACCGACGCGGTTGACCGCCTGCATACGACGGCCCATTCCCACCGACGGGTGCTTATCGCCGAGGTGATGGGCAACGAGGCAGGGTGGCTGGCCCTGTACGGGGGAATAGCCGGCGGGGCGGATGTCATCCTCATCCCGGAAATTCCCTATGATGTTCATTTGATTCTGAAACACCTGAAAACCCGTCTTGATCATCCCGAGGGGTTCTCTGTCATTGTCATTGCAGAAGGCGCCCGGTCGGCAGAAAAGGCCCAGTTTTCCAAAAAGCAGATGCGGAAGGTCAAGGAGACTGACGGGGGTTCCGGTTTGCGTCTGTCAAAGGCCCTCTTGGAGGCCGGAGGGATCGAGGCCCGGGTGTCGGTCCTGGGCTATCTCCAGCGCGGGGGCGCCCCGGTTGCCTACGACAGGGTCCTTGCCACACAGTTCGGTACAAAAGGGGCCGAGCTCCTTGCCAGGGGTGACTACGGCCGGATGGTGGCCTTGAAGGGGCAGGACATTGTCTCCATTCCCCTGGAAGAAACAGCAGAAAAAACCAAGCTTGTACCGGTAGACCACCTGGCCATACACTCGGCCCGTTTAGCGGGAACCTGTTTCGGGGATTAAGGGAAGGTGATGACGATTTTGCCCCTGGCATGGCCGGAACCCAGGTAGCGGAAGGCTTCCACTGCCTGAGCAAATGTAAAAACTTTATCTATGACCGGTTTGAGTTTCTTTTTTTCCACGAGTTTGAGAATTTCCCGGGTATCTTCCGGTTTGGGTGTGGCCATCATGGAACCAAGATGCTTGCCGCCTTTTCGGGAAAGAAGCGGCCCCAGGAGGAGTGCCTGAAATATCTGGGCGCCGGTTCCGCCGATGGCAATATAGTGTCCATTGGGCGTGAGGCTGTTCTTGTAGGCCCTGATAGGCTGGTAACCGTTCACGCCGAGTATAATGTCGTACTTTTCTCCGTTTTCCGTAAAATTTTCACGAGTATAGTCTATGACTGCATCCGCCCCAAGCTCTTGTGCCTGTGCGTGGTTGCGCTGGGAACAGACTGCTGTTACCCGGGCGCCGAATGCTTTGGCAATCTGGATGGCAAAGGTTCCCACGCCGCCGGCCGCGCCGTTGATGAGGACCTTGTGGCCGGCCTGGACTTTTCCATTGGTGTAAAGGGCCTGGAAGGCCGTTACAGAGGCCATGGGAAGGGCTGAGGCCTCCTCATAGGAAAGGCTGTCTGGAATGCGGTGGAACCGTGCTGCCGGCGCCGCTGTATATTCAGATAGACCACCTGTGCCTGACATAGACAGGTCTCCGAATACACGGTCTCCCGGTACGAACCCAAAAGCGCCGTTTCCGGTTTTTTCCACGGTACCGGAGACGTCAGCGCCGAGTACGGGTACTTTGGGTCTGAAAAAGCCTGCAGCCAGCCGTGCCACAGGAATGTCCGCAGTGAGCATATGCCAGTCATAGGCATTAAGGGACACTGCTTTTACCCTGATGCAAATCTCGCCGTCCCGTGGTTGCGGTGCGTCTAGGTCGGTAAATTGCAAATTCTCCGGAGGGCCGTATTTTTTGTAGATCAGTGCTTTCATTTCCATATCCTTTTTCTTGTTTACATTCTCACAAGATGAATCAGTATCAATATATTCAGAGCCGTTATTGAACGGCAAATGAATAAAGGCAAGGAGCCCGGGAAAAAGAACTCCTTGTTAAGTACTCAATCTGTTTCTTCCATGGTATGGTATGGCCTGATATGAAAACCGGCACCATAACTTCAGCGGCGCTGCGGCGGATAAGGGCATTCATTCTGAAAGTGCGGACAGGATTCCTGTCGCTTTCCATGTGGCTTTCCAAAAGGAAGGCACTGATCGTGTCACTGTGCGGCCTCATGCTGATCTATTATTTCCTGTATGCTGCCATGGGACAGCAGCTTCTGTCCCATTCCTCCTGGGATTCCTATACCAAACAGGCGCGGGCGTGGTGGATGGGGCGCGCACACCTGGAAGAAAACTACTCCTATCTGGAACTGGCCCAGTACAAAGGCAGAATTTATGTGAGTTTTCCGCCTCTGCCTTCGGCAGTGCAGTTTTTCCTGGTGCCTTTTTTCGGTGCCGACACACCCAATAATCTGCTGGTAACCCTGTACGGCCTGGGGAGTTTTCTTACCGTCTACGCCCTTGGAAGGAAGAGGGGGTTATCCGGCGTGTATGCGTCTTTCTGGGGATTGTTCCTCACTATAGGGGGGAATCTTGCCGTTCTTACGGTGAACGGCGGTGTGTGGTTCCAGGCCCAGGCGCTTGCATATCTGCTGTCACTTTTGAGCGTGTATTTCATTTTTTCGGATAAAAAGTCAGGGTTGTACCTGTCTTTCATGTTCCTGGCCCTGTCCGTCGGGTGCCGGCCCTTTAACATTCTGTACTTTCCCTTGCTGCTCCTTGTCTATTTCCGTTCCCCGCGCGGTCAGGAAGTGCCGGAGGTTCCCGTTGGGCATGTTCCTTCTGCGGCTGTTGGTGCCCTCCGTCTTCTGATCGCGCCGGCACTGATAGGCTGCGTCTACGCTGCGTATAATTACCTGCGTTTTGACTCTGTTGTGGAGTTCGGCCATAATTACCTGCCGGAGTTTCTGCAGCATCCCACGGGACAGTTTCATATTGGGCATATTTTTTCAAACATGCCCAATATGTTCAGGCTTCCGACATTCCGCGGCACGCTGATAGATTTTCCCAAGTTCAACGGATTTGCTTTTTTCATTGCCAATCCCCTGTTCCTTGTCTATGGCGCGCGCCTTTTTTCCCGCCGGTCCCGCTGTCACCTTGTGGTGGATGCAGCGGTGGTTATACTGACGGTCCTGCATCTTCTGCTTATCACCAGCCACCGGACACTCGGCGGGTGGCATTTCGGCAACCGCTACACGGTTGATATCCTGCCGTTTCTGCTGGTTTCCATGTTTTCCCGCACAAAAGAGGAATGCAGGCCCGGCCTTGCCGATCTTGTCTGTTTCAGTTTCGGGGCTGTCCTGAATATCTACGGGACCCTGTGGATGTTCCTGGACTGGTGATTTTCCGGCCTTTTGGGGAAATCCGAGAACAGGCCGAGGCTTGCCTCTGCCTGCCTGTTCCTGCTACGATGCGGCCACCATGGAACATCAACAATCAATAATTCCCGAATTCGACACCTACCTTTTTGACGCCGACGGTACTCTGTTGAATACTGTCGATCTGGTTACCGAAAGCTATTTTCATGTGTTTGAGGTCTATCAGGATCTCATTCCGAAAGGAAAAACCATTACCCGCCAGGATGTGGCGGCCCTCATGGGCATTCCCCTGAAGGCCCAGATGGAGCAATATTTCGGCGTCTTAAGCCCGGATATGATGGACAGGGTATGTGATGAATACAGCGCCTATCAGTTAACCATTTACGCAGACCGCCTCAAACTGTTTCCCGGTGTCGCCCAAACCCTGTCCGCCCTGAAAGAGTCGGGAAAGCGGACGGGTATCGTTACGTCCCGCAAATTGGATACCGCGGGGCTGTATGCCGAGGCCATGGGAATCCGGCCTTACCTGGACATCATTGTTACTCCCGAGGACACCGATACCCACAAGCCCCAACCCGGTCCTGTACTGTACGCCATGGAGCGCCTGCAGGCGGAAAAGGAAACAACGGTATTTGTAGGGGACGCGGTGTTTGACATTCAGTCGGGGCACCGTGCGGGAGCCGCAACGGTGTTTGTCGGATGGAGCCACAACGATCCCGCCGGACTTGATCCGTCACCTGATTATGTGATTGGTGCTATGGAAGAACTGCTTTCCTATAGAACCTAAAACCGTTCTCTGTGTTTTTCCAGCTGGCTTGCCTCGTACTCCATGCGCAGCACCAGGTCGTCAAGTTCCGAAATGCCGGCCCCTGTTTTATGCCGCGCCCTGATGTCTTCCAGGGTTGGAAGGTCCTTGCTGATATACTTCTTGACGGTGTATCTGGCGCACCCGGAAAAGCCCAGGTCGGCGCTTTCCTCCAGATAATTCACCACCAGCTTATAACCCTGTTTCGTCAATTCCGCCCGTGACAGGCTTTCTATGACCATACAGACACTTTTTACAAACCGCCGGGTGTCAATCATGACTGCTCCTGTGTGTGTCCAGAAGTACAAGGGTGTGATCGATGAGTGACAAGTCTCCTGCTTTTCCGTGACCGGGCACCACTATCCGCGCCTCGCCGAACATCCGTTTCATGGCCCGGAGGCTGCCGGGCCAGGCGCCCAGGTTGGCTTCTGCAGTGTTGCCGAGGGTCCGGCTCTCAAGGGATTTAACCGAACAGCCGCCAAAAAGGATACGTTCAGTGCTCAGGTAGACGCAGACCGAGTCCACTGTGTGCCCTTCTCCAGGGAAGTACAGGGTGACGGGAGTGTCGCCAAACCGGAAGGTGTGGGGCGAGGTCACAGGGTTGCGAGGAACGGGAAGGCCTTTCTGCCGGCACAGGTCTATGGTCGCCTTCAAGCTGTAGGATTCATACCCCTGTTCATGCACCCAGCCAAGGCCGCCCAAATTGTCCTGGTGGTAATGACACACGATGGCGGACACGTCAGTGCAGCCCCGGTTTGAGAAAAACCAGTTAACCAGATCCCCGGTGAGTTCATCGGTCCAGGGTGTGTCGATCAGTATGAGCCGGTTTCCGCTTACCAGGGCAAGACCGTTGGCGCCGATCCGGCCCCAGGGTTTCATGCTGGTAAAGGATTCATGGATCCAGACCGAGTCGGCTATCTGTTCAAGATAGAGATCCGGGGTGACAGTTGTTCGTACTCCCGGCCGGGCCGACAGGGGAAGGGCGCAGAGAATAAATCCGGTCAGGACAACGACAACTCTTTTTGTATGAGCACGGAGCAGTTTCATCTATGCCTCCATTGTGCCACAGAATCGACCCTTTGGCAAAGAACCGCTTTTCCCGGTATCTGAAATGAAACCCGCGGGGGCCGTATAACCTTGTTCCTTAATCCGCCGGAATGCATTGACAGGACAAGTATGCTTGTCTATAGTAGTAATAATTACCAATATGAAGAGGAACACACAACAGCGGCAGGTTATTCTGCGTTTGCTCTCTGCCCGAAAGGATCATCCCACTGCGGAGGAATTGTATCAGGAGGTCCGCCAGGAGATGCCCAGGGTGAGCATGGGTACGGTCTACCGGAACCTCGACCTTCTTGCCAGGAAGGGCGAAATACGCCGGATAGACGGCGCAGCGGGACCCAGCCGGTTCGATCCGGTAAACGACAATCATCCCCATTACCGCTGTCCCGGGTGCAACCGGGTGTTTGACCTTCCCCGGGACCTTTCCCTGGAAAGACTTGTCGATGTGCCCCTCTTAAAAAAACACGGCTTCACCACCGACGGTCTTGTTCTTGAGGTGAGGAAATACTGTGATGTCTGCCGGGCTGCGGTTTCATGAAGGAGCTTTTAGAGCGGCTTTACTCGACCTACGGCACCCTTGAGTACGTGAACCCGGATCCGGTGCTGTATGTTCACGCCTTTGATGATCCGTTTGACAGGGAAGTAGCGGGGTTTGTCGCGTCCCAGTTTGCCCTTGGCCGGGCTGCCTCCATCCTGGGGTTTCTAAAAGGGGTATTTTCCTGTTTTTCACAGCCCAGCCGCGATATGCGAACGGGTGAGGGCATCATCCGCTGGAAAGAAAAAGGGCCTCAGTATTACAGGTTTTATAATGCCGGGGAAATCGAAGGGTTCTTTTACATATTGAAAGACGTGCTGTGTGAATATGGTTCTTTACAGGAACTTTTTCTGAAAGGATACCGTGCAGACGGGAATGTCTGGAAGGGGCTTGAGTCCCTGGCAGGCCCGTTCAAGGAAGGCGGTGTGCGCATTGTTGCTGATCCGGCGGGAGGGAGCGCCTGCAAGCGGCTCCATTTGTTTCTTCGCTGGATGACACGCCGTGACGCGGTGGATACAGGGATCTGGAACCAGGTGGATCCGAAAGACCTGAAGTATCCTGTGGATACCCACATCCTGCGGATTGCCAAAAGTCTCGGGATTACTTCACGCAGGCAGGCCGACTCGGCTGCGGTTGAAGATATCAGCGCATTTTTCAGCCGGTTTTCTCCCGAAGACCCGGTCCGCTATGATTTTTGTCTGGCGCGTCTGGGTATTCATCCGGATCTGGACTATTCGCTGGCGGCACAGGGAATGAATGTAAAAAAGACTGACGGGTGCGCGCATACCAGGAGTGCCTGACGCATTAATTTGCGAAGCATTTCTTGAATGTATATACTTTCAATTTAGGAGATGACCATGAAGAGTGTAAAGGGAACACAGACCGAGAAAAACCTTCTTACCGCCTTTGCCGGTGAGGCCCAGGCAAGAAACCGCTATACCTACGCGGCTAGTGTGGC
>JAFGQL010000068.1 GCA_016935695.1 Spirochaetales bacterium
CCTATGTGGTGATGGGCCAGTTCCGCGAGGGCTTCCTGGGCAAAAAAGGGAGGCACTTTCAGAATGAAGGTGTGTACAGGAGCTTTTATATGCCGCTTGAGGGCCCGTTGGAAATTTCTCTGGCGATAATAATCAGGTTGCATTAGTATAGGGTATACTTTTTGGGAAAAGAGTAACAGGGAGTTAGATGATGAAAACGCGGGCTGTCCTTAACAGGAATTTTATTGTAAGCGATATTGATGAACGGCTGTACGGGTCCTTTATTGAGCATCTTGGCAGGGCTGTGTACGGCGGTGTGTATGAACCAGCTCATCCACGGGCCGATGCCGAGGGGTTCCGTGAAGATGTTCTTGAACTGGTCCGGGAACTGAAGGTACCTGTGGTACGGTATCCCGGCGGCAATTTTGTGTCTGCCTACCGCTGGGAGGATACCGTTGGGCCCAGGGAGAACCGTCCGGTCCGCCTGGATCCGGCGTGGAAATCCACCGAACCGAACGAATTCGGCCTGAACGAGTTCTCTTCCTGGGCGAAAAAAGCAGGCTCCGGGGTCATGATGGCTGTGAATCTGGGTACCAGAGGAATACAGGAAGCCTGCGACCTTCTGGAATACTGCAATCACCCCTCGGGTTCTTACTGGAGCGATCTGCGCCATTCCCATGGATATCCCGAACCCCACAATATCCGGCTCTGGTGTCTGGGCAACGAGCTGGACGGGTGGTGGCAGGTGGGACACAAAACCGCCGTCGAATACGGCCGGCTGGCAAACGAGACCGCGAAGGCGCTAAAACTCTTTGATCCGGGCCTTGAGCTGGTTGTCTGCGGCAGTTCCGGGTCGGGAATGCCCACCTTTCCCCAGTGGGAACTTGAAGTACTGGAGGAATGTTATGACAATGTGGATTACATCTCCCTTCATATGTACCTGAATAATAAGGAAAACGACACTGCCGGTTTCCTTGCTTCGACCGTAGCCATGGATTCCTTCATAGAAACGGTCATTCATACCTGCGATTACGTGAAAGCGAAAAAGCGTTCCAGGAAAACCATCAATCTGTCCTTTGACGAATGGAATGTCTGGTACCACTCCAACGAGAGTGATAATCAGATTTACAAAAACACACCGTGGCAGGTCGGTCCGTCCCTTCTGGAAGACGTCTATAATCTTGAGGACGCCCTGGTTGTCGGTCTTATGCTCAATTCACTTATACGGCACGCGGACAGGGTGAAAATTGCCTGTCTTGCCCAGCTGGTGAACGTGATCGCCCCGGTGATGACCAGAACGGGAGGGCCCGCCTGGCGCCAGACCATTTTTTACCCGTTTTTTTATGTTTCCAATTATGCACGCGGGGCGGCCCTGAATGTCCGCGTTGACAGCCCCGCGTATGAACACCCGACCTACGGTCAGGTGCCCTGGCTGGACGCGAGCGCCGTGTATAACGGAGAGAAGGGAACCGTTGCCCTGTTTCTGGTCAACCGCTCCCTCGATGAAAACATCGAACTGAACCTGGTTCTGGAAGGGTTTGAGGATTACCGTCTGGCCATGCATAAAATGATGGCCGGCAATGACCTCAAGGCTGCCAATACCGAAGATCACCCCGAAAAGGTGGTCCCGGCGGAGGGTACGGGACTTAAGTGCAGTAAGGGCGTTCTGGAAGGATCAGTACTTCCGGCAAGCTGGAATTTCGTGCTCCTTACCCAGGGGTGAGGGCCCTTTTTACCATCGCTCCCGCTTTGGGTCCCAGGCGCAGGTTTTTGTCTATAAGTGCCAGGCGCTGGTTTACGCAGGCAGCGGAGGTAAGCGGATCAGGCGGTGTGTGGGTACAGTAGTCAATCAGTCTGTCAACCGATGTCCGGGCCACATGGCAGCGGGTATCCGATGAGGCGTAATAGATCAGCACTTCGCCGTTGTCTTTCTGTACCAGCCCGTTGGTGAATACGACGTTGGATACGTCTCCCGTGCGTTCCTCTCCTTCGGGAAAAATGAAATGGCCGCCGGGGGTGTATGTCGGTATCCACGGCCTCTTCGGGTCTGTCATGAAGACATAAATCACATACCGCAGTCCCGCGGCGGTGTTCCTTACCCCGTGGGCCACGTGGATCCAGCCCTTGGGTGTCTTGATGGGTGCGGGCCCCTGGCCGTTCTTGACTTCCTTGACGGTGTGGTACACTTTCTGGTCAATCAGTGTTTCCTCTGTAATGACCGCCTGTTCCATGGAATCGCACAAACCCCAGGCAATACCGCCCCCAGATCCGGTGGAGATGAACCCGTCCTGCGGGCGGGTGTAGAAAGCGTATTTTCCGTCGACGAACTCGGGGTGGAGGACAACGTTCCGCTGCTGGGGTGAAGGGGTTTTCAGGTCGGGAAGCCGTTCCCAGGCAAGGAGGTCCTTTGTTCGGGCAATGCCGCCCTGAGCGTCTGCCGAGGATGTGTCGCCCAAGGGAGCGCATGTGTCCTTGCGCTCGGTGCAGAAGATACCGTAGATCCAGCCGTCTTCGTGGCGGGTCAGGCGCATGTCATAGACGTTTGTGTCGGGGGCATCGGTCTGGGGCAGTACCACAGGCTGCGGCCAGAACCTGAACCCGTCGATCCCGTTTTTGCTTTCCGCAACCGCGAAAAAGGACTTCCGGTCGGCGCCTTCCACACGTACCATCAGGCAGATGTTCCCATTGTAGATGATCGCGCCGGGATTGAAGGTACCGTTGATACCCATGCGCTCAAGCAGTCCCGGGTTTGATTCCCTGTCCAGATCGTAGCGCCAGAAGAGGGGAGTGTGCTCCGCGGTAAGCACCGGATGGGCGAACTTTTCATATATCCCGTTGCCCGGCTCAAGGGGCCGGTTCTTCCGTGCAAGAAGTTTCTCATGTTCTTTGACAAGACGTTTCAGCCGCGGGTTGAATAGGTTCATGCAATTGCCTCCGTTATATGCTTTGCCGATAACACGCCGGGTTCAGCCATTCTGTGTAAACCGCCGCTGCATCATCTGCTCTTGAATTCCACTTTGATTGCCTTGCTTTTACAGGAATCCACACAGGTCAAACACAATATGCACTCGCTGTTTTCCATCTTTTTATCCCTTACCATGGTTTCGACATCCAGACTCATCGGGCAGCTTTCGGTGCATGTGTGACAATGAATGCAATTCTCGGTTATCGATGCAAGCTGCAGGGACGGGATACGGAATACATTCCTGATTTTTCTTCCTGTAATCATGAACGGTGCCATCCAGCATAGATGATGACAAAATGACCGTCTACCGATTATGAAAGCCGGTATTGTGATAACCGCTAAAACCAGCAAATAGGTTATGAGGGAATAGACGTTGGTCATCGACATGCCGAACTCAGTTTTATAGGTCGGGTCGACTGATGAATAACCCCCGTTTCTTATCGCGATCAAAATGATACCAATAATCCACGGTATCCAGATTATCCACTTGATAAAATTGAACGTGTTGACTCTTTTATTCAACACAAACATAACTGCTTCCTGTGCCCCGCCGGCAGGACACACCCATCCGCAAAAGGCGCGTCCAACTAATAATGCAGATAAAAACTGAAGCACGAAAAGAATGAAACTACCTGAAATTATTCCGCTGATTGATGCATCAACGATCAAATACGGGGACATGTAATAAAAAAGCGCTGGAAACAGGAAGAAACTGATCAACACCATCAATACTCTGATTTTTTGCCGTTTTTTCATATCTATATTTCTCCTTTATGATACTACCTGTTTCTTGACTGATTATTTGTCATCGGACTCGCGTTCGCTCCTCCTCCGGCTCCCGCTGGCCCTGTACGCTTTAAGCCGGCAGAGCCGGCTTACGCTACAGCAGGGCTGTTAACCGTTGTACTCCTTCGTGGCATGCGCGCCAACTGTGATA
>JAFGQL010000069.1 GCA_016935695.1 Spirochaetales bacterium
AAAAGACTGCTGCAAAAACCATGAACATACGGATTGCCCTGGCGGTACCGCCGGTCCAGGACTTTTACATTACGCCTCACCGGAATACCGCCCTGGGAGCCCTCACTGTCGCCGGCCTCCTCAACACATCGGGAACAGAAGCCCGGGTGTTCAATTTTATCGGTGCGAAAGGGACACGGGGCAGGTCATTCTCCCAAGCGCTGCCGGCTTCCCTCTCATACCTTACACCCTATCTTCATACCCGGGAAAACGGCCGGGACGGCTTTTTTAAAGGTTATCATCACTTCGGGCCGACCTACGGCGAATGCGTCTGCCGCATCGCCGCATGGAAACCCGATGTCATCGCGGTCTCCCTCTTTGCCTTCGCGTATGCCCGTGAAGCCCTTGAGTTCTCGCAATTGTGCAGAAAAGAACTCCCCCGTATCCCGCTGATCATCGGCGGACCCGGGGTAAGCGTATGTCCCCGTTATTTCTCCCGGACAGGCTTGTTCTCTCTGGTATGCCCCGGCGAAGCCGAACCCCTCGCGCCTCTGCTGATCGAGGCACTGGAACAGGGACTTCCACCGCCGTCCGAAGAAACCATTCTCTCTGCTCTACACACGCAACAGGGCAAGGATATTTTCCCTGTGTGGCACACATCTGCAGGCCGTCGCACACTCCTCACAACGGCCCTTTCCCGGGGATGCCCGATGAGCTGCAGTTTCTGTTCTACCCGCATCACCCACGGGAAGGGATTCAGGTGCGGGTCTGTGTCTGAGTGGTTATCGGCGTTACCTGCGCTCCCGCCCGGAGCCCCTGTGGATATCAATCTGGAAGACGATAATCTTCTCTGCGCGCCGGATACCCTTTTTGCCTTTTTGACCGAACTTCGCACACGGTTCCCCGACGGGCGGCTGATGATGGAAAACGGTATCGATTTCCGTCTGCTCTCGCATGACCGGGTAAAAAGGCTTCACGATGCGGGAATGCGCCATTTCAACATATCTCTGGGAACAGGAGAAGACGGGCACCGCCGTTATGAGGACTGGGCCGCGGCACTGGAGACTATCAGAAACAACGGAGGTTGGGCCACCACCTACTGCATTCCGGGGGAATGGGGGGACACCCCCTTCAGGGCGGGAAACATCCTGGGAAAACTCGCCCGTCACAGAACGCAGATCGGGCTTTCCATGTTTTACCCGGTACCGGGTATTGAGGGATTCGAAGACAGGGACAGGTTCATGGACATGTCAACCGACAGAATGAAAGGAAGTTCCGCCTATCCCTGGACAGGGACCCTGTCAACAAAGGACCTTGTAACGGCTTTCATGCTGAGCCGCTGGATTAACCGGATCCATTTTTTCGGAGGAGCGGATCTCTCGTTGAAGGATAAGCCCGACGTTGCCGGACAGTTCCCCGCAAGCAGTCAGGTGATGGAAGGTTATTTTGAAGGAATACGCTCTTCATAAAAAAACCGCAGGATGGTAGACCCCACAATGATACGGTCACCGTAGGATAGTATTTCCGGTTTCTTTAACAGCTTATTGTTTACATAGGTACTGTTTGTGGAGCCCATATCGCTGATAACGAAGTCACCTTTCTTGGAATGTACGGAACAATGGTGTTTACTGACCATTGCATCGTCTATATTCAGATCGGCGTCCGCGTCCCGGCCGATACGGTATTCAGCCTGAGACTCTTCCAGCACAAGGCAGGTGCCAAGGGAATTTTGGGAAACCACAACCAGAAACGCCCGTTTCCCTAACGCGCCGGCCCTACCGACCTTGTCTACATCCGATACGATTGTCGCACTCATAGGTGTACGAGTATACCACAGATAAGCACGCGGTAAAATACATAATCTTGACACGTAACAGACAGACAGCTAGGATGGTCGTGAAGTTATTGGATAGGTAGGTCACATGAAACACATCGGAATTGCAATTTTAGGCTGCGGTACTGTCGGCGGAGCAGTAGCGAAACGTTTATTCGAGGACCGGGACATGCTTGCCCGTAAAACGGGCCTTGATCTTGAACTCTTATATCTGGTCGACATTAATAAGCCGCAGTTCGATCGGCTTGGACTTCCCGGGCATCTGTTTGAGACCGACATAAACAAAGCAATCGCCGATCCCGGTGTTCACATCATGGTTGAGCTTATGGGGGGAACCACCCTGGCAAAAGACTTTACCCTTCGCATGCTCCAGGGAGGCAAGCATGTTGTCACTGCCAACAAGGCACTCCTTGCCCACCATGGAAAAGAACTCTTCGCAGCCGCCCGGGCGAAGGGTGTCACCATTTCCTTTGAGGCATCCTGCGGCGGCGGCATTCCCATCATCCGGGCCCTCTACGACGGGGTGGTATCAAACCGGATTGACGCCTTTTACGGCATCGTAAACGGCACCTGCAACTACATTCTTACCGAAATGATACAGAAAGGAAAAAGCTACGCCAATGCCCTGAAGGACGCCCAGGAGGAGGGCCTGGCCGAGGCAGACCCCACCCTTGATGTTACCGGCGGCGATTCGGCCCACAAACTCGCCATCCTCGCTTCTCTGGCCTTCCGGCGACATGTACAACTTTCGGACATCCCCGTTGAAGGAATAGATAAGCTCAGTCTGATGGATGTACAGTTCGGCGCCGAACTGGGTTATGTGGTCAAACTTCTGGCTATTGCCCGGCGGGAGGACGCAGGATTGGCCCTGCAGGTACGGCCGGCATTCATAGGGACTGATCACCCGCTGGCCTGGGTCAACGGCCCCTTCAATGCCGTCTCTGTTTACGGCCATTCCGTCGGTCATACCATGTACTACGGCCGGGGCGCCGGCGGCAGTCCCACGGCAAGCGCCATTATTTCCGACATCATCAGTACGGGGTCGGGAGCAATGAAAATCATGTTCGACACCCTTTCCATCTGGCCGGACCTCACCCCCGCCGCGGTCTACATGGCCGCCGGAGAATTACATGGGCGCTTTTACATACGCTGTATGGCAAACGATGAGCCCGGCGTGCTGGCTAAAATTACACGGATACTGGGTGACCACGCCATTTCCATCTCGTCATTCCTTCAGCAGGAACCTCAGGATGACCAGCCGGAAAGCATCCCCCTGGTTATCACCACTCATAGTGCCAGGGAAGGCGATGTCGAAAATGCTCTCAAAGAAATTTCGGACCTGCCCGTGGTGACCGGCAAGCCGGTCTGCATTACCATCGTCGACGAACATGAGGAGCAAATTTGATATCCGCGCAGGCTTTACTTATACTACTACCTGGCCGGTAGTTTTCCTGCCAAGGGCAGAAAACGGGAGGATCAGCGACCATGAGCATATCGTCTTCCATCGATTCGGTGAAAGCCCGTCAGGGTCTTGATGCCGACAGCATAGCCTGGGGGTTCGCAGAACACCTGAAATATTCCCTCGGTGTCGACAGCTTCTCTGCCACAAGGAACGACCGTTATCTTGCGCTGGCAATGACGATCCGCGACAGGCTCATCAACCAGTGGATCAAAACCCAGCAGACCCATCACCGCAAGAATGCAAAACGTATCTACTATCTTTCCCTGGAATTCCTCATCGGCCGCTCCATGGGCAATAATGTCATTAACCTGGGATTACAGCCTGTTGTGGAACAGGCTCTTACCGAACTCGGTTACAGCTGGGAAGACTTAAGGGAACAGGAAGAAGACGCAGGGCTGGGGAACGGCGGGCTGGGACGTCTGGCCGCCTGTTTTCTTGACTCAATGGCTACCATGGACCTTCCCTGCTTCGGGTACGGACTCCGGTACGATTACGGCATTTTCCGGCAGCAGATAGAAAACGGCTACCAGATAGAACATCCTGACGACTGGCTCAGAACCGGAAATCCCTGGGAGATAGAGCGGCCGGAAATCACAGTCCCCGTGCATTTCGGCGGGAGAGTGGAGGCCATAACCACAAGGGGCCGCCGGGAATACAGATGGCTTGATACCAGTGTCATTCTTGGAATCGCATATGATATGCCGATCATCGGTTACGGCGGCAGTACGGTCAACACCCTCCGCCTGTGGAGCGCCCGGTCGGCAGAGGAGTTCGATTTCTCCGAGTTCAACGAAGGAGATTATGTAGAAGCTGTCAGTTCCAAGGTCATGGCGGAAAACCTGACCAAGGTGCTGTACCCCAACGACACCCTGTACCTGGGAAAGGAGCTGCGGCTGAAACAGCAGTATCTTTTCGTTGCCTGTTCTCTCTGGGACATTCTCAGACGTTTTCAGAAATCAGGAAAATCCTGGCATGAGTTCCCCGACATGGCGGCAATCCAGCTGAACGATACCCATCCGTCCCTGGCAGTACCGGAACTCATGCGTCTCCTTATGGACGAAAACGGTCTTGACTGGGATGCGGCATGGGACATTACCATCCGGTCCCTGGGGTACACCAACCATACCCTCATGCCCGAAGCCCTGGAAAAATGGCCTGTCTCCATGCTGGAAAAGCTCCTGCCCCGCCACCTCCAGATCGTCTATGAAATCAATCACCGGTTTCTGCAGAAAGTATCCATACAGTATCCCGGCGACCCCGAGATACTCCGGAACATGAGCATCATAGAGGAAGGCGACACGAAACAGGTCCGTATGGCATATCTTTCCATTGTGGGCTGCGGTTCGACAAACGGCGTAGCCGCCCTCCACACTGATCTTCTGAAAACACGGCTGGTTCCCGATTTTGCCCGGTTTTATCCATCACGGTTCAACAACAAGACCAACGGTATAACCCAGCGCAGATGGCTGCTAAAATCCAATCCGGGCCTCTCGGCACTCATTTCTTCCAAAATTGGCGAGACATGGATCACCGACATGACCCAGTTGGAAAAACTTAAGTCATGGGCGGATGACCCGGATTTCCAGAAAGCCTTTATGGATGTTAAACGCCAGAGCAAGCTCAAACTGATTGACTATGTACATGAAACCTGCGGATGGCAACTCAATCCCGATTCCATATTCGATGTCCAGGTAAAACGAATTCACGAATACAAGCGTCAGATGCTCAACGCCCTCCATATCATCATGCTCTACAACAATCTGAGGAAAAACGGCATTCCCAAAAACTTCATACCCCGGACCTTCCTGTTCGCAGGGAAGGCGGCACCGGGCTACACCATGGCAAAGCTCATCATAAAACTTATCAACAACATCGCTTCGGTCATCAACAATGATCCAGGCATACATGGGGCCATGAGTGTGTATTTTCTCCCGAATTACCGGGTTTCCCTGGCAGAAAAGATTTTCCCGGCCGCCGACGTGTCGGAACAGATCAGCACCGCCGGAACCGAGGCATCGGGTACAGGCAACATGAAATTCATGTGCAACGGCGCCCTCACCCTCGGCACCCTCGACGGAGCCAACATTGAGATAATCGAACAGGCGGGGAAGGAAAACGCGTTCATATTCGGCCTCACCGCCGAGGAAGTGGAACACTTGCGGCCTCGTTACAACCCTTACGATTACTACCATAACAATCCAGAAATAAAAGAAGTGATTGATCTCCTGTTCTCAGGTCATTTCAATTTTTCCGAACCCGGCCTTTTTGAACCAATCCGGGACGCCTTGTTTCTCCGTGGTGACCATTACATGCATCTGGCAGACCTGATCACCTATGCCGACGCCCAGAAAAAGATCGCGGCGCTGTATGCAGATCCCGCTGAATGGGCAAAGAAGGCCATCCTCAATATTGCTTCCAGCGGGACCTTCTCTTCCGACAGAACCATCCTTGACTACAACCGGGACATCTGGCATGTGAAGCCGGTACATATAGAAAAAAGCGATAATCCGGAAGAAACAATCGAGGAAGCAAAAAACCCGGGAACCGATGAACACCGGCCTCTGTACCGGCGCAGGGCGGAGGATCAACAGAAAGACCAGTAACAACTATGCACCGGTAAGCCGGTGTATACAAAGGAGATGACGTATATTGTCTCAAATAACGCCTGAAAACCAGAAGATAGGTAAAACACTGGATGCAAAGGGCATAAATGCCCCTTTACACTTGTAAATGATACGAAGGCCTTTTATGGCACAAGAAGAATAAGGAGTTCCCGATGAAAACCGAAATATACCAGGACCCGACAAAACCTTTACAGGAACGGGTCGCAGATCTTATCGGAAAAATGAGTCTGGAAGAAAAAGCGGGAGAACTCATCTATACTGCCGCAGGGGTAAAGCGCCTGGGCATCCCCGGTTATAACTGGTGGAACGAGGCCCTCCACGGCGTTGCCAGAAACGGTAAAGCCACTATTTTCCCCCAGTCAATCGGCCTTGCGGCGACCTTCGACACCGAACTGGTACAACAAGTTGCCGATACCATCGCCGATGAAGCACGGGCAAAGTTTAACTATGCGGTGAAAACAATCGGTGAATCCCGTCAGTACCAGGGACTGACGTTCTGGACTCCGAACATAAACATTTTCCGCGACCCGCGGTGGGGGCGGGGACAGGAAACCTATGGAGAGGACACCTATCTGACTTCCCGGATGGGAGCAGCCTTTGTAAAAGGCCTCCAGGGAAATCATCCGCGGTATATGAAAACGGCCGCCTGTGCCAAACATTACGCTGTTCACTCCGGCCCCGAGGCCTTACGCCATGAATTCGACGCCGTCGTTTCTCCCAAAGACCTCTGGGAAACCTACCTCCCTGCCTTCAAGGCCCTGGTGGATGCCGGCGTCGAGGCGGTAATGGGAGCCTACAACCGCACTCTGGGAGAACCCTGCTGCGCCAGCGAATTCCTGATGAACACCATTCTGCGGGGAAAATGGAAGTTTGAGGGCCATTATGTATCCGACTGCTGGGCCATAAGGGACTTCCACCAGAGTCATAACGTCACCGGCGACGCCGTCGAATCGGTGGCCCTGGCAATGGAAAAAGGCTGCGACTTAAACTGCGGCGATTCCTATGCCTTCCTGATGGAGGCTCTCCTGAAAGGCAAGGTCAAGGAAGAATGGGTCGACCGTTCGCTGACACGGCTTCTTTCCACAAAGATGAAACTCGGCCTTTTCGATCCTCCGGAAATGGTGCCTTTCTCACAGCTGGGTCCGGACGTCATCGGCTGTGCTGAACACGTCGAACTGTCCCGTCGTGCCGCGGAGAAATCCATCGTCCTGTTGAAAAACAAAGACGGATTACTGCCCCTGAATCCCGAAAAAGGCTACTACTACGTAACAGGACCCAACGCCGCGGACATAGCACCCCTTCTTGGCAACTACTACGGCCTGAACCCCAGGATGGTCACTCCGCTGGAAGGCATGATGGACCGGGCGGGTCTGGGGGTCAAAATTGATTACCGGAAAGGCTGCCTGCTGGACCATGAAGCGCCGAATCCCATTGAATGGGCCATCTTCGAAAGCGCCGCAGCCGACGCCACCATTGCCTTCATGGGATTGAACCCGGAACTGGAAGGAGAAGAAGGCGATGCCATTTCATCTCCATCAAAGGGAGACCGGGACGTCATCGAACTGCCTGAAAACCAGCTCAATTTCCTGAGGAAAATCAAGGCCCGGAACGCGAAGCTCATCCTGGTCCTGATGGGCGGCGCAGCCATGGCAATAAAGGACATGGAAGACCTCGCCGACGCCGTTGTCCTTGCCTGGATTCCCGGCCAGGAAGGTGGCACGGCCATCGCAAAAGTACTGTTCGGCGAAGTTAACCCGGGAGGCAAACTGCCGGTCACATTTCCCGCTTCCACGGCCCAGCTGCCGCCTTTCGCCGATTACTCCATGGAAAACCGTACCTACAAATACATGAAGGACGATCCTCTCTACCCCTTCGGTTTTGGGCTCTCCTATACCAGTTTTGCCTATTCATCAATGACGCTGTCCGCTTCGTCAATTGCATCAGGAGAAAACCTGTCCGCGTCGGTGACCGTCACCAACACAGGTGACCTTGGAGGCGAGGAAGTCGT
Organism: Spirochaetales bacterium; assembly: GCA_016935695.1. Classification (GTDB taxonomy): domain Bacteria; phylum Spirochaetota; class Spirochaetia; order JC444; family Marispirochaetaceae; genus JAFGQL01. The sequence goes on from JAFGQL010000069.1 coordinate 7,908, forward strand.
ACAGATGTATATCACCGACGACGAGGCTTCCGCCCGGACCCCAAAAGCAAGTCTGTGCGGATTCAAGCGTATATTCCTGGCGCCCGGAGAAACCGGCACCCTTGAGTTTGAAGTCGCTTCGTCCATGATGGAGCTGGTCACCGACACAGGCGAAAGGGTAATCGAGCCGGGCAGTTTCACCCTCTATGCTGGGGGCTGTTCCCCCGGTACCCGGGGCAAAAAACTGGGAGCTTCACAGGGAGTCAGCGCTTCCTTCTCTGTCAAAGGATAATCACCCAGGGGCAAGGCGCCTTGAAAAGAACCTAAAAACATGGTATTCCTTGGTATCTGCAATCCCAGTCATCGTACCCGCGTATTTCAGATACCTGATTTTGGAGTCAATAAACCATGATAAGCGCTCAAAATATCACTCTGTCCTTTGGAGAACGCGTTCTTTTCAAGGACGTCAACATTAAATTCGTACCCGGCAACTGCTACGGCGTCATCGGCGCTAACGGTGCCGGCAAATCAACATTCCTGAAAATACTGTCCGGTGAAATATCCGCCGACAAAGGCGATATCATTACACCGCCCAATTCCCGTATCGCTGTCCTCCGTCAGGACCAGTTTGCCTTTGACGAATACCCGGTTCTGCATACCGTCATCATGGGGTACAAGAAACTCTACGATATCATGATGGAAAAGGACGCGATTTACCAGAAAGAGGACTTTTCTGAAGAAGACGGTATCCGCGCCGCGGAGCTTGAAGGGGAATTCGCCGAAATGAACGGATGGGAAGCGGAATCAGAAGCCGGCCGCCTGCTGGCAGGGCTGGGCCTGGATACCGAATTCCACGACAAACACATGAAAGAGCTGGAAAGCAATCAGAAAGTGCGGGTGCTCCTGGCCCAGGCCCTCTTCGGCTCGCCGGACATACTGCTGCTGGACGAACCCACCAACAACCTCGACCTGGAGTCCATAGCCTGGCTGGAGGAATTTTTGTACAATTTTGAAAATACGGTCATTGTTGTCAGCCATGACCGGCATTTTCTGAACCGGATATGCACCCATATAGCCGATGTCGACTTCGGAAAAATAACCATGTATGTCGGTAATTACGATTTCTGGTACATGTCCAGCCAGCTTGCCCTCCGCCAGATGCGCGACGACAAGAAGCGCCGGGAGGACAAGATCGCCGAACTGAAAGAGTTCATCCAGCGTTTCAGTTCCAATGCCGCCAAATCAAAACAGGCAACCTCAAGAAAAAAACTGATCGACAAGCTCACTATCGACGACATCAAACCGTCTTCGCGGCGGTTTCCCTTTGTTAAATTTGAACCGGAAAGGGAGTGCGGCAAGAAAATCCTTGAAATCAGAAACCTGACAATTACCGTGGAAGAAGAAGCCCGGGTCAAGGACTTCTCCCTCTCGGTACAGCCGGGAGATAAAATTGCTTTTATCGGGCCCTACCATCAGGCAAAAACCCGGCTCTTCGACATCCTTGCCGGCACCGCCGAACCGGAAAGAGGAGAAATCGAATGGGGCACCACAATAAGCACCGCGTATTTCCCGAAAGACAATACCAGCTATTTTGAGTCGGACCTCGACCTTGTCAGCTGGCTTCGGCAGTTTTCCAACATAGAAGAAGAAGCGGTGGTACGCGGGTTCCTGGGAAGAATGCTGTTTTCCGGCGATGAGGCGCTGAAAAAGGTGAAAGTCCTGTCGGGGGGGGAAAAAGTCCGCTGCATGCTGTCTATGATGATGCAGAGCGGCGCGAACTTCCTGATCTTCGACGAACCGACGAACCACCTCGACCTGGAATCCATCACCGCCCTGAATAACGGCCTGATCGATTTCAAGGAACCGGTAATGTTCACCTCCCATGACCATCAGTTTGTGGATACCGTCGCGAACAGAATCATCGAGTTTACCCCGGGCGGCATCATCGACCGGCGCATGCGGCTTGATGATTACATGTCTGACGAAAAAGTACGGCTCCTGCGTGATGAGCTTTACCACGGCCATGGAAGCGTAGTAATTTAAGCTGACAGGACAATAACTGCGTCGCGGCCCGGTCCTGTTGCAAAACTAAAAACAAGGAGTCCGTTGACACGTGGCAGTATTCGTTAACCGCACCCTCAACATGAAAAAAATCCAGGTCGTCGGTTTCGACATGGACTATACCCTTGTCCGCTACAACGCAGAGGATTTCGAATCCTTAAGCCACCGCCTGGCCTCCGCCTACCTGGTACACAGCATGGAGTACCCCAAGGAGCTTCTGGATCTGGAGTTTGATTTCAGCCGCGCCATCGTCGGTCTGGTGATCGACAAACGCAACGGGAACCTCCTTCAGGTGAGCCGCTACGGCAAAGTGAAAACCTCCTACCATGGAATGACCGAAATCACCTACCGGGAACAGAACAAAATATACGGAGAACGGGCAATCGATGTGAGGGATGCCGAGTTTGAAAGTCTGGATACCTCCTTCGCCATTTCCAACGGGGTGCTCTTCAGCCAGCTCGTTGAATTAAAGAAATCGGGCATACCTCTCCCGGATTACAGAACCCTGGCAAACGATGTAGTGACAGCCATCGATATGTGCCACCGCAACGGATCCATCAAGGCAGAGATCCTCAAAAACCCGGAGCGCTACATCATAAAGGACCCCAAGGTGCCTGAACTTCTTGAGCGCTACCTTGATTACGGCAAGAAGCTCATCATCATAACCAATTCGGATTACCTCTACACCCAGAGAATCCTCGATTACGCCCTGGATCCTTACTGGAAAAACCATACATCATGGAAGGACGTGTTTTCCCTGGTGATAACCTTCGCGAACAAACCCGGCTTTTTTGAACGAAACGCCAATATACTGAAAGTCGATGAAACAACCGGGATGCTGAAAAACTATGACGGAATTCTGGGCCCTGGGATATACCAGGGCGGATGGTTCAAACAGGTAGAGGACAGCCTTAAGGTCAGCGGCAGTGAAATACTGTATATCGGAGACCACATCTACGGCGATGTCATCTCCATAAAAAAGGAATGCGGATGGCGGACCGCCCTGGTGCTGGGGGACCTGGAAAAGGAAATACAGGGAATGCACCGCTCCCGGGGCATACAAACCCAGATCGACATGCTCATGAATCACAAACAGGACATGGAAGCGGAAATAAACGAAATGGATATTCAAAAATATGAAGGAAAGAAGATATCCAGAGATAAACTCGATGAACTGTACCAGGAAATGGACAATATCAACAGGAAAATATCTGACCTGATAAAGAAATACAATACGTACTTTAATCCCCATTGGGGTCAAATTCTCCGCGCGGGGAACGAAGAAAGCCGCTACGCTGAACAGGTTGAACGCTACGCATGCGTGTACATGACAAAGGTCTCGGACCTGTGGGACTGTTCACCAAAAACCTATTTCAGACCAATGAAACGCATGCTGCCTCATGAGTGGGAACAACCCTGAAGGAGGCAGCGCCGCCTTTCAGTTGAAGAGCCTGTCTATGGCAACGCGTACCCGTTCCGGCTCGAATGGTTTGACAATAAAGTCCTTTGCTCCCGCGGCAAGCGCCTGGAAAACAAGCTGTTTCTGGCCGACAGCGGAAACAATAACTATCTTTGCCTCCGGATATTTCTTAATCAGGTTTTCCAGTACCTGAAGGCCGTTCATTTTGGGCATGGTTATATCAAGAGTGACAAAATCCGGTTTATGCTTTTCGTATAAAGACACAGCTTCCTCGCCGTCCCGGGCTTCAGCTACAATCTCGTATTGCCCCGCGAGCATTTCTTTCAGGCGAAGCCTCATTATATCCGCATCGTCTACAATCATTCCTCTTGGCATTACCTTGCTCCTTGTTCCCGAATTATTCTTCTGAAAGCGCGATATTTATTTCCAGCACACCTATTTCAGAGATAAAGCTTATGCTTACCGTGGGAATGCTCAAAAAATCCATACTGAAGCCGGTACCGGTAAACACGGCCGGCGGGGTTATGCTGATGAGGGCGTTTTCTCCCGCCAGTTCGATACTTGCCTTTCCGGTTATCATATTGGCTATTTCGCTCACCGCGCTGTTAGTCATTTTCTTTATTTCCGCCGGAAGTTTCCCCGGCAGCATGGCCTTAGCCACGTTATACGCAAAATCCCGGTCCATGGAGTAGACCACCTGGCCTTTCACCGGTCCGGTCACGCCGATGATGATGCTCACCGGAAGACTGGGCACCGGTGATGTCTTCTTTTTCAGGTCCTTTCTATTGAGCTTGACGCCAACTTCATGCTGAAAAACCTGTACAGCACCCTGAATGAACGGGTTTGCAATTTGCGCTTTCATCGACTCTCCTTATGTTTGGTCGCTCAAAGAGGAGCTTTCGCTCCTCATTAAGCTCCCGTTGCCCTTTGCGCTTCAGGGTCAGCAAAGCTGCCCTTCGCTTGTATGGCTGCCGGCCTTTATTTCAGTATAGGGCCGGTGTTTGCTACGATCAACGGGTTATGCGCAGCGGCAGCGAGATTGTGAAGGTTGTTCCCTCATTGAGCTTCGCGTTTACTTCGATGGTTCCCCCAAGGACTTCCACTTCCCTTTTCACGGCTGATAATCCTACGCCGCGGCCTGAAATATCCGTAATTTCCTGGGCAGTTGAAAGACTTTCATGAAAGATGAGCTCATAGGCTTCCCTGTCGCTTAGCTCGGAATCCTCAGGGATAAGTCCGCGTTCAACGGCCTTTTGGGTTATCAACCGCGGAGAAATTCCTCTGCCGTCATCAGAAAAGGTGAAGTTCAGCCGGGAGGAATCTTTTTCAATTTTAATGATAATGTTTCCTCCGGGGTCTTTCTGCTGGACTTCCCGCTCTCCCGGGCTTTCTATTCCGTGATCAACCATGTTACGGATCAGGTGAATACAGGAACTTACCAGGGAATCAAAGATTTCAGGCAGTACGGTGTACTCGCCGCCTTCTATTTCAAAGCTGGATATTTTTTTCCCAAGCTGTGAGGCCAGATTGTTCGCGATATCCGGAAAACGCGAGAACAGGTCCTTTACGGGGATTTTCCGGAAATGTTCCAGAACTGCATTTAGTTTTACGTCGGTTGGGTATTTTTTCTTGACGTAATTTTCTACCTTTATGTATTCCTTTGTGGGAACCACAACGCTGTCTGCATCTTCGATCCATTTTTTTCCGAGGGTATCGGCAATAATCTTGAGTTCCGCGTAATATGATTTTTTCAGGTCTATGGAGATTTCATAAAAATCGATCTCTTCTTCATACACCATTTGGTCCGAAATATAGAACTCAAAGTCATGGGCAACTTCCTGGGTGTTCACAAAACCGAAAAACCCGGAATTTCCCTTGAAGGTATGCACCCGCCGCATGAGCATTTCCAGGTCTTTTTTAACCGGCGTTTTGTCCTCGAAAAGCCTGAGCAACTCAAACAATTCGTTTGCCTCATTTATATACGAAGCAAAATAATGCTTGTGGGACACTGCCCTGAGCACCAGGTTCCTCTGTTCGTTTTCCTTGCGGAGAGTTTCCTCCAGTTTCTTTTCACTCGTTACGTCGGTGATGATACATAAAACCGTATTACCGGGTCCTTCCCGGTACTGCATTTCCACAAAACGGCCGTTGATGATAGTCTCCTGCTCCAACAGATCAAAAATGACATCCGCCTTGGTTTTTCCCTCAAAATACAGGGTAAGCCCCTGGACGAATTCCTGGGCGGCAGTGGGATCATGACTGAACAGCAGATCCTGAACCTGTCTGCCCCCTATGGGCTCGCCGAATATTTCTTCACAGGCCCGGCTGTATTCAAACTCAATCATGAACTGAGCGTCAAAGGTGAAAAGTCCCTGTCCGGACACATCCATGAGATTGCGCAGGGCGGAGGTCCGTTCGTCTATCCAGCGTTCGAGGTCCGCATTCATGGAACGCATCACGTGTTCGCGGCGGTCAACAGCATGACCGACAATCCCCAGTACAATCGGTGCGATGCCAATCAGGCCAATAAAGACATTCACATTGTCAGTAAGGAAATAACTGACGAGCCAGGCAGCAAGGGGAAAGGGCAGTCCGGCGAGTATACCGAAAACCATGTAGGTATTGGATTTTTTCTTCAACAGACAGCTCCTCTTTCCTGATCCGGAAACACTGGACATGCCCTCCGAACCTCATACCGATAGTATATCCTGACTATTCTTTAACCGCAAGACAATGTTACTATTACGTAACTTTGTTCCTGTGTTTAAGTTACTTTTTTGTACACCTAATCATGTGGCTTACAAAAAAACCGGGACCTCATGTATTTCTATCGGCATAAAAGGCAATGAGATTCACCGGGAAAATTCACCATTTTCCCGGTTTTTTTGGCGATTTTTTAAACGAGAAACACTCCCGGTGGCACCGGGTACTTCAGCCGTGGGGGACGGAACAGATGACAGTAAAATCGTTCCCCAGATAGTCCTCTATGATTACCGGCGTACATCCGAACCTCTCAAGAAAGTACCCGATTTCGGCCGGATCATGATAGCTGTACAGATCTTCCTTGGCGGGGGATTTGATATGAAGCATATTGAATACCACTGCACGCCGGGACACTTTCAGAAGAAGCTCAACCGCTTCCTTTAAAAATTGCATATTGTTGCCAATGTTGAGGTTGAAAATGCCCGAGGTGAACACTACATCAAAACTGTCAGGTTGAAAGATATCCTGCTTGAACATGTCACCGTGAATGAAACGGGCATCCGGATATGCAGCCTGGGCAAGTTCTACCATCTCGCCGAGAATGTCAATTCCGGTATAATCACAGGCTATCCCCAGATCTCTGCAGTACCCCCACAGGTCACCGATACCGCAGCCCACATCAAGGAGACTGGCATTGGAAAGATCGACGTTTCGTATGAGCACATCAAAGCGGGAGGTCTGTGCCGTCCCGCTTTCCCAATCAAGGATCTTATGGTGTTCGTCGTAGCGCTTTATCCGCGGCACATAATGCCGGCGGATGATATCTTCGTGATCAGGCATCCCGGGTACTGTAGTATCTCAGGGACCGCGGGTCAAGGGTGCCGGGGAATGCCCCGGCACCGCATACTTCCCGGCTACATCTTTGGTTCTGGAAGCAAAACAACAAACTCAACCCGTCGGTTTTTCCACCACACACGGCGGTCGCTTACCGACGCGATGGGATTGGTACCGCCATAAGCCTTATAGGACAGTTTGTCCGCCGGAAAACCCAGCTTTACAAGGGCATTGAACACTGTTTCCGCCCGTTTTACGGTGAGAGGCTGAAGAACCGCCTCCTCCCTGTCCTCCCTGGGACCGCCGCGGTAGATGTTCAGGGCGTGGCCTTCCAGTCCGAGGGAATACTCAGGATACCGTTTGATCAGCTCAACCACCTTTTTAAGGCTTTCCATATTCCGTTTGTGCATGGCTTCACCGGCCGAGTCCAGGGTGTGCTTGTACGCACCGAATATGATGTTGGGCACCATAAGATAGTATTTACCGTCCCGGAACACAATCAGGATATCAATAGGCATGGACTCTTCATACAGGGACTGGTTGCCTCCCGCATCGGTCACGTTCAGCCTGACAGTGTAGGTATCATCATCGGAAGCCTTTGCAGGATCATCCATTTCCCCGTTCCATGCAATCTGGCCCGTGGGATCGCCGGTGCCGACATAACTGCGCACAACCTCGCCTTTACTGTTGAGGATATCCAGTTCCCAGTCCGTGACTTCGGTTTCCTCCTCTACAGCAATAGTGACAAACATGTCCCCGGACAGTCCTGCGTCTGTCTCTGCGAAGGGGGTTGCCACAACCTTTACAGAAAGCCGGGGCGGCGTATTGTCGAGGGTGAAGCGTTCGGATACGGTCTGTATCACATCGCCCTTTTCGTACACAGTCTTCAGACGGACGGTATAAAAACCTTCGGGGGCGTTTTCGTCGCCGCGTTCAGGATTGAGGGTTCCGTCCCAGAAAATGGTGTCCGGCAGTTCACCCTGGCCGGTATAGACCTTCACAGATTCTTCATTTTCGTCTTCGACGGTCAATACCCAGCGACTTACCTCTCCGGTAATCTGAGCCTCTACTGCCACAGGCAGTACATCATCCAGCCCGTCGCCGTTGGGGGAAAAACCGGCGGGAACCGTCAACAGAATGCCGGTATAACGGTTGTCCACCCGGACCGGAAGAACCCTCGAAGCGATCGAGTTCCCCGCAAGATCGGTAAACACCGCGCTTGCGTAATAGGTTCCGTCGGGAACCAGGGCGCCGTCGGCATCCCGGCCGTCCCAGCGTACCAATGTGGCAGTCATGGTGGAATCGGTGGTCAATACAGTCTGCCCGTTCTCATCTTTCAGCTCGCCGTACCATTCAACCTGTTCGCTTGCTCTCATGGATACATCGCAGACATCCTGCTGTCCGTCGCCGTTAGGGGAGAAAATACGGTCATAGGTGGCAGTAACCGAAGGCGGCGTTGTGTCGATCTGTATGCGCGTCTGGGCAACACCCCTGTAGCCGTTTTCATACTGGACACTGAGGGAAAGGGTGTAGAAACCTTCAGGAAGCGGTTCGCCTTCGTCAGTAAAACCGGTCAGGGTATAGGAAGAAGGTGCCGGGCCTTTTCCGTCGGCACTGATGTGTACAGTCATGCGATCGTTCACAAAACTGCCGGACCAGTACACAACCTGATCTGCATCCTCCAGTTCAGAGGTGACTGTCGCGGTATCTTTCACACCGTCGCGGTTAGGGCTGAAATTGGGGTTGTCGACATGAAGGAACATTTTTGGCGTCGCGGCATCAAGTTCAATCCCGCTGAGGGTGAATCCCTCATACACATTACCGGCAAGATCGGTACATGATAAACGATACTCATACACACCGTCGGGAGCCTTGGTTTTTGCATCGTTCGTCCCGTCCCACAACAGATCGGCAAGGGCTTCATTTTCCCAGCTGAAGGTTTTAACCACGGCTCCTGTTTCATCCAGAATTTCGCCTTTCCATAATGCTTCAACAGAACCTTCCTGCTGGACAATGAATACCTCGGCCACATCATCGCCGTTTGGCGAAAAGAGGGTATCGGAAGGGGCTTCGATCACGGCCTCGGGAGCCTTGGTATCTACAATGAAATCGTCTACCGCGAGTTCCTGGCGGTTTTTCGATGAATCAACAACGTACACCCGCACATTGTACACACCGTCGTCCACAAGATTTCCGTCAGGACCTGTCCCGTCCCAGGACACCTCACGTTCCATGGTGAAGAGTTTGTAACCGCTGAACAGGGACGCGAAAAACCCGATATCCGACTTTTCCGTTTCCGTCACTTCCCGGACAATGCTGCCGTCGGGTGCAATAATCTGAAGACCGTAAAGGGGGACATACCCTTCTTTGGATTTGACATGAATGTTTACCGTAAATGACAAGGTTGCCGCGTCCTGAACACCGTCGCCATTGGGTGAAATATACTGGGTACCCGAAGATACAGGAGGGATTTCCGGGACTTCTTTATTTCCGCCCGCGAAAAGCATTCCACAGGATACAAGAAAAAAAAGCGCTACCAATGCACTTCTGATGAATGAACTACCTTTCATAGTATTTACAACCTCACTTTCACTGTTGATCCGTATTGTGACACCGAAAAATACGCCGTTTGGCGACGGTGCCGGTAAATACGTGGATTATACCCTATCTAAAGAGAATTTGCAGTAAATAGTTACAAAAGGAGGGATTTTTACACAGGAATGTAACCGGATACTGCGGGAGAAAGCAGCGATTGACTTTTATGCCATACTGTGCAGCCCTCAGCCTGATCCGTTAAAACAGAATATCGCCCAGACTCGCAACCGTCGGAACAGTGTAGGTGGAGAGACGGGAAAGCCCGTCAGCTATAGCAGGTATACCATGGCTCCATACCGCGGCGGCCGAATCCACCCCTGCACTGACCGCCATTTCAATACCCGGCTTGAGATCATCTACCACCAGTATATCTTCCCGGGACACACCGTAATCTTCCATGACACTGAACACCGGCCAGGGATTGGGTTTGTGCTTATCAATATTCCCTTCCCAGCCGATGATGCGGTCGGGGAAAAAACCGGGGACAAGGGTCTGGGCCCTGTAATGCCGTGCGATCACATCACTTTCCGAATGGGAGACTACCACGATTCTTCCGCCCCGGCTGCGGAACTCGGTAAGTATTTCCAAAAAACCGTCAAAAAACGGCGGGATATCACGGGTGGTATACGACCGCCAAATCCGGTAACACGCCCGCTCTTCTTCTTCCGACAGTTTCAGGGTTTCGGCCAGATAGCGCTGGATACCCGGTGAATAATTGACTAAAAACCAGTCCTCCAGGGACAGGCTATCGTGTTCCCGCCCCAGCTGTTTCATCTGTTCCAGATGTGCCGGGTAATGGATGGAAGGAGTGGAATCAACGGCAGTGTCATCGTGATCAATCAATATGCAGGAATATTTCATAACAGAAGACACCATAACATATCAGCCCCGGCTGTTCCATTGGCTGGAATGGTATGTCCTCCATCAGGCAGAAGACCCGACATCATTATAAAACGGGATCATCAATTTCCTCTTCTGCCCCGGGTATTCCTCAAAGAACGGGCCGCCTGGGTACAGACAGGCGAAGGCGCCGGCGGCAATGCCGTGAGGAACAGCCGCCCGGAGATCCAGGGCTGTTTCACCTGCCATAACCTGCAACGCCAGGGCCGAAATCACTCCTCCGGCAAAATTGTCGCCGCACCCGGTTGTGTCGCCAAGCCTGAAGGGTTCCTGTGCATGAACCCGCAGGGCCTCCCGGGATACCGGAAGAAATACAGGCGGAACCGGCGTGAAGCGGCCTCCTGCGGCCGCGAACCACACAGGGTTTTCGCCGTCGGTGACAATCGCGGCTCCTGCGCCTTTTCTCAAGAAATCCTTCACTGCGTCGGGGGGAGCGCTCCTGCCGCTCAGGCGCAGGGCTTCTTCCCTGTCCGTAATGATCAGATCGATGTGTCGGTAGGCTTCATCGGAATCTCCCATGGGCCAGGTACGCGACGGATCCCTGCGCTGATTAAAAAAATCGTATACAGTATGGACTATCTGCAGATTTCCGCGGGTCGTGCCCTTGTAAAGAAGGGCCGACAGGTTGGTGTGCAGACCTGGAACCAACGCGGTTCCTCCCCACACATTAATATCAGCGTCAAAAAAATCCTGCCCTAAAAAAGACGGCCCGTAAAGAGCAGCCGAACCCGACTGACCCAGAAAGGCCCGCTCACCCTTGCCTTCATTCCACGAAGGATCGGAAAAGACCCAGGTCTTCGGCGTTTCTCCCGGCAGCTCGGCGCTGCGGTAATCGACATCCGTACGGGAAAAGAACCTGCCGATCGCGGCTCCTGCAGCATCACGGCTTCTCCCGCCGAAAAAACGCACACAAACGCCGGAAGCTGAAAGCATCTGGGATGCATGAATCGCGGCAACAGCACCGGGGCCTCCAAGATTGACAACAGGAGCGCCGTACAACCGTGTTATTTCGCCAATTGTTTCGGCGACAGGTCTTCTGGTGAATGTTTCGAACACATCGGAAAACACAAGTCGGCCGGGAACGATCCCTCCGTCGTTATCCCGCTTCGATAAAAAAGGCCTGAATTCGGGACTTATGAAAACAACAGTATTGAAAATATAGTCAATGAGACAGCAGCCGGTAAAATGAACCCTCCGCATAGAAAACCCCAGACCTTAAGGGGCCGCAGCCTCGACGGCATATTCATACATGTCCTCCACCGCCCAGATCATCCGGTGATCGGGATATGAAAGCATGAATTCCTCACATGCCGCCAGCAGGAGCCCGTACTGTTCCCGTTCGCGATACACCAGAAGCGGCATGTAGGCCACCTCGGAATAAAACGGATCTGTCGCCAGCGATTCCTTCGCGAACAGGGCCCAGGAAACAATACCGTCACTGCACCAGGCCGACAGGTCCTCATCCCCAAAGTATTCGATTGCCTTGGAGGAAAGATCGTACAGCAGGTGCTGGAGATACCAGACAGCCTGGGCTTTGGTATCACCATTCAGGACATTGGGCCTTTCCCTGTAGGTTTCCGTCACTTCTTCCACCGACGCGTAGTGGTACTTTTTCGGATTCGCGACCGCCTGGGCAAAGGTATAAAACTCAGGAGAACGTATCCGACGGCCAAGGGCCTCGACATCCGCCATCAGAGTGTTCAGTTCGCGCTGGTAACGCAGCTTTTTGAAATCCTTCAGGAACCGGTAGGCATCTTCGATACTTTTGGAAGGCTTAAGGAATGCGGGGTCTTCCTTTGCGGCACGCTGAAAATACGTGATGGCACTCGAATAATCCCCTTCATCTGCAAGACCGACACCGGTGTAGTATTCCTTCAGCGCCGTCACCGATGCGCCATACAGCTCCCGGGACGAAAAGGGCACACCCAGCCCCGCGGCGAGTTCCTTCGCGATCTTTAGCTCAAGGGCCATGAGGCTGCCAGTATCCCCGGTTGCACTTGATGAACAAAGCACCCTTGCGCTGCCGGCATCAACTGCCCGGGCATCGATTCGGAGCATTCCGTGGTCTGAAAAATATGATCCGTACACCAGCACCCCCGCTCCAAGCATGGAACCGATCTGCGGCGCGCTCTCTTCATCAATCATGCCGCTGAGCGCAAGGGTCTGTTCCCGCAGTACATGCTCCAGAGCCTCCCGTTCCACAAGCACAAGACCCTCGCAACCGGAAAGGTCCGAGATGAGCATGTCGGCGATACCCTTCGAAAGCCAGTCATCCGAAGGGGTGTTTCTGGTATTCTCGAAATACAGGACCGCGAGTGACAGCTGTTCGCCGAAAAGGAAATCTCCATTGAACAACACAATGAGCAGAACGATTAAAACGGTTCTTGCAATGCAATTCATGATTCCATTGTACAACACTGGTTCGAAAAAGGAAAATTCTGCACCCAGAGAAATTTCGGTCAGGTTCTGAAGGCGGCCCTGAAACGGACGGCGGCATAGCCGATCAGCACCGCACCGACAAGGATATTCATCACCGGTCCTGCAATATCCGGCAGCATGGAACCTGCAACAGAAAACAAAAGGGATGCAGCCGAAAGGAAAATGAGCGTCGACAGTCCCGCTCCCGCGCCAAACAGGATGAGACCGGACCGCGACAGTTTCAATTCGAAGGCACGGGTGGAGAACAAACCCATCCAGAAAAGGATGGTAAGGGGTGATGAAACGGTTAAGAGCACAGTATTCCTGAAGCAAATGAAAGCGGAATTCACTGTAGCGACGGGATCGGGACTACCGGTCATACTGCCTGCGCCTGCCCGTATCATCATGATACCAAACCCACACAGGACCAGCGGCCCGAAGACTGCAAGGAACTTCCTGGGCGCCGGTTTTTCGAGAACCGTGCCGATTCCGGAGATGGCCAGCCCGATGTACAGGTAATCGACCAGCACCACGCCAAACGTTCCCGCAATGGAAACAACGAGCCCGGAACGGATAGCAGCATTCGCGATATAGAAAAATACCGGCCCGATCGCAAGCTGCAGCGCGAACCCTGTCAGGAGACCTCTCAATAATGCGGACATCATGTGATTTTCTACCACACAACCGTGAACAATGCTACTGACAGATTGCCTGACCGACAAACGCCGCAACTTGCACCGCGGGTTACCGCTCTGGTACTATTCAAACCGTGAACCAACCCATGACAATCGAAAGCCGAATCTTGTTTGCATCCTCGTCACACATGACAGATATACCCGACGAAAGTGTTCAACTCGTCCTCACCTCCCCCCCCTACCCCATGATAGAAATGTGGGACGACGCATTCTCCGCCTGGAACCCGTTGGTTTCCGTTGCCCTCAAGGAAGGAGACTCCGCCGCCGCGTATGAAGAAATGCACCGCTGCCTTGATTCCGTGTGGACAGAGTGCTCCCGCATTCTCTCCCCGGGGGGAATCGCGTGCATTAATATTGGCGACGCCACCAGAACCGCCGGGGGCTCCTTCCGGCTGTACCCCAATCATTCCCGCATCACTGCGGCTTTCGAGGCCCGGGGCTTTCACACCCTCCCCTGTATCATCTGGCGCAAACAGACCAATTCACCCACGAAATTCATGGGCTCGGGAATGCTTCCAGCAGGGGCCTACGTGACCCTTGAGCACGAGTATATCCTTGTGTTCAGAAAGGGCGGAAAACGCTCCTTTTCCGGGGAAGAGGTTCGAAAGCGCCGGGAGAGCGCGTTTTTCTGGGAGGAGCGAAACCTGTGGTTCTCTGATCTCTGGGAGTTCAAGGGAACACGGCAGCTGATGAACCACACCGGCCGCCGGGACCGCAGCGCCGCATATCCCCTCGAACTCGCGCACCGCTTGGTGAACATGTATTCGGTCAGAGGAGATACCGTGGTCGATCCGTTTCTTGGAACCGGTACGACCCTGATCGGCTGCCTCATGAACGCCCGGCGCTGCGCCGGTTATGAGATCGACCCGGGCCTCAAACCTGTAATCGAGGATCTTGTCATCCGCGCAAGAAGCGGCCTCAACGGACTGATCGCACAACGATATGCCGATCATCTGAAGTTCATCGGAGATTACCGCAACAGGAAAGGGGACCCGAAACACCATAATTCCTTCCATGGGTTTGAGGTCATTACGAAACAGGAAACCGATCTCGTGCTCGCTTCCATTCAAGAAATCTCCCTCGGACCTGATAATACCATCCTTGCCGCGTACGAGCCATATGTCCACAAGAGCGGCCAGGGGGAACTGATGTTTTACTAGAATAGCGAAACGCCGCGGGGATACGCGGGGACATCAAAATACCGGCAGAGGGTCTGGGTCATGTCGAAAAATCCCTTGCGAATGCCAACGCCCCCCGGCGCGAGCGGTTCCGGGTCTTTCCGCCTTCCGTTTCCATTGAATCCGCGGGTCTGTCCTCCTGAAGCAGCTTCTCCCAGGGGGTCCTCCGGCTGCCCGGGCACGGGCAGCACATTGTCCTTGACGAACGCGAGGACGGGCACATATTCCCTGGTATGGTCGGTCCCCGGGAATGTGGGGTCGCAGCCGTGGTCGGCAGTAATGACGAGGAGATCGCCCGTATCGAGCCTGTCGATAAACCTTTCGACGGCGGTCGAAATTTCGTCCACCTTTTGGGCATAGCCCTCAGGATCGCGCCGGTGCCCCGAAATCATGTCGGTATCGACAAGGTTCACGAAGATGAACCGGTCAAGATCGCTTTTCTCTCCGATGAGCTCATCCACCCGTTCAAGGCAGGCGGTATTCCCCTTGTCATGATAACTGTGGACGATCCCCGATTCATTGAAAATATCGCCGATCTTTCCTACGGCGGCGGTATCGATGCCATAGGAGAGCAGATGATCAATGATTGTCGGCTCAGGCAGCGGGAGTGAAAAATCTTTCCGGTTTTTGGTCCGCAGGAACGAACCGGGATTTCCCAGGAAAGGCCTGGCGATAACCCTGCCGACATTAAAGCGGTCGCCAATGTCCCGGGCGATCCGGCAGTAATCATACAGTTCATCAAGTGGCACAATTTCCTCATGGGCCGCAATCTGAAACACCGAATCGGCCGAGGTGTAGCAGATGAGATTTCCGGTTTCCATATGCTCCCTGCCAAAGTCCTCAATAATGACGGTACCCGAGGCCGCGCAATTGCCCAGGACTTTCCTGCCTGAACGCCTTTCAAACTCGGCAACCATTTCCTGGGGAAAACTCGGGTACGCTGGATCGAAAGTCTGAAAAGGTGCATCCAGCCGGATACCCGCGAGTTCCCAATGGCCAGTGTTCGTGTCCTTACCCGGTGACAGCTCTTCCATGATACCCCAGAACGCCGAAGGTTCCGGCACGGCCTCGCACCCCGGCATGGGATGGCCGTTGATTCCCCCCGCGTTGCCAAGACCCATCTGTTTGAGGGCGTCCCATTTGGGACCAGGTACCCGTTCGCATATATGGCCGGCGGTATGTGCTCCTTCATCTCCGAATGCCCGGGCATCGGGGAGCGCTCCAATGCCGAAACTGTCTATTACCAGAACGAGTGCTTTCATATGTTCAATATACAGGCACAGGACAGTGACTGCAACGAAAACCGGGGATGATCAAGAATCCGATTTTGTGTACACTTGTATCCATGGACTATCAAAACCCGGCTCTGCCTGTTCACCAGCGTGTGAACGACCTTATCACCCGCATGACATTGGAAGAAAAAATCGGTCAGATGATGCAGCTCCCCGCGAATGAAAACGGCAACATGGACAAGCTGGAAGAAATGCACATCGGCTCGTACCTCCATATCACCAACGACCAGATGGAAGCCCTGCAGAAGCGCGCCCGGGCCACCCGCCTCGGGATACCGCTTATTTTCGGCATCGACGCGATCCACGGCCACTGCTTCGAGAACAACGGCACCGTGTTTCCTACCCAGCTGGCCATGTCCTGCTCCTGGAATCCGGAACTCATTACACAGGCCGCGCGGGTTACCGCAAAGGAAGTGAGGGCAACAGGCATCCACTGGACCTTTTCTCCCGTACTCTGCGTCGGCAGGGATATGCGCTGGGGCCGGGTGAACGAAACTTTTGGCGAGGACCCCTTTATCATCGGAGAGCTCGCGTCTGCCATGATAAAGGGGTATCAGGGTGATACCCTCGCAAGTGATGACAGCATTCTGGCCTGTGCGAAACATTTCGCGGGGTACGGCGACACTCTGGGCGGCCGTGATGCCTACGAAGCCGATACCTCGAAACGCAAACTTCTGACCCTGTTCCTGCCCCCCTTCGAACGGGTGGTCAAGGAAGGCTGCGGCAGTCTGATGACCGCCTACCACGCCATTGACGGCGTTCCCTGCACGGCGAACGCCTGGCTGCTGCGGGAAACCGCCAAAGAACAATGGGGTCTTGACGGGTTTATCGTCACCGACTGGGACAATGTCGGAGCCATGCACACCCGGCAGATGGCGGCGGCTACCTTGCGCGAATCGACGAAACGCGCCATCCTTGCCGGCAATGACATGATCATGAACACGCCGCTCTTTTACCAATACGCCCTCGAACTGGTGAGAAAAGGCGAGATTGATGAACGCCTGATCGACGACAGCGTAAAAAGGATACTCGCCGCGAAATTCCGCCTGGGGCTGTTTGACGAAAAACGCGACAGGGCGGGGGCACAGGCTGTCCTGGGGACAAAGGAACACCTTGAGGTTTCCCTGGAGGCATCAGCCCAGTCCCTGGTCATGGTGAAAAACCAGGGCATACTTCCAGTAGACACACACAGAGTACAGCGCATTCTCCTTGTCGGGCCGAATGCCGACGACATCGTTGCCCAGCTCGGAGACTGGTCCTTCAGGTCGCATCAGCTGCACAAGGACGACGATACCTTTCACTCCGACCATGGGGTAACCCTGCTCAAAGGGCTGCAGGACGAGTGCGCGGGAAGAGGCATCACCCTTGAGTACATCAAAGGTGCCGACACCGTAGATGCGGATGTGGACCAGACACAGGAAGCAGCTTCGGCGGCAAAGAAAGCAGACCTCGTTATCGCCTGCGTCGGCGACAGCCTGGAACGCTGGGGTGAATACAAGGACAGAGCAGACCTGAACCTTTCCGGAAACCAGCAAAAGCTTCTGGAAGCCGTCCAGGCCGCGGGCAAGCCTTTCGTTACCGTTCTGATGACGAGTAAGCCCCTCTCTGTTCCCTGGATCAAGGAACACTCGGACTGCGTGTTCATCGCGTTCAACCCCGGACTTTTCGGTGGAAAGGTCATCGCAAAAGCCATCTTCGGTGAACTGAACCCCCAGGGGAAACTCACCGTGTCCTTTCCTTACCATGTGGGCCAGCAGCCGGTGTACTACAGCAGATACGCGGGCTGGCATACCCAGAATTCCACAGACCGGCCGGGGGACAGCGGCTACATTGATCTCCCGCGAGAGCCTTTATGGGCCTTCGGGGAAGGGATGGGATACGCGCCTTTTTCATACGGCAAACTTGTCCTGGATAAGAAAGAACTGGAAAAAGGCGAACCTTTGACCGGCAGCGTGGACGTTACCAACACCGGCACCTGTGAAGGGGTCGAGATTGTCCAGGTATATGTAAACGACATCTATTCGTCGGTAACCACTCCCGTCAAGGAGCTCAAGACCTTCCGGCGGGTAGGCCTCAAACCGGGAGAGACCCGTACCGTCGGCTTTTCCGTTCCCTACGATGCCTTGAGCCTGGTGGACGAACACCTTGTACGCAGGGTGGAACCGGGAGAATTCGAACTGATGGCGGGTTCGTCCTCCAGGGACGTGGATCTTTTGAAAGAACGTTTCACGGTAAAGGGCTGAAATCCCCGGGCATGCAGTACCGCCTGTTAAAAATTTAAAAGGAAAACGGAAAAATTCTTGACAAAATGCATTTCACGAGGTATGTTTGTTATCGTTAACTAACTAACCAGGAGGCAGACATGCGGACCCCGCGCCAACACGAACTCCTCTCGGCGGCAGTCGCCATCGTTGCGGAGGAAGGATTCAGCAAATTGACCATCCGCCGGCTCGCAGAGGCCGTGGGGGTAACCGAACCGGCCGTCTACCGGCACTTTTCCAGCAAGAAGAACCTTCTTGAAGCCATCCTGGAAGAACTCCAGCTGGCAGTTGCACCCCATTTCCAGCGCCTTTCGCATCCAGAAGAAAGCGCCGAAACCCTCATGAACAGATTTGTCCGCGGTCTTTTTACGGAACTGCATGCAAAGCCTGCGTTTGCTCCCCTGGTGTTTTCCGAAGAAGCCTTCCATGCCGACCCCGAGCTCAAGCCCATGATATTGGACATGATGAGCGGCAATCTTTCGGCCCTCAGTTCATCCTTCGCCAGTCTGCAGCAGCGCGGTTTATTGAGACAGGATGTATCTGCACACGACATGGCAATGATCACCATGGGCAGCATACGCCTCACTGTCACCCGTTTCATCCTGAGCGGAAAACCCGGTCTTCTCACCGATCAGGCGGAGGCACTGTCATCCCTGCTGGTACGGCTTCTCAGTTGAATATTTTTTTTTGAAGTGAAAGTTAGTGAACGTTAACTATATTGGAGGTACAATGAACAACATCCTGGACACTGCTGCACGAAAACCCCTGCTCCTTCTTGTGGCCGTCATAAGCCTGGGCGCGGTCTTTGTTGCGGCCATTGGCAGGAATGCCCGCCTGGAGACAGACCTGGACAAATACATGCCCGGTAACCATCCCGCCTTTGTATTCAGCGACGAGGCTGAAGACCTGTTCGGAATCGAGGACGGTGTGCTCTTCGTGATTGAGCATCCCCACACCATTTTCAACCCGGCGTCCCTGGAGAAGATCAGGGACATCACCGAGGCACTTCCCCGGGAATTCGACGAAATTGACAGCGGTGATATTACGTCCCTGTTTACCGCAGAAAACATCAGCGCCGATGAGTGGGGATTAACTGTCGAAAGCTTCTATTCAGACATTCCCCAATCCGGTGAAAGCCTTGCCGCTCTGAAATCCGCGGTAGAGGGTAACAGCATGGTCCACGGCAGGATTGTGAGCCTGGACAGCCGATCCGCCCTCGTGGTGGCAGAAATGGATAACGAGGAATTTACCCCGGCCTTCTACGGCGAGCTTTTGGAATTCGCCAAAGGATGGGAAGGCCCGGAGAAAATACATATAGCCGGGAGGCCTGTGGTAGAAGGGGAGCTCACCCGCCTCGGACCTAAGGACATGAGCCGGATGGCCCCCCTGGTACTGGCGCTCATGACGGTCATCCTGCTGTTTTTACTGCGCAACCTCCGGCATACCGTCCTCAATCTGCTGATTGTGCTCTTCGGTGTCCTTTCGGCCTTCGGATTCATGGCCCTGTTCAACGTCCCGGTTTACAGCGTCAGCATCATGATTCCTGTGATGCTCATAGCCATTGGGGTTGCAGACGGCATTCATCTGCATAACACCATCCACTACTACATACAAGAAGATCCTCTTATAACGCCTGATGACCTGGTGGCAAAAACCATGAAGGCCATGACCCGGCCGGTAATTATGACCTCGGTAACCACTGCCGTGGGCTTTGTGTCACTCATGACCAGCCAGGTTCTGCCGGTCCGGTATTTCGGTCTGTTCACCGCCGTCGGCGTAATGATGGAAATGTTGATGGCCCTGCTGCTCTTCCCGGCAAGCATATACCTGTTTGGGGTCCCGAGAATTCGGTCAAAAAAGGAGGACCAAAAAACGGCGGCTGAACCAGGAACAGGGTTCACGGCAAAGGCGGGCAATTTCCTGATATCCCGCACCCCGATCGTCATCGTCCTCGGCATCGCCGTCTTCGCTCTGGCCGCGGCGGGAACATCCCGGGTGTGGATAGACACAAGCTTTCTGGCAAATTTCCAGGATGAAAGCCCTGTTGTCCGGACCGATGCCTTCGTGAACAGCCATTTCGGCGGAACATCCAGCCTGAATATCGTTCTTAAAGGCAGTGAACCTGACACCTTCAAGGAACCGGAAGTATTGAGGCTCATGGATTCGCTGCAGCAGGAGGTTGAAAACAATCCCCTCGTGGGCGGCAGCTTCTCCCTGACCGACTACATGCAGCGGATGCACAGGGTGATGCACGCCGGCAATCCCGCATACGATACAATTCCCGAGACGAAAGACATGGTTGCACAGTATCTGCTCCTGTACGAAATGTCCGGGGACCCGGACAACCTGAACAAGGTTGCAGACTATGATTACCTGACTGCAAACATGACGTTCCAGCTCAAGAGTGACAGCTCAACCCTGATCGAAGAAATCATCTCCATTGTTGCACCTTACACACAGGATTTTGATGACCTTGGTATTGAGCTCAAATACGCAGGCAGCGGTTACAAGTCCTTCGTATTTGCCGACTTGCTGCTCGAAGGCCAGCTTATGAGCCTGCTGCTTTCCTTCGGAATCGTGGCCCTGCTTCTGACTGCCATGTTCAGGAACCTCCTTGTCGGCCTTGCGGGAACCATCCCCATAACCATTACCGCAATGATCAATTTCGGCACCATGGGACTTCTGGGCATCCCATTAAGCGCGTCTACGGCAATCATATCGGGGATAGCAATCGGCATTGGTGTGGATTACGCGATTCACTTCATAGAGCATTACCGGAGCTCCCGCCGGGAAGGCATGTCACCGGATGCGTCTGCGCTTCACACCCTTTCAAAAACAGGGAGGGCAATTGTCTACAACGCAATCGCCGTAATGGGCGGTTTCGCCGTCCTTCTCGTAAGCGCATTCCCTCCCAACAGGCAGGTTGGAGGCCTCGTTGCCCTTAACATGGCAGCCAGCGCCCTCGGGACCCTTACCGTTCTTTTGGCGGTGATACGGCTGATCGATATCAAGGGAAAATTCCTTCGCCCCGGCGTGAGACATGACCCGGAACAAGATAAGGGAAAAAATAATACCTTTAAGGAGTATTGATATGAAACAGACAACTATTGGTTCAATGATTTTTTTGTTGTGCGCCGCAGCAGGCTTAACCGGGCTTCATGCCCAGATCAGCGGCCAGGACGTGATGCAGAATGTGTACAACCGCCCGACAGGGGCGAACATGACGGCCGGTCTGGTCATGACCATAACCAACTCCCGCGGGGCCACACGCGAGAGGAGCATTACCCAGTACAGTCTTGATGCCGGAACGACAGAAAAGAAGATCATGTTCTTTACGGAACCGGCTGATGTCCGGGACACCAGTTTCATGACCTGGTCCTGGGACGACGGCCGCGATGATGATCAGTGGATATACCTGCCAGCACTGAAAAGGGTAAAACGGATAAACTCAGACAGCAAGAACGACTCCTTCATGGGTTCTGACTTCACCTACGATGATCTCGGCGACCGCCACCCTTCGGAAGACACCCATAAAATTCTGAGAGAGGAAACCTGTAACGGGCAGGAATGCTATGTCATAGAGAGCATCCCTGTGGAGGGAACCGATGTCATTTCGAAAACTGTCACATGGATAATCAAGGATACATGGGTAGGCCTGAAAAAGGAATACTACGACAGCAAGGGTGCCATCTTCAAAGAGCTGACAATCAACAATTTTGAGAAGATTGACGGTTACTGGGTCATTACCGATATGGTCATGGAAGACCTCGGCCGGGGAAGTTCAACCAGGATAGAAATGAACAACGTCAGCTTCAGCATTTCCCTGAGCGACAGTTTCTTCTCTGAACGCCAAATGCGAATGGGACCCAGGCGATAACAGGAAAAGGAGGAGAGCATGGGGAATTTACCTTTCATAAGAAAATTGATGTGGGGGCTATGTGCCGCTTTTATAACCCTGGGAAACGCGGCAGCAGGCGACATTGAGCTGAGCGGCATGCTCCGCAGCTACGGCGGCGCCCGGTTACAGGAATACGACATACCCGTCACCGAGCAGACCGTTGACATAAGCCTGAAAGGTTGGGGTACGGCAACACAAATTTATGTAAACCCCTACGCCTACCTGGACAGCAATGGTGTACCGGAACTTGGCATCAGGGAAGCATACATAGACCTCTATCTGCCCTTCGCAGACCTGAGGATCGGAAAACAGGCGATAGTATGGGGTACTGCCGAAGGCGTGTTCATTACCGATATAGTGAGCCCCCAGGATATGCGGTCCTTCATCCTGGCCGATTTCCGTGAAATACGCATGGGCATACCGGCCCTGAAAGCGGACTATTACGCCGGAGACTTTACCATCGAAGCAGTCTGGGTGCCCCGCTTCGTCCCCTCTGCCCTCCCCGACCCGGGTTCCATCTGGTACAAACCGGAGATGAATATGCTGAGCACTGCCGCTGCTCCGTCAGACGGTCTGTCAAACAGCGAAATCTTCGGCAACATCAGTTATTTCGGTTCCGGACTGAACGCCGAAATCATGGCGGGATACGCCTGGGACGATTATCCGGTGCAGGTATCCCCGGGAACCTTTGCCTACCGGCGCTACACCGTTGCAGGCGGAAGCCTGAGTACAACCCTTGCTTCTGTAGTAATACGGACCGAGGCGGCGGTCTACCTGAACCGCGGATTCACCTATACACCCCCCCGGCCCATGGATGAGCATCACCAGCTTCAGGGTCTTGCAGGAATAGACTGGAACCTGTGGGGGATCGATATGTCGGCACAGTACATAGCAGGCTACATTTTTGACCACAATGACAGCATGGTAGAAAAAGAACTGACACACACCGGGACATTCAGAGTAAGGGACAGTTTTCTTTCGGAAACCCTGCACGTTGAGATGTTTGTCTACTTAGGAGCCGATCCCTGGGACGCGCTGCTGCGGCCTTCCATCACCTACGCTGTTGAGGACAGTGTGGAGCTGGAGGTCGGCGCCGAGGTTTTTATTGGGGATGAGGCCGGGAAATTCGGCCGCTACAGCAGCAACTCTCTGGGCTTTGCATCTCTGCGCTGGTATTTCTAGTACGGAAGAATAAGGAACCAAGGCCCTTTGCTTGTGGCCCAACGGGGCCAAGGAAGCATTACAGATGTATATAACACAAGGAGAAACCATTATGCACATCGTGAAACCAAAAGACGGAAAAGACGTGTCGCCGGGAAAAGCTGTTTCTGCCCGCAAAATACTGGTAAAAGACGAGGTGGAAACCGTACACCTTGAGATCGCGCCGGGAGGCGCCCTTCCCCTTCACACAACACCGGTTGAGGTATTCTTTTATGTTCTGGAAGGCTCAGGTGAAATTGAAATCGGGAGCGAGCGCGTCCGGGTCGACGCGGACACTCTGGTAGAAAGCCCCAAAATGATCCCCCATGGCCTGTACAACACCGGCGATACTCCATTCCGTGTTCTGGTAGTCAAAACACCGAGGCCTCAATGAGCGTGACAGCTGTCATCATAAATCTCATTGCCGCCGGGGCCCTCGGAGCAGCTCTGTTACACAACCCGTCACAAGCACGCGAAGCCATTAAGAGGGCATGGAAAATGCTTCTGTCCCTGCTGCCTATGATCCTCGTAATTATTCTGCTTATCGGACTTTTGTTCGGATTTGTCAGCCAGGAACAGCTGGAATCCTTTCTTGGCGAACAGACAGGAATACTGGGCGTCTTCGCGGCAGCCATTGCCGGCGCGGTGCTCCATATACCTGCGCTGCTTGCCTTTCCCCTTGCGGCATCGCTTTTGGAAAAAGGAGCTGCAATCAGCGTTATAGCAGGATTTATCACCACCCTCACCATGATAGGTATGGTTACACTGCCCATGGAAATTCAACACATGGGCAAACGCTTTGCCCTTCTGCGAAACGGTCTGAGCTTTTTGGCCGCCCTGGGAATATCCCTTGCAATAGGAGTGATTGTATGAAGAAGGAACCTCAAGCAAAAAAGAATCCAGTATTCCCATGGCTGTCCGTTCTGGCAATTGGCGGAATTTGCATCTTCCTGCTGATACAGTTTCCCTATGCCCGGGAAAATTTCAGTACA
Source organism: Spirochaetales bacterium (assembly GCA_016935695.1). GTDB lineage: Bacteria > Spirochaetota > Spirochaetia > JC444 > Marispirochaetaceae > JAFGQL01. Next base: position 32,334 of record JAFGQL010000069.1, read on the forward strand.
ACGGTCTATTCCTATGGAATTGAAATGATAACCGTGTTTCCCGCTGTGCTCATTCTGATGGGTCTGCTCACGGTGCTGGTTTCGAAGGAATTCATTACCCGCCATCTGGGGGAAGGTTCCGGAATACGGGGATTCTTCATCGCCCTGTTTCTGGGAACCCTCCCGACGGGTCCGGTGTATATGGCCTTTCCCCTCGCGGCAGCCTTCCGAAAAAAAGGAGCGCGCACGGCAAATCTGGTCATCTTCCTCTCTGCCTGGGCATGCATCAAACTGCCCCAGGAACTGGTGGAACTCAGATTCCTGGGTGTACGCTTCATGATAACACGCCTTGTACTCACCATAAGCGCGGTATTCATCATGGGATTACTTGTAGAGAAACTCACACCAAAAGAAAGTGAAAACCGTCATTCTCCGGCATAATGATTAATCAGACAGCCGGACAAAATGATCTGCCGCTCACTTTCGGTCATACCGGGAAGACCGAGAGTCACGGCCTTTGCTTCATTACCCGAGGCGGAGATGATATACCCTGTTAACGTTTCACACCCTTCTTCCAGTGCTTTTCTGATACCGGGGAGCACCAGCAGATCTCCGACATTCCCCAGGGGAGCGGTATCATCATAGATAAAGGGCAGCATGCCCCAGTTGATCAGGTTGCTCCGGTACCGTTTGGTCGCGTAGTCCCTGGCAACGTTAGCCCATCCGCCCAGCACTTTCTGGCAGCTTGCCGCCTGTTCCCGGGCGGAACCGTCCCCCGGTTTGACTGCTGCAACCAGGGATCCGATACCGGTTTTCCCGGTAAGGGACGCGGGTTCTTCAGTCGTAATAGAAGCGAGTTTCTCAAACGCATGTGCCCACAGGCCCTCGGGAATAAATTCCCCATTTCTGCGGGCATATTCAAATTCACGGACAGTCCTGGCCCTGTCTACATATCCCGGGTCTTTTCGTGAAAGGGTGAACTGGGCGAGCCGTTCGGGGTTTGAACGGTAGGAAGAGGTTTCCCCCGAAGGAATAAGCTCATCGGTGGTAGTCACGGGATCGGTAATGACCGACGCAATCTCGATGACAAGATGATCGGACAAAGCCGGCATTTCGGGCCAGTCCTTGATTCCCGGGCCGTATTTGAGAGACCCCTCGGTATCCCGGTTCTTCCAGAAATTTCCGACCCTGCTGTCATAACTCTCCGGATTGAAGGTATACGCGTAGGACGAAACGGTGTTGACCACCTCGGTCGCCGGAATCAGGTACCCCTTGTTTGCTGCAGTCGCAGCAATGGAACGGGCGTCCATCAACGCGACACCCGCGGCCTGGCCGTCTCCCGGCTTGGAACCTTCCCGGTTGGGAAAGTTTCTGGTGGTATGGCGGATACTCAAGCCCTCGTGAACGGGCACATCGCCTGCACCGAAACAGGGACCGCAGAAAGCGGAACGCATGATCACTCCCTGCTTCATCAGGTTCCCGACGGCGCCCTGACGTATAAGTTCCATATACACCGGCTGGCTTGAAGGATACACACTCAAGGAAAACTGCCCGTTGCCCGGCCCCGACCGGGCAAGGATGTCCGACGCGGCCATGATGTTTTCGAAGGTTCCTCCCGCGCAGCCGGCAATCACTCCCTGGTCCAGATACACCCCGTCGTTCTTTATTTTCTGTTTGAGATTACGGTAGAGGGTCCGGGAACCGAAAATCTTTTCCGCCTTGTCCTCTACCCGTTCCAGGGCTTCCCAGGGATTGCTCAGGAATTCCTCCACCGTCATCACGTTGCTCGGGTGGAAAGGCAGGGCAATCATCGGCCGGATCTCTGTAAGGTCGACGGTAATCGCCTTGTCGTAATAGGCAACCGGACCGGGATTGAGTTCCCTGTAATCGGTTTCCCGGCCGTGAGCGGCATAATAATCCTTCACCTTGTCATCTGTCTTCCAAATAGAGGAAAGACAGGTAGTTTCGGTAGTCATGACATCGATACCGTTACGGAAATCGACACTTAAGGCCTCAACACCGGGACCGGTAAACTCAAGTATGGTGTTCTTGACAAACCCGTCAGGGAATACATCGCCGATGAGGGACAGGGCCACGTCCTGGGGACCGACGCCGGGACGGACATCACCGGTCAGATACACCAGCACTACAGGAGGATATCCCACATCGTAAGGACGGCCGAGGAGCTGTTTCACCAGCTCGGGCCCGCCTTCGCCGACGGCCATTGTCCCGAGAGCCCCGTAACGTGTATGGCTGTCCGACCCGAGAATCATCCTGCCACAGCCGCTCATCATTTCGCGCATATACTGATGAATGACAGCCATGTGAGGCGGCACAAAAATGCCCCCGTATTTCCTGGCAGCAGAAAGACCGAAGGCGTGGTCGTCTTCATTGATGGTTCCGCCCACGGCTGCAAGAGTATTGTGACAATTGGTCAGGACATAGGGCAGAGGGAACTCCTCAAGACCGCTGGCCCGTGCCGTCTGGATGACCCCTACATAGGTAATATCGTGGGAAGCCAGGGCATCAAAAAAGATTTCCAGCCGGGATTCGCTCCCCGACCGGGAATGATCCTGGAGAATGGACCAGGCCAGGGTAGCTTTCCGGGCAGCTTCCCTGTCATGCTCTGCTTTAGTGCCGGGAACAATGTGTGCGCCGTTTTCGAGGAAGACGCCTCCTTCGTGCCGCTGTATTCCGTAGTTTGCCATGGACATAAGTGCTACCGTAAATGTCCTTTTTTTTCAAGAGCAGACGACAAATCCCCGTACAGGCCCAACAACCATAACAAAACAGAACCAGATTATAAATTGATACAACAACTGGTTATCGTGTTTTACTGTACACTATTTTGGCAAATACAGCGCTTTTTTGTCATTTTCGTGCTTTCCTGTTGATTATTTCCTGTCGGCGGTGTATATATCCTGTATTATCCCCAAGGAGCTGCCATGAATTCACTTTTAAACCGGGCTACACGATCGTACCCCCTGATTGACAGGGACGAACCGGAACTGCTCAGGGACCAGTTCCCCTACACCCGGGTACCCCGCATATTCTTCGACGGTATACAGGTCCCGATGAATCCCCCTGAAGAAATCTGGATCACCGACACCACCTTCCGCGACGGCCAGCAGGCACGGCCGCCGTTTACCCCGGCCCAGATAGAGGACCTGTTCACCTTTCTTCACAAGCTCGGCGGCCCCAGGGGCCTGATCCGTCAAAGCGAATTCTTCCTGTACTCCGACCGTGATAAAGAAGCCGTCCGCCGCTGCCAGGACAAGGGATACACCTATCCCGAGGTCACCGGATGGATACGGGCCGACGCAGGAGACCTCAGGATCGTACAGGACTTGAAACTGAAAGAAACCGGCATCCTCCTGTCGGTGTCCGACTACCATATTTATCTGAAAATGAAGAAACGCCGGTCAAAAATCATGGACCAGTACCTGGGGATAGTGAAAGACGCCCTGGCCCTGGGCATAGTTCCCCGCTGCCACTTCGAAGACGTGACCAGGGCCGATATCCACGGATTCTGTCTGCCCCTCGCCCAGGAACTGCTGAAACTGTCCCAGGAGAGCGGCATCGGTGTGAAAATACGCCTCTGCGACACCATGGGCTTCGGCGTCAGCTTCCCCGGAGCAGTATTGCCCAGAAGCGTGGACAAGCTCATCCACGCCTTCAACACCGAACTCGGCTACCCCTCGGCCCTCCTTGAATGGCACGGCCACAACGATTTCCACAAGGTCCATACCAATGCGGCAACCGCGTGGCTGTACGGCTGCGCGAGCCTGAACGCAACCCTGCTGGGTTTCGGCGAACGGACGGGGAACCCGCCATTGGAAGGCGCCGTCATTGAATACCTTGCCCTCACAGGCGATTACGAAGGTATCGACACCACCGTGATTACCGATATCGCCCGGTATTTCACAGAAGTACTGAAAGCCCCGGTACCGGCCAACTACCCCTTTACCGGCTCCGACTTCAATACCACCCGGGCAGGCATCCATGCCGACGGCATCATGAAAAACGAGGAAATCTACAATATATTCGACACCACAGCCCTGCTCAGACGCCCCATCAAGGTTACCGTCACCGACAAATCCGGTATGGCGGGTATTGCCCAGTGGCTGAACGAAAACCTTCCCGCCATCGTTTCCGGTGACAGGGAACCGGTGAGCAAACGGCATCCCGGGATCAAGCACATCGCCGAATGGGTCGCAAACCAGTATGAACACGGAAGGACCACCGGCATCAGCCCGGAAGAGCTCTTCGCCCAGGCCCGGCATTACCTGCCTTCCTATTTTGTGTCCCGCTTCGAGATCATCACCGACCACGCGGTACGCATAGCCCGGAAGATTGCCCGGTCAGTGTGCGAAAGTCCTGTCGTAAAAACCATGGGAAAAGAAGGGATTGAACAATTCTTGAAAAAACTCGTGTCCAGGGAAGGATCCATCCAGCTCATTGCCGTCACAGATACACAGGGGAAACGCGTCGGCCAGGTGTACACCCAGCGGGGCGACAAGGGTCTGTTCCGGAACCTGATGACCAAGAACTTCAAGGAAAAGGAATGGTTCATCCGGGCTGTCACCACGGGCGAACCGTATTACTCGGACTTGTTTTTTTCGAAATACACCCAGCGTCTGATCATGACTGCGGCACTGCCCTTGCGGGACCTGAACGGATCGGTCCAGGGGGTCATTGATATCGACTTCATGTTTGATGAACTTGCGAAAATAGATACAGACATCCCTGATGAAATTCTGGATTGAACGCCCTTCGGGACAGACGGAAGGTTTTACACCCTTCCCCGGATGAGGGCCGGAACCGTTGCCGGCCCTTTTTGTATATGGACGGCTTTCAGGAACCGCTCAACGCTTTCCTCCAGGGCCGCCTCATTGTTTACATGAAACTCCCCGAGGATTTCTCCGGTTTCGACCCGGTCTCCGAGGCGCTTCTGCATCCAGATGCCCACCGCCGGATCGATGGTATCGGTTTTTGTCCGACGCCCTGCCCCGAGGAGGAGGGCTGCCATACCGATCTCGGCAGTGTCCATGGCATGAACATACCCGTCGGCGGGGGCTTCAATTTTCAGCCGCTTTTTGGCCCGTGGCAGTAATGTCACATCGTCGCAGACCCGCGGATCCCCGCCCTGGGCTTCGATCATCGCCTTGAGCTTTTCCAAGGCCCTTCCGCTGCTGATGGCCTCATCCACCTTCTGTTCCGCCCCATCTTCTTCCTCAGCCAGACCGGACACCATCAGCATCCGGGCGGCAAGGGCCCGGGAAACCGTCAAAAGGTCCCCCTTGTGGAACCCGGAAAGTATCTCTATAGCTTCCTGGACCTCCAGGGCATTGCCGACGGCGTTTCCCAGGGGCTGGCTCATGTCCGTCACCAGAGCCATGGTGTTTTTTCCCGCGTGCCGGCCGATACTCACCATTTCACTGGCCAGAGCCATCGCCTGATCAAACCCTTTCATGAACGCGCCGCTGCCGGTTTTCACGTCCAGCACAATGGCATCACTGCCCGAAGCCAGCTTTTTACTCATGATCGACGAGGCGATCAGAGAAATATTATCCACCGTGGCGGTTACGTCCCGAAGGGCGTACAACATTTTATCTGCAGGCACCAGATTTGCGGTTTGCCCTATGACCGACAGACCGCAGTCCCTCACGATGCGGGTGAAGCCCGCCATATCCCAGCTCACCGACAAACCTGGAATCGACTCAAGTTTGTCCAGGGTCCCTCCGGTATGCCCAAGCCCCCTGCCCGACATTTTTGCCACCGTTCCGCCGCAGGCAGCCACCACCGGCGCTGCCACAAGAGTGGTCGTATCCGCGACGCCGCCTGTGGAATGCTTGTCCACTTTGATCCCCGGCAGGGCCGAAAGATCAACCACATCCCCGGAATTCATCATCGCCGTGGTCAGACCGGCGGTTTCATCATGATCCATACCGTTGAACCATACGGCCATCAGGAATGCGGACATCTGGTAATCGGGGATTGAACCGCCGACATAACCGGATACCAGGTAATCAATCTCCTGCCGGGACAGGGTGCCCCGGTCGCGTTTTTTTTGAATGAGGTCGGTGACTGTCATACAGAAAAGCCTACTACAATCAGAAAGTAAACGCCAGAGCACTTTTTAGACTACACGTGTAATCATAATTATGATAGAATACCCCCATGAATGACACAACACGGGAAAAACTACTTTCACTTTATGAAGATCTGAGGCTCTGCGATGTCAGGGACGCCATGGACGCCCTCGGGTATTTCCATTACGGCAGCCTTGACGAGCATATCCGTCCCCTGTACCGGACAAGGGCCTACGGCATTGCGAAAACCGTCCGGTACCTGCCCTTCCGCGGTCCGGCCCCCTCCCTTTCGCCGCGAAAATACCGGGACGAGTACTCGGGAATGTACTACAACAGCATTTGCACCTACCCCTGGACCGATTCCATCAAAAAAGGGGACTTCATCGTAATCGACCAGTCAGACACCCGGGTAGGCCTGATCGGCTCCGAAAACGGCCTTGCCTGCTGGAACAAGGGAATGAGCGGCATCCTGACCAACGGAGGCGTCCGGGACACCGACGAATTAATCCTCCAGAACATCCCCCTCTGGAGCGCCCACATCGCCCAGACCATGGTACAGGTACGCCTGGAATACGACGCAATGGATATACCAGTAGCCATCGGCGGCGTACAGATCCGCCCCGGCGACATCATCATCGCCGACGGCGACGGAGCCCTGGCCGTTCCATCGGAAATCGCAGAAGAAGCCGCCGCCTACGCACGGGAAGAACACGAACAGGACAAGCAAAACCGCAGGACCCACTACATGACCGCCGGCCTGGAATTCGACGAAACAGTGTAGCAGACCAAACAGAGGCACCAGGTGCGGCTTCGCCGACGCCGTGCGCGGCGGCAAGCGGAGGTGGAGGCGAAACGCCGATACCGACCGTAAAAAAGCGAGGAGCAGCTTTGCTGACTCCGAGCGCCGCGGCAAGCGGAGGTGGAGGCGGAACGCCGAT
>JAFGQL010000008.1 GCA_016935695.1 Spirochaetales bacterium
GGACTCTGGAGAATAAGGGATGAGCGGTTTTCGATATCACCGCCGATAAAATACGGAAGTCCGCAGTTTGCAAAAGAAACGTCAGGTCCTGCTTCAAGAACCGTAATTTCCACATCTTCCGACAGTCTCCTGAGTCTCGCTGCTGCCGTTGCGCCTGCTGCAACGCCTCCCACAATAAGTATCTTTTGCATATCTGCCCCCTTCGGCTATATATCAATTATTGCTATATATATCTTATAATATATTTAAACCGCGGAGTCAAGTCATATCACCTTGAGGCGAAATTCAGGAAAACAGGAAACTGTATCCAATTATTCTTCTGGCTCCGTGTGTGGCCTTGGTTCCTGTTGTTCATGTAAAAAAAACGCCCTGAGAAATCTCAGGGCGTAGATGTCAAAAAGGACAGAACGGGGAGGGGGGGGGTGTTCCGTCCCTTATGTTTACTCAAAAAGTGAACACAATACCGGTATGCAGCCGTGTCCCGGTATTTATCCATTTAGGTGCTCCGATCACCAGATCCTGCCGGGCTTCGGCCATCCACGCCATCCGGGGATGTATCCTCACCCTCAATCCGCACTTTACTGTTGGACCGAGGTAGAAGCTGGTTTCATCAGCCACTAAAAACTGGGGTGTAATGCCAAGACCGAAAAGCCCCGTCATTGTTGCGGAAAAAGGAAACAGGAAATTCAAACCCGCTTCCAGAGGATAGAGAAAATCAGCGACAATCTCGCCATTTTCTGTTCTGGTCCGTACCCCAAAGTGTCCGGACAGGTAAAGTTCCATGTCCTGACCCAGCGGATTTATATAGGTAATACCAAGGTCGAGAAAATTATCTTCGTAATTGAAAAAATCGCCGCCGATATGGGCAGAGAATGAAGGAGCGGCGAAACCGTAAACCGCAAGAAGTAGTAATGCCGCTGTAATGGTACACACCTTGTTCATTCAATGATATTGTCGACAGCTTTTGTAGGATCTTTATACAAATTGTATGACAGATTTAATCGTGGTGCTGCGCCTCTTCCTGCTGGGCGTTGTTGTCAGAGAACAGCTCATCGTAGACGGTTCCGGGAAACAGCTGTCCGGTAATTTTTTCTGTAGCGGTCATCATGACAAGGCCGGCATCTTCATCGGGTTCCGGCCCGAAATCGAAGGGCAGTTTATCGGATAACTCCCGGTACATGGACACACTGGTTGCAAGAAGGATTACCTCTCCGGTCAGTGTGTTGACGTAGAGCGAACCGGATCTCAGAGGATCATCTTCCTGCACAAAGGAGAATTTTACTACAGGCCCTGATTCCCCTTTCGCGCTGTACCCTTCCACGACATCAACCTCAAAACCGGGGATTTCATTCACCGATGCGCAATAGCGGATTTCCTCCTGTTTATGCACGACAAAGGGAATTTCACTGAAGGCAAAAAGCACCTTAAAGGGAACAGGAAAACGGTTCATGACACCGTCTATCCCTCCGGTCTCATACACGTTGGAGTTTACCCGCCGTGAAAAGTATTCAAAATCATGAGGGGTAACACCTTTGAAATACTGAATGATTCCGTAGGTCTGGTATCCCTCACCATTAAAAAACACAAGAGAAAAGAACAATTTTGCCCCGTTCTGTTTGAGCTCGGCAACCTGGGGAGACTCAAGATAGAAATCCTCGCCGGTAAGCGCATCCCGGGCGTACACAAGAGTGCCCTCGGTTTTCTGTACCTCGAACAGGATATACTCCCAGGGATTCTGCATGAACTGATTCGTTATACGGACATCGCTTTCCATCATCTGGTCACGGTTTCTTTTCAAAAACTTTTTTAAAAGCAGCGTGCTGGAAAAAACACGAAAAAAACAGTATTCTCCCCGGGCGGTATCTTCCCAGGCCTCGGGGAACTGGGAGACAAGTTCCCGGTAGGTCTTGATTTCCCGGTCGAACTCACGGTTCAGCTTGAGGTCCTTACTGAACCGGAATACAGATCCGGTAACCCGCGACAGGTAGTCTGAATATTGCCGGGAAGCGGCCTTAAGCTTTTCTGATAAATGTTCCATTACTGCTATTGTAAACATCTTTGCCCTTTCTTACAATTTTAGGAGACATGAAAAGAGACACAAGATTCTCCAAAACAAAGATAATCGGAACCATCGGCCCTTCGGTGAACGATCCCGCTGTCATTGCCGACCTTATCCGCGCAGGAATGGACGTGGCGCGGCTGAACTTTTCCCACGGAAGCCATGAGGAACATCAGGCCCATATAGAGGCCCTGAAGGAAGGAGCCCGCATTGCGGAAAGTCCCCTGGCTGTCATGGCCGACTTATGCGGACCCAAAATTCGTCTGGGCTTGATCGAAAGAGAGTTCGTTATTGCCCCGGGTGAAACCGTCGCTGTCTCGGCCTCTCCCTCCCAATTCACCGATACCTGCAAGCTGCTTCCGACCGAATACTCAAAGCTCCCGACAGATGTCAAACCGGGCGACAGGATACTGATCGACGACGGTCTGTTACAGCTTTCCGTCCGGGAAATACAGGGCCCCCATGTGTACTGCGAAGTCATAGACGGGGGAACCGTTAAATCCCGGAAAGGCATGAACCTTCCCCACGTAGCAGTCAGCGCCAGGGCCCTTACCGAAAAGGACATAGACGACCTTGAGTTCATCATAACCCGGGATATAGACTACATCGCCCTGTCCTTTGTCCGGGACGCCGAAGACATACGGCAACTCAAAGATATCCTTACCCGGCGTCAAAAAAACATTCCGGTAATTGCCAAAATCGAAAAACCCGAAGCCATAGAAAATATCGATGCCATCATAGAGGCAACCGACATGGTCATGGTTGCAAGAGGCGACCTGGGCGTGGAAATGATGTGTGAAGAGGTGCCGGTACTTCAAAAAATGATCATTGCGAAGTGCATCGAACATAATAAACCGGTCATCACGGCAACCCAGATGCTCGATTCGATGATCAACAATCCCCGTCCTACCAGGGCCGAGGCGAGCGATGTGGCAAATGCAGTATTCGACGGTACCGACGCAGTCATGCTGTCAGGTGAAACCTCGGTAGGAAAATACCCGGTCAACGCGGTGCGCACCATGGACCGGATTATCCGCTCGGCAGAAAAGGTCAGCAGGCCCGGAGCCGCCGCACTCCGACGGGACAGCACGGGAATATCAGACGCCAGAAATATCTGCAGATCCGCCTGTATCATTGCCGAACACGCAGAAGCCAAAGCCATTATCGCCATAACCCAATCAGGACGCACCGCGAGAATGCTGTCAATGTACCGGCCGGACATACCCATCCTGGCATTCTCCCAGCATGTACAGACCCTGCGAAACCTGAACATTGTCTGGGGTGTACAGGGAGAGCTTATCGAGGAGGTGTCCGATACCGACTCCACCCTGCGCCGGACCCGTGAAAGGGCCCTGGCTCTGGGATACCTGAGGCCGGGAGACAAAGTCGTTTATGTGACAGGGATACCCCTCCTTGAATCGAAGGAAGCGAACATGGTCAAACTGGACACGGTCTGACACCAGTTACCGTTCCATATAGTAGACGGCATACAGTATAGTGAACACTTGACCTGTCCGGCTAATTGTCATACTATTTTGCCATGGAACTCGTACCCGCAATCGCGAAAGCCGATGCCATATTCTCCTATCTGGAAAAAGCAAAAAGCGGCGCCTATCTCAAGGAGATAAGTGCGGATCTTAAAATTCCGAAATCCACCGCCCATCGCATTCTCACCACCCTCATCAGTCTTCATTATGTGGAACTTGAACCCTTTTCATCAAAATACACTCTTGGGCCCAAATTCCTCGCGATTGCCCGGACCGTAGAGAAACGGATATCCCTGTCCCAGACCGCCCTTCCCTTCATGCGGGAGTTGAGCTCACTTCTTATGGAAACCGTAAAATTAAGCATCCTCCGGGATGACACAGTCTATGTCATCTCTTCGGTAGAGAGTCCCCGCAAAATGAAGATCACCGTCGAATCAGGGACAGTGTTTGCTCCCCATGTAGGAGCAGCAGGAAAACTCCTTCTGGCATATTGCGACAAGCAGGAACGGGACCGCATTCTATCAAATCCCCTGGAAAAACTTACCCCCAACACGATAACCGACAAAGAAAAACTCATTTCGGTACTGACGGACATCCGGAATGAAGGATTCGCCAGGGACAGGGAAGAAGAGACTATCGGTATCAGCGCCCTTTCATTTCCCGTCCATGACGCGGCGGAACATGTTACCGGCGCCGTGAGCGTACCCTACTTAACGGCACTGAGAAAGGAAGAGGAACTCTTTGATCATATACGCCTCTGCGCCAGGGATATTTCCCGGGCACTGGGCGCTCAGCTGTAAGACCGCATACTACCAACAGATAAGGATACAACAATGAGCAGTCAGGAACACATTATCACCGCTTTGCAGCGCTACCGGCTGGTACCGGTTATCACTATCGACAATCCCGCGAAGGCCGTCCCCCTGTGTCAGGCTCTCATCCGCGGCGGCCTTCCGGTCGCGGAAATAACCTTCAGAACCGCTGCGGCGGAACAGGCAATCGCCGCCGCTTCGAAGGAGTTTCCCGATATGCTGATAGGCGCCGGTACCGTCATAACAACCGACCAGGTGGAAAGGGCAAAAGCGGCTGGAGCCGCATTTCTTGTTTCTCCGGGATTCAATCCCCGGATAGTCCGGCATGCACAAAATGTGAACATTCCCATGTTCCCGGGAGTAAACAATCCATCGGATATCGAAGGAGCCCTGGAGCTCGGCCTGGATGTGCTGAAATTTTTCCCAGCCGAGGCATCCGGCGGTCTGGCACTTCTTACGGCCATGTCCACTCCATATCCAGGTGTGCGCTTCATGCCGACCGGAGGGATTAATCAGGAAAATGCGGGGCGCTACCTTGCCGATCCCAGGGTTGTCGCCTGCGGCGGCTCCTGGATGGTGCCGTCAAAGCTGATCGCCGACGGTGAATTTGACCGTATTGAAGCACTGGTGCGGGAAGCGGTCAGCCGCACGGCGGAATAATCCGGATACAGCCGGTTTTTTTTTACAATTCTTCCACTCTGAACAGGGGAATGGTCAATTCAAAATATCCGCTGTCATCTGCGCCTGAAACAAACTCCAGGGAGCCGCGCAGTTTCTCCAGAATTTTTCGGGCGACAAAAAGCTCTATCTCCCTCTCAAAAAGGCCGTCTGAGCCGGCACCGGAAAGATCAGCCAAATGAGAGCCCCCTGCGCCTCCCCTCGCTGCTATGCGTACTGCTAATTCAGAAGTATTATTGAACCGCCGGCGTTCCCGTAACACCACAGAAACGGTGTCCTTTTCCAGGAAGCGGGAGAAATAGGCACACATATTGGCAAAGACCCGCATCACCCGTGATTTGTCTCCCCGGTACCAACGGGCAAGCCCCTCGGGGTATTCCAGGTTGAACTCGGTTCCGCGGAGGGCCGCGTTTTGCCGGCATTCTGCAACCGCCCCCTCAAGGGCATCATGAAGGTCAAAATCCCCGTGGGTGAACTCGAAAGATCCCGACTCAATACGCACGACTTCCAGAATATTCGCGGTGATCGCGGAAAAGTTTTCCTTGAGTACCGCGAGATCCGGTTTCAGGTGTTTGAGCTTCTTGTATCCCCGCGGTCCGACAAGTTCATCTACAAGAGCCGACAGGGTGTTCACAGGAGCGTCCAGTTCCCTGCCTATGGTGGAAAGGAGGGTGTTTTTTGCCTCGTTCGCCTTCAGGGCCATGTTCTTGGCATGCTCTGCTTCTGCCTGTTTACGGAATTTCAGCACCAAAAGCACATACACGCTGCCAAGGCGCTTTACCGCCTCGAAAATCTTTTCTGTATACCGTTTGCCGCGGTCGCTGTACACAAACAACTGACCGATGGACACATCCTGATGAGCAAGTGGGATGATCATGTAATTGTACAGGCGTATGTCCCTGTCATCAAAGAAGAACTGCAACGGGCTGTCGGTATCGGGGGAGTTAGTAAAATAACCGTCAGCGTATTCACGGGACAGCTGAAGAAAATCATGGTACCGGGAGGATGAAGAAGGAAGCCGGAACTGTCCGTCCTTTTCTTCAAGCCGTCCTGATGCCGAAAGGTCCCGGCTGATACTGTGAAAAACGATATCCCCGCTGATCGGTTCCGCCTCGGAGATGCATCCGCCGGAAGACCCAGAAATCAGAAGGGCTTCCTCCAGAAAGAGAGTGCTGAACAGCCCCAGGCTTGAATCGTTGCGCAGAATAGTGTGGGAAAGACGCGCGATACTCGCGTTCAGGAGGGCCTCTTCAACAAGAATTTCCTTTATCCTTACCTGTTCAGCGACATCCTTGAGAATATAAGCCCGTATTCCGGTGTTCCCTGAACCTTCCTGCAGCACAAAACCTGTAAGCTCAGCATCAACAAGCTGGCCGTCCTTCCGTAACAGCTGTACCGGCCTCTGGCGCAGTTCTGAAGTTCCGGACATTTCCAGAAAGGATTGGGCGTCAGTCTGGTTTTCCTTCCCGGCAAAAAAACCGCCGATGAAACTTCCATGGAGCGCTTGAGAAAAACCTTCACCATACAGCTTGCAGAACTGTTCCGAAATATAGCGTACCCGGCCGTCATTGTCGGTAATAATGACCGCATCGGGAATATTGTCCAGGAATCGCCGGATCAGCGGGTCGTCAATCCCGGCGGAAACACCGCCGGACTCCACTCGGGTCAGAATCACCACCCCGAAACCGGCGTTTTCCAGACGGTAGGGGAACCCTTCCTCCAGATAAACACGTTCCTGCACCACAACCCGGCGTACTGCCCTTTGGGTAAGGATATGCTTGAAATACTCCCTGTGCTCACTGTCTGAAAGAAGGCTGTCCAGTCCTTCTTCTTTTGCTTCATCCGGCAAACCCATGGCCGCAAGAAAAACAGTATTCGCGTCGATGGGCTGACCAAGTTCATCTACAAGAAGATACCCTTTGCCCATGGCCGTGTACAACTCGCCGAAATGATCGGAAAGAATAGAAATGTGTACTATGTTTTTGTTCTCCACCCTTTAGATCATAAGCTAAAAAACCGGCTAAATCAAAAACAATCACAGCAGGGGCTGTATGTTTTACCTTCGAAAGATTGACGGTAATTTCAGAAGATTTATGTTGTATGTATTTTCGGATTTTATATAATGATTATATGAAGGTAACACCAGCCTTGGAGGTTCTGCAAGGAGACGAGCCCGCGGGAAACACCCTGAGAATTCATCCTAACGACGGATTCGAGCTGGGTCTCATGGAATATGTCTATGAAATGAAAATTTTCAATAACTGCTGCGCCCAGGATTTCAACAATGAAACAGGCGATTTTTTCATGGGGAGAATCGAGCAGGCTAATGAGTGCCCCCTGGGGACCCTGATGGTGAATTACCGCATGTTCAAAAAACTGAATATGCCGGTGAAGGTCAAGCTTGTCGCAAGCAATGATAAAATTCTGCTTCTTAACCTTGATGCTCTTCCGGGAAACGGAAAAACACGGCCTTCCCAATAACATCCCACTGGGCACACAGGACTCCTGCAAACATGAGAGCACAACCGGCCATTCCTCTTGGACTCATGGTTTCGCCAAGGATAAGCCACCCGCCCAGGGCGGCAAAAGCCCCTTCCAGACTTAAAATAATGGCAGCGTGAGCGGGATGAGCCGTTCGCTGGGCAACCGTCTGAAGGGTATAGGCGACCCCGACCGACATGATACCGCCGTAGAGGATGGGAATACCGGCATTGACAACTGCTGCCGCAGACCAGGTTTCGGTGAA
>JAFGQL010000070.1 GCA_016935695.1 Spirochaetales bacterium
CGCCTCAGGGGTATTGACCGGTGGTTCGGAAAATTCATTACCGGGTATCAATCACTGGTATATCTCTGGATTTTGGGTGTCACAGTGTCTGTTACTGGTAAAGAATACTTCAAAGGCTTAAAAGGAAAGCCTTTGTGTGTAATATCGAATCATCAGGGAATTATAGACATACCCGTCATCATAGGCTGGATACCCTTTCCCTGCGGATTCGTGGCAAAACAGGAACTGGCATACCTGCCGCCTTTTTTTGTCCAGATGTGGTATCTGCGCTGTGTGCTTATAAACCGGAAAAGCCCACGCTCGTCGGTCAAGGCCATTGAGAGGGGGGTCCGCAGCATAAAAAACGGTTACCCGATGCTTATCTTCCCCGAAGGCACCAGGAGCAAAGGTCCTCAGATGAACAGCTTCAAACAGGGAAGCCTCAAACTGGCCCTGCGATCCGAGGCTGTCATTCTGCCGATCACCGTAAACGGTACCTATAAAGCCCTTGAGGAAACGGGAAAAGCCCGTTCGGCCCATGTGCGTATTGTTGTCCATGAGCCTTTTGAAACCGGGGGTATGACAAAGGAAGGGCTGAAGGACTTACACGTCAAGCTTGAGCAGATAATCCGCAGCGGTCTCGATGTGTAAACCCTTCTCCTGCCGTTGAGGTTCTGTCAGACGGCCGCTTTTTTCACCGCGGACAATACCGACTTCCAGATTGCCTTCAGTTCGTCGGCATTTTCGTCGGGAACATTAGATGAGAACACCTCGATAAGCGCCGTGTCTTCCTCCTTGGAGAAAGCAACGGTGACGAGGGCATTCTGGGCCCCTTTGGGCCATGAAGGTGTCTTCAGGTCCATGACGATCATCTTGTTTTTTGTATTCACCACTACCTGTGCTTTTGCATCGCCAAAAACTATTTTTCCGCCGTTCTCGTCAACCGCGACTGCAGTTTTGAGCCCGGCAAGGTCGGAAATTACCTGCTCGTCAAGAAATGAACGGTAAAGCTTTGTGGGCGACGCAGTACAGCGTGCAGCCTGTTTAAAGGTTTTTGCCATCCTGCGCTCCTAGTAAAAAAATGTATTTCTTTTCAGTATACAGAATTATCTGAATGTTTCAACAAAATAAAGCCGTGGGGGGACGGAAAACTTGTCTTTATGGCTGTTTTATTGTATTTTCTGGAGCGACGGATTGCCCCCGCCCTCGTTTTGGAGGATGAACGAATCATGAAATCCAAAGATGAATTATATGCCGTACTTGCAAAAAAGCTCTCACATATTGTCCCGGAAAGTGAACTGGTCATAAAGGCCGGCCTTGCCTGGGAAATTCAGAAACTGAAAGCTGAAAAGAACGCCGTTATTCTGGGTCATAATTATATGGAACCGGCGCTGTTTCACTCAATTCCGGATTTTACCGGTGATTCCCTGGAGCTCTGCCGTAAGGCCGCCGAAACCGACAAGGACATCATTGTATTTTGCGGCGTAAGGTTCATGGGAGAAACCGCAAAGATTCTCAATCCCGATAAAAAAGTACTGGTACCATCACCCAAAGCCGGCTGTTCCCTGGCTGAAAGTATCACCGCGGAAGACGTGCGGAACCTCAGGAAACAGTTTCCCGGAGTTCCTGTGGTCACCTATATCAACACCTACGCCGACGTAAAGGCCGAGTCCGATGTGTGCTGTACATCCGGTAACGCCTACCGTGTTGTAGAATCGTTACAATCCGATAAAGTGATATTTTTACCCGACGAGTATCTGGCCGGCAATGTGGCCAAAGACACGGGCAAGACCATCATCTATCCCACTAAAAAAGTCGTTCCGAAATCAGCCCGTAACGGGAATCTTGACTACCAGATGATCGGCTGGCACGGCCGCTGTGAAGTTCATGAACTGTTCACTGTCGAAGATATCACGGATGTACGCCGACAGTTTCCCGACGTGGTCATTCTTGCTCATCCTGAATGCAGTCCGGAAGTGACCGGGGCGTCTGACTTTTCCGGTTCCACGTCGGAAATGATTGCCTATGTACGGGATGTGAACGCTCCCCGGTACCTTTTGCTGACCGAATGCTCCATGGGCGACAATATCGCTGCAGAGAATCCCCAAAAAGAAATGCTCAGGCTCTGTTCCCACCGATGCCCCCACATGCAGGAAATCACTCTGGAGGACACCCTCAAGGCCCTGCAGAATGAACAGTATGTGATCGAGGTTCCAGAGGACATACGGGTAAGGGCCCTGCAGGCAGTGGAACGCATGATAGCAATCTAAAGGTTACTGTTTCCATGAAAATTGCCTGTCTATTATCCGGCGGAGTCGATTCATCCGTTGCCCTTTCTCTTCTTAAGGCCCAGGGCCATGACATGACGGCCTTTTACCTGAAAATCTGGCTGGAAGACGAAGCGGCTTTTTTAGGTGACTGCCCATGGGAAGAGGACCTTTCCTACGCCCGCCGGGTCTGCGAAGCCCTGAAGGTGCCCCTTGAGGTTGTTCCCATGCAGCGGGAGTATTATGACCGGGTGGTGTCCTACACCGTGGGAGAGCTTAAAAAGGGGTATACCCCCAGCCCGGACCTGTTCTGTAATGAGCGCATAAAATTCGGTGCCTTTTACGACCAGATTAAGAACGCGGGTTTTGACAAGATTGCAACGGGACATTACGCGACGGTCTGTGAGAACAGCGGCGTGTTTTACCTGAAAGCAGGGGTGGACCCGGTAAAGGACCAGACCTACTTCCTGTCCCATCTGCGTCAGGACCAGCTGTCCCGTCTTCTGTTTCCCCTTGGGATTTTTCCGAAAACCCGGGTGAGGGAACTTGCAAGAGAGTTCAATCTGCCCAATAAAGACAGAAAAGACAGTCAGGGCATATGTTTTTTAGGAAAAATAAAATACCGGGATTTTGTCAAAACCTATCTGGATGTGCACCCCGGGAATATCGTTGATATACGTGAAGACCGGGTGCTGGGCCCTCACGAAGGGGTGTGGCTGTACACTATCGGTCAGCGATCGGGGCTTGGCTTGTCCGGCGGCCCCTGGTATGTGGTGAAAAAGGACCTGCAGGAGAATATTGTATACGTTGCCCATGGTGATGTAAGCGACATCTACAAAAAGAGCGAGTATAGGGTCGGTGATTTCAACTGGCTGAGCGGCGAGCCCTTGGGCAGTGAATTTGAGGTGAAGATCCGCCACGGGGCGCAAAAATTCAAAGCCCGGATAGAGTGGGATTCCCTTACTCCCCGCCAGTCTGCAGTAGTGCGCCTCGACGAGGGGGACCAGGGAATTGCCCCGGGGCAGTTTACCGTATTTTACTCGGACGACGTCTGCCTGGGCTGCGGAACCATCCTGGACCAGCCGGTTTGACGTTTACTCAAGGTACTTCCAGTTTTTCCAGTTCCGACAATAGAGCCCTGAAGGGCAGGAGTACGCACTTTTGACGTATGGGAAAGCTGCGTATTTCATCAAATGAGGCCAGATCGCCCCATTCTGCAGGATCAAGGGCCCTGGTCCCCTCCCGAATTGCCTTTACGAAAGACGCTGCTGACATCCGGGCCTCGTTGACGCTGAAACCGGCGAGCTGCTGGCTCATCATGGATGCGGAGGCGATGCTCAAACTGCAGCCTTCTCCATCGAACACTATTCTCTTTACAATTTCACCGTCGAGTTCGATATGTACCCGGACCCAGTCGCCGCAGGAGGGATTTTCATATTGGCAGTCTTCGGCCAACTGTGACAGATCCGTCATGTTTCTCGGGTTTCTGTAATGGTCCATGACTGTATGCTTCATATGCTTATTATATAACTCTTGATAATTGGGGAAATAAAAGCCTTTTACCACAGAGATTTACTTCGGAAGAACACAAAGAAATCACCATATTAATCCTATGTACCCTCCGGCTTTTCTCTGTGGTTCAGAATACCTTATTCCTGTTCTCCGAGCCATCGTTCAGCTTCTAATGCCGCCATGCAGCCGGATCCCGCTGCGGTAACGGCCTGGCGGAATACCTTGTCCTTTACATCGCCGCAGGCAAATACACCGGGTATGTCTGTTGCGGTGGAGTTGTTTCTGGTCATCAGATAGCCGGTTTCATCGGTCGGCAGCTGGCCTTCGAGGAACCCGGTATTCGGCGTATGGCCAATGGCGAAAAACAGGCCGCTTGCGGTAATGAGCCCGTCGTCTCCGGTTTTGTTGTTCTTGTATTTTACGCCGGTAAGGAACTGTTCCCCTACTGCTTCTACTGCGTTGGTGTTCCACCATACCTTGATCTTCTTGTTGGCGAATACCCGGGCCTGCATTGCCTTTGAGGCCCGGAGTTCGTCCCTCCGGACAAGCATGTGCACTGTGTCGCCGAATTTGGACAGGTACATGGCCTCTTCGCAGGCGGTGTCGCCCCCGCCGATCACAACAAGAGGTTTGTTGCGGAAAATGGGCAGGGCGCCGTCGCAGACGGCGCAGGCGGATATACCGCGCTGCCAGTAACGGTCTTCGCCCGGAATACCAAGCCGTTTAGCTGTGGCGCCGGTAGCGATGATGACGGCCTTTGCCTCGTACATTTCGGAATCGACCCAGACTTTTTTTACGTCCCCGGAAAGGTCAGTCCTGGTAACTGTTTCGGTTTTAATGCGGGTGCCGTACTTCAGCGCCTGGTCCCGCATTTTTACCATGAGTTCGGGGCCGGAAACCGGTTCCGGGAAGCCGGGGAAGTTTTCAATTTCGGTTGTTGTGGTCAGCTGTCCGCCTGCGGCAACGCCTCCTGCCATAAACCCTTCAAACATCAGGGGTTTTAGTTCGGCCCGCGCCGCGTAAATTGCCGCGGTATGTCCCGCAGGTCCTGATCCAATGATAATTACGTTTTCTGCCATAGTATTCTGTTCCTTCTGCAGCCGTATCATGAAAACGGCCCTTTGTATAAAATATAAATTATAATATATATAGTAAAAACAATATTGTCAAATCAACCACCGTGATATGCCTCTTCAAGTATACGAAACATGTATCGGCCTTGCAACCGAGTCCGGATGTAACGAGAGGGTCATTGTTACAAAAAAATGAGAAAAAAACTTGCACTCTTGGTGGGTAGTATTATCATTAAGTGTATGAAAGCATCTACAAAGAAAGCGAAAAGCAATTCAGGAGCGAAGAAACCCGTGAGCTCCAGCAGCCGGGCAGTGTCAAAACCCTCCTCCCACACGGTTTCCCAGACCGGCAGGGGGAAAAAAGCAAGTACAGGTTCCAGGGGAAAGCAGGGTGCTAAAAACGCTGCCCCGAAGGGAAAGGCGGCACGGCGGCTTACCAAAAGCGTTGCAAGTGAATATCCCAAGGTAGCCCGTCAGTGGAACAGCCAGAAAAACCAGGGATTGACGGCAACCATGGTACCGCCGGCCTCAAGGAAAAAAGTCTGGTGGAAATGCAGTGCGGGACATGAATGGGAAGCAGTGGTGTATTCCCGGACGCTCAACGGTACCGGCTGCCCGTATTGCAGCGGAAAAAAGGCCGGAGCGGACAATAACTTGAAAAAGCTGTTTCCCAAGGTTGCCAAAGAGTGGCATGCAGAAAAAAATGCACCACTTACTCCTGACAAGGTCACCAAGGGGTCCAAACGCAAAGTATGGTGGAAATGTGCAAAGGGCCATGAGTGGCAGGCGCCTGTCTATGACAGGACCAATGGAAAAGGCTGTCCCTATTGTGCCCATCGGAAACTCACAAAAGATAATTCCCTTAAAGCAGTGCATCCCGCAATCGCCGCCCAGTGGAACCACAAGAAAAACGGGGCTCTTACCCCGGACAAGGTGTTTCCTGCTGCCGGCATCAAAGTGTGGTGGAAATGCAAAAAGGGCCACGAATGGGAGGCCACCATCAACTCCCGTACCACATTGAAAACCGGATGTCCGTATTGCAGCGGCCATAAAATTCCGTTGGAAAAATCCCTGTTTACCACCCATAAAAGCCTGGTCCGACAGTGGGACAAGGCTGCTAACGGAGATCTCAGCCCGAAAGATGTATCGGCGCTTTCAAAAAAGATGGTGTTCTGGAAGGACACAAAAGGGAATACGTTTCAGATGTCCGTCCGCGACCGCACCCTTAAAGGAAAGGGTTTCAAGGATATAGCCTGATCAAGGAGTATCTGCAGCGTTTTTTTTGTAGTATGCAAAAGGAGTTCCTGTAAGCACGGCATCGTCGCTTTCATCGATGCCGGTTATCCGGACCTGAACAAACCTGTTTTTCATGTTGCCGGCCTCGAATGACGAGGCCGGTATTTTTATGGGCGTGTAGTACTCACCGTAGCCCCAATAATGCCCGTCGTGCAGCCGCTCGATCAACAGGGTCTGTTCACCGCCTATCCAGTTTTTACGGTAGGCCAGTGTCTTTACGCGGGCACGGCCGCGAATGTCGGCGCTTCGCGAGGTTTTCACTTTTTCTGCTACCTGGCCGCCCATTTTTTCCGCGGCGGTACCGGAACGGACGGAATACTTGAAGGTATGGATATGTCCAAAGCCGAAGCGTTCTATTGCGTCAAGGGTCTTGCGGTGGTCCTCTTCGGTTTCCCCGGGGAAACCGGTCATTATGTCGGTGGTGAGGTTGAACTTACTGTTCCGGGAGCGCAGCCCGTCGGCGATGGCCGCGAACTCATCCATGGTATAGCTCCGCATCATCTCCGACAGTATACGGTCGGAACCGCTTTGAAGGCACAGGTGCAGATGGGGACACATTTTCGGGTGGGAAAACAGGTCAAGAAAGCTGTCGTTCACATTATCCGGTTCCATGGAGGTGATGCGCAGGCGGAAGTCACCTGGAACTGCGAGGATGCCCTCGATAAGGTCTGTGAACGTGTTCGATCCGTCCTGGTATCTGCTGATGTTTACCCCGGTCAGGACGATTTCACGGGCACCGTCGGCCAGGACTTTGTGCACATTCCCAAGAACATCGGGAAAAGGGCGGCTCACCGCGCGGCCGCGGACGAAGGGGATGATGCAGTATGTGCAGAAGTTGTCGCAACCGTCCTGTATCTTCACCATGCTGCGGGTGTGGAATCCCCCGGTGTCGGATCCGTAGCCGAAAAGGTCTTTTTCAAGCTCCCGTACAGACGGTATTTCTCCGGAGAAATGGGAATCAAGAAGGGTGAAGATGTGCCGTTTTTGTTCATTGGGGACCACAAAGGTGACCGCCCCTTCTTCTTTCAGTTCTTTCAAATGATGCTCCGCGAAGCAGCCCGTGACCACACAGACTGCTTCCGGATGATGTCTCAGAATCCTGTTGAGGGCGTTCCTGCTTTTTACATCACTCTGATTCGTCACCGTACAGGTGTTGATCACATAGGCATCGGCCTCGGTTTCAGGTCCGACAACCCGGTATCCTGCTGCGGCGAATTCGGTGGCAAGGGCGTCGATTTCATACTGGTTGAGCCGGCAGCCGAGGGTTTTGAAGGCGATGGTTTTTTTCCGGTTCACGGCTGTTTTAGAGTTCATGGCTGTTTTAGCGCTCACGTCTGTTTTAGAGCTCATGGCTGTGTCCCCTCATGAGAGGGGCTTTCGGGTGTGTTTCCTGAAGGCACGGAAAGGGAACCGAAAAGGGTGAGGCCGTTGCTTTTTTCTATCTGTGCCGGGAGTATGCGGCCGATCAGGTGTGGGTCGGTTCCGGGGATGCGTATGTTGATGCGTCCTTCGGTGCGGGCGGTGTGGAAGCCCGGTTTCCGGTCCATTCCTGTGATGAGTACAGGTGTTTCGGTGCCGACACGGGCTGCGTTTCGTCGTGACGCGGTTTCTTTTAAGACTCCCGAAAGTATTTCAAAACGTTCCTTTTTCACCTGGTGGGGCACGTCGTCGTCCCATTTCGCGCTGACTGCCCCCGGCCGCGGTGAATACTGGGCAATGAATGCCATGTCGTACCCTATGTCCTCCATGACCCGGCGGGTTGATGCGAACTCTTCGTCTGTTTCACCGGTGAAGCCGACAATGATGTCGGTGAACAGGGTCGCTGAGGGTATGGTGTTCCGTATTTTTTCGACAATACGGAGATAATCGTCGACGCGGTGATTGCGGTTCATTCGCGAGAGGACCTCATCGCTGCCGGACTGGAGCGGAAGGTGGATTTGTTTGGCCAGTACAGGGCAGGCGGCGACGATGTCAATGACGTCGTCGCTCATGTCCCGGGGATGGGGAGAGGTGAAATATACCCACAACGGCCGGCCGGTGACGGCGCTTATCTCGGTCCCCATGGCGCCGATGCGTTCGAGAAGTCCGGCAAAGGACATTTCCGACTCTCCCGCCAGGTGGCGCGCGTTTTTTCCGTAGGAATTGACGTTCTGCCCCAGCAGGGTAATGGAGGAGTATCCTTTTTTCATGAGATCTTCCACTTCGGCGAGGATTTCCCCTGACGGCCGGGAGACTTCCCTTCCACGGGTATAGGGAACGGCGCAGTAGGTGCAAAACTTGTCGCAGCCGTTCTGTATGGGGACATAGGCATCAAAATCTGAAATGTACCGGGGTTGTATGTGCCACAGTTTTTCCGATGCAAGGAGGTTCTCTTCCCTGGACATTTTTGAGGGAACGGTGTCGCTGTCTTCGGTCAGCAGCCTGTCACTGGCAGCGTTCTGGCTGCAGGGAGTGGTTACTCCGTAGGTGCGGATCATTTCAGGGAGTTCTTCAAGCCGGCCCATGGTAAAGACAAGGTCAAAGAGTTTCAGGAATTTCTCACGGTCCTTTTCAAGGATACAGCCGGATACGAAGGTGAGGACCGGTTCTTTTCTTTTACGCAGGTTCCATGCGTGGATGCGTGAATACACCCGGTCAATGGCTTTTTGACGGACCGAGCAGGCGATTATGCCCAAGAGCTGGGCGTCTTCTTCTTTTTCAGCTTCTGAATATCCCATGGATTCGATGACCCGGCGGACCCGTTCCGAATCCGACAGGTTCATCTGGCATCCGAAAGGAACCAGGAAATATTTCATAGGGAGAACATCCTCCGGTTGATACTGTCACTCATGGCGGGAGCAGGAACAGGCTCCCGGACAATAGATGATAGAAACTGTAAGGTATATTATTTGCCCGAAAATAACAAGGTTTCATGGAATTGCAACGGAGACATTTCCGGGGCAGGTCCCCGAATCTATCCCAGGCGGGAAGTGAGGGCGGCGATATGGTCCGGCGTAGTTCCGCAGCACCCGCCGAGGATGGTCGCGCCCTGGTCCCTGCAGGCTGCAAGGCCTTTGGTGAATTCATCGGGGCCCATGTCAAACACGGTTTTCGTGCCCTCCAGCCGCGGCTTTCCGGCATTGGGTTCCGCGAAGAGGGGCAGATCTGTGTGCTCTCTGTATATGGCGATGATCTTTGCCGCCTCGAAGGGATCAATGTCACCGCAGTTGGTACCTATGGCCGAGGCCCCGGCAGTTGTGAGTTCCTCCGCGATGGTCGCCGCGTCGTTGCCCATGACTGTCCGTCCGCCGTTTTCCACTGTGGAAAATGATACCGATGCCAGGACGGGGAGGTGGGGAGCCGCTTCCTTGCAGCCTTCTATGGCCAGCACTGTCTCTGTAAGGTCATACATGGTTTCAATGATGAAGCCGTCGACTCCGCCTTCGGCAAGGGCTTTCGCCTGCTGGATATAGGCATCTTTTGATTCCTGGGTGGTTATATCGCCGTAGGGTTCAAGCATCTGGCCGCTGGGTCCCAGGTTTCCCAGAATGAACACCCCGGGCCTGCCGAAGGCAGTGACGGCCTTTCTGGCGATCCGGGCCGAACGGATGTTAACATCACGGATATCCGCCATAATGCTGTGGGCGTTCAGGTAAATGCGGTTTATGGTAAGACTGTTGGTAATCAGGAGGGTGCTTCCGGCTTCCAGATATTTCCGGTGTACCGCCTCCACTCCTTCCGGGTGGTCCACACAGTTGAGTCCTCCCCCCGAAAACCCCATTTCATTCAGCTGGGTGCCCATGGCCCCGTCAAGAAACATGAGAGAGCCCTGGGAAAGGTATTCGGAAAGGGTCATGATCTCGTCCTCCTCCCGGTCCGGTTTCTCCGGAACGGTCACTCCACTATATCATCTTGACCGAGGCTGAGAAAGGCTGAAATGACCTCCGGGGAATACTCAGGTACCGCGCCGGGACGGGACGCCACATAGCTGCCCAGAAGAGAACCCAGCCTGCCGGCTTCAGAAAAGGGAAGTCCTTGCAGCAGGCCGAAACAGAACCCCGCGCTGAAAGCGTCGCCGCACCCGACGGTATCGGCAACACTGGCTTTGGGAACCTGCACGGTGATTGGCGTGATGCCGTTCAGGATAGTCACCTCATTGCCCCCGTCGGTAATGATGACCGTCTCAAGGTTGAAGGCGGCGGAAATGGCCCGGGCGTGTTCCACGGCGGACCCTGCGGTATCAAGTGAGAACATATTTAACAATGTCAGGGCTTCTTCCCTGTTTGTCTTGAGGATCGTCGCTTTCAGCAGGCTGTACTCAAGGATTTCCTTTGTGAACAGCCCCTGGCGCAGGTTGGCATCAAAAAACAGGTGTCTGGCAGAAAGGGTTTCGTCCAGCAGTCCCTTGAGGACCGATCGGTTATGCTCTGAGCGCTGCGCAAGGGAACCGAAGTAGAACAGGTCCCACATTTCATAGGCAAGGGCGGGTGAGTCCTCTACGGAAATGGTATCCCATGCGGCATCGGCAGAAAATTCGTACTGCGCGTCGCCGGCGGCTGCAGTTACCTGGACGGTGCCGGTGGGCAGGGCGGAGGTCTGGGATATGAAGTCTTCATGCATATCGAGGCTTCGTATTTTTGCCAGGGCATCCCGTCCGAGGGGGTCGTCGCCTACGCAGGTGATCAGGTGTGCGTCAAAACCCAGTTTTGTCATATGGGCGGCGAAATTGAAAGGGGCTCCGCCGATGCGGGGAGTACCATCTATAATGTCGAACAGGAGCTCACCGAATACCGCTGTTTTCATGCTGTTTCCTCCGGACTATTAATATCGGCATTCCCCAGCGTCAAATCAAAGGAAATGTGAACAGAGTCTCCCTTAGTACCCCGGGGCTGTTTCGTGTATGCTCTGTATGGAATATGAAGTAGAGCGGTACCATTGCCGTCATTCTGCAAGGCGGTGCGCAAAAAGGAGGTGTCATGGATGTGCTCATCGGGGCGGACAGGGAATTGAAAGCCGGTGGATTGTGCGCGGGAGAAGGATTCTGGATACTGGAGCGCATTCAAAAAGACCTGATTGAGCGGGTATATACGGCCGGAAGTTTTGAATCCCGCGTGCGCGGTCTGGGCATTCCTCCGGACCGGATTCAGGTATGTACAAAACACGAGATGTCCCGCATCGCCGGTTTTGATTTTCACCGCGGGGTCATAACACTCACCCGGCGTCCGCCGGTTCAGGATCTGGCCGCCTCGGATTTCACCAGCGGCAGGTATCTGGTATTGGCCGATATTGCGGATCCGGATAATGCCGGCTCCCTGGTCCGCAGCGCCGCCGCCTTCGGCCTTGACGGAGTGGCCGTAACCCCCGGTTCGGCTGATCTGTATTCCCGTAAAGCAATCCGGACGTCCATGGCCCAGGTCTTTCGTTTAAAGATTTTTAGTATAGAAGGCCCGGAGGCTGCCAAAAGGTTGCGGCATCATGGGATCCCCCTTGTCGCTGCGGCGGTCGGCCCCGGCTGTATTTCCCTGGAACAGGCTGTATCGTCTCTGCCTTCACGTTCCTCCTGGGTGCTTGCCCTCGGCAACGAAGGCCGGGGCCTGAGCAAAGACTGGCTCGATGCTGCTGATGTCCGCGTCACCGTGCCAATGGCAGACGGGGTTGATTCCCTCAATGTCGGTGTGGCAGGCGGTATTCTACTGTATGAGCTTTCCAGGATTCCTGCGCTGTAATTTCAGCGTGTATGGTTTTCTTCACGGAATTCCCGGGGGCTCATGCCGTGGTAATGGCGGAACCGCCGCGAAAAATACAACTGATCTTTGTATCCCGACTGTTCGGCGATGTCGTGAATGGGGATGGCTGTAGCGGAAAGGAGATACCGGGCCTTTTCCATTCGCGCCCGGGATAAAAACTCCCCGGGAGACTCTCCCACAATGTCCCTCCAGTGACGCCGGAACGTGGTAAAACTCAAACCCCTCTCGGCTGCCAGTCTGCGGTAATCGACGTCTTCATCCCGGTGCTGGAGTATGTGTTCCCGTATGGAAAGTATTATTCCGGGTCCGGTGAGGTTTTTCTCCCGGGGCAGGCTGCCGGCAGTTCTTTCACGGCGGTGCGGGAGGGCAGGACAGGAAAAGGACCATGCCAGTTCAAAAGCCGCAAGATCCGTAAGGTCTCCGTGGGGCTTGTGCAGGCCGACATCGGTATCGTGGGTGTGCACATACTCTACAGCACGCGCCAGGTTGCCGGCGTGGAAGTCCCAGAGGGATGTGTGAAGAGGCGGATACACCTCAGGGGCCTGTTTTTCAGTGCTCCGGCCATGAGTGATGACAGAAGGAAGGGCGAGGATCTCTCTGTCAGCGCCATCGGCGGAGGGTATCAGAGAAGATGCAGAAAATGTGACGGAGAGGACCCTCCCGGCGGACCCGCGGTCAGACCAGGAAATGCCCGCGCTGACGCCGTTTCCCAGGGGAAGCAGGCCGGCATTCTTCACCCCCCAGTTTCGGCCCGAGTATTCGATCTGTACTTCCCTCCCGGAGCACAGAACAAAGCCGGGCCCGTTGAAGAATGCCGTTCCCCTGTCGTTCTCGGCAAGGGACACTGCTTCCACCCGTGGAATACAGCGAAGGCGTCTGGGCAAATGGCCTGTCCGTATGGACAGATATTCCATAAAAACCTGTACAACCTAGCTTGATATGGACAAAAATAACATAAAACGGACAAAAAGTCCATATTAAAACATGAAGAAAGCAGGATATTCTTACATCATCATGATAGATAAACGACATCCGGCAGCTGTATTCCTTGAAGATGTATGTACTGATATGCAGAAACTGGCGGCTGCCTGTTCCAGGTTTGTTAAGGCGTACGGCCCTTCCGGTGCCTTCCGCCTGGCCTCCCGCTATGAAGACACCGGAAAGCGGGAACAGCCCCTGTGGTATGCCGAGGTTCATGCCGGCCTGCTCTTTGCCGTGGTGTATGGAAGAGGTCAAACAGACCCCTGTACGGATTCTGCCGAATGGGGATCTGCATTTTCAGACTGGTTTATGAAGGGGCCTGTATCCTGGGGTCTTAAAGGGGGTGTGCTTCAATACAGGACCCGGAAGACCGCGGCGCTTATCGCGGGAGCCGGAGACGTTCCCGGGGAGCTTACGGTATGTGAGGATGGATTATTCTACCGCCTCATGCCTTGCCGGGGTATGAACCCTGGACTGTTTTTGGACAGCAGAAACGCCCGTGGTTTTGTCCGGGAAAACGCTGCCGGAAGACGGGTTCTGAATCTCTTTTCGTATACCTGCGCGTTTTCGGTGGCGGCCGTAGCCGGAGGGGCCGCCGGGGTGGTGAACGTGGATATGAAAGGGCCTTTTCTTGACTGGGGGAGGGAGAACCACCGGTTGAACGGTCTGGATCCGGGTGGCGTACGGTTTGAAAAGCTCGATGTCATGAAGTCTTTCGGCCGACTTGAACGTCACGGTCCTTACGGTATGATCATTTGCGATCCCCCCAGTTTTCAGGGGGAAAGCTTTACCCGTTCGAAAGACGCTCCACGGCTGTTGCGGCGGGTCGCCCCGATGGTCGAACCCGGCGGGCTTCTGCTGGTCCTCATTAATGACGCCGCGGCCCGCCCGGATTACGCATGGGAGCTGGTACAGGGTTTGGAAAACCGGGAAGGAGAAAGTATTTCCTTTGAGACACTGGCTTCCATTGCGCCCTGCCCCGATTTTGGTAAAAAAGGAACCCGCGGTTCTGTGTTCCGCAGGACCGGATAAGGCGCCAGGTTTTTTTTTGCGATAAAAAGAAAAAAATATGTAAAAATTGCTTATAATTACACGTTTAATCAAAAATTCAGCCCTTTGAATCTTGTAACTTTTCCCGTTTATGACTATCACTAAAGAACAATCCCATTTTAATCCGGAGTTGCCATGCTGTCCTTTATCTGGAAATTCCGCTCGTTCCTGCGTCCCTTCAGGTTTCGTTTAGGGGTCGCGGTCGTAACCATGGTCCTTCTGGACGCCTTCGGCTACGTATTGCCTGAGCTGGTACGGTACCTGACCGACAATGTCTATTCCCGTATACATGAACCGGGAATGGTTCGCCACATGATCATCGTATGCGGTTTTCTGCTCGCATCCGCTCTGCTGCGGGGCCTCTTTTCCTACACCATGATACGTTCCTTCTGGAGTGTCAGTGAATCATTGGTGCGGGATATTCGGAACGCCCTGTACGACAAAATCCAGCATCTGGAACTTGCTTTTTACGATCAGGCGCGGGTAGGGGACCTTATGTCCCGAATCACCAACGATATTCAGCTCATCAGGAACTTCTTTTCCTGGGGCATTGAGCACCGTTTGCGTATTTTTCTGCTGACAGCCACCATTTTTGTACTGATGCTCATCCTTCACTGGCAGCTTGCCCTGTGTATTTACGCAGTACTGCCGGTTTTTTTCCTCATCCTGCTCAAGTACAGCAAGAAGATGGCAGTGGCCGTGGACCGCAAACAGGAGCAGATCGGTTCTTTCGCGTCCCGCATCCAGGAAAACCTTACCGGGATCCGGGTGGTGAAGGCTTTTGCCATGGAAGGCGAGGAGATAGAGAAATTTACCGTGGAAAACAGGGAATTGAAGGAGCGGGAGACCGAGCTGTCCCTTTTGCAGATGTACCTGAATCCCCTTTTGCTCCTCCTCAACGGTATCGGTTCAATGATCATTGTGGTGTTCGGCGGGTATATGGTTACCCAGGGGACCCTCACCATCGGGGTGCTTTTGGGGTTCATGACCTACCTGGGGATCATGGGCTGGCCGGTCGGAATGCTTGCCATGAACACCTCCCTCATTAATCAGGCAAAAGGGGCAGGCCGCCGTATTCTGGAAATCCTCGAATCGCCGGACCAGAAACGCATGGATACCGGTACAAAAACCGATGCATTCAAGGGCGGGCTGGCATTCAAGAATGTGAGTTTTGCGTATCATGACGGATCAGAAGTATTGGAGGATATCAATTTTACCATAGAGCCGGGAGAGAAAGTGGCCATGTTCGGCCTCACCGGTGCGGGGAAAAGCACCCTCATTTCCCTTATTCCCAGGTTTTACCCTCCCACTAAAGGGGTGATCGAAATTGACGGCACCGATATCCAGGAATGGGACCTCAGGTCCCTCCGTTCCCAGATCGGCATTGTACTCCAGGAGACGTTCCTGTTTTCCACCTCGATACGGGAAAACATTGCCTACGGAAAGCCTGACGCCGGTTTTGACGAGGTAAGGGCGGCAGCCCGGCACGCCCAGATAGACAATTTCATCATGGAGCTCCCCGAAGGATATGATACCATCGTGGGTGAGCAGGGTATCGGTCTTTCCGGCGGTCAGCGTCAGCGTATCGCCATTGCCCGGACCCTCCTGCAGGACCCGAAACTGCTGATCCTCGACGACTGTACATCCAGCCTCGATGCCATCACCGAGCACAAGATTCAAATGCAGCTGAAGGAGCTGATGAAAGGGCGGACCACCATAGTTATTTCCCAGCGGGTTGCTGCCTTCGCCCTGGTAGACAGGATCATTGTCATGAGCAAAGGGACTATTCAGGATATAGATTCCCATTCCCGCCTAATGAAACGGAATGCTCTATACCGGGACACCTATCAGTCACAGGTAATAGAACTGCCGACGGAGATATCATGATGATGACAGAAGATACTGACATTCGGAAATTTGACTGGAACCTGCTCAAGCGCTTTCTTGCCTACTTAAAACCCCATAAGACGGCCGTTATCATGATGTATGTGATGACTGTCCTCCAGGTTGCCACGACTATCCTTATTCCTCTTTTGATCCAGCGGACCATCGACGGTCCCATCATGACTAAAGATCCCCGGGGCCTTTTGCAGCTGGCGGTATTCATGCTCGGTACTTATCTGCTTATGTATCTGTCTACCAGGCTTCAGGGGAAACTGGTGACCCGGATAGGGTATGATGTTTTGTATTCCCTCCGCCAGGACCTGTTTACCAAACTCCAGAGTCTCACCTTCCGTTTTTTCGACAGGGAGAAGACCGGCCAGATTATCACCCGTCTTACCAGCGATGTACAGATACTCGAGATGATACTCCAGGGAGGACTGGCCTCGTTTTTTGTGGACGTCCTGATGATGGTCGGGATTACCGCAATGATGCTCATCCTGGATCTTCGTTTGAGTCTGGTCCTTCTGTTCACCGTGCCCATGTTCGGTGTGGTCGTGTTCCATGTCAGGAAAAAAATCCTTGATGCCGCCCGTGGAATTCAGGGGAAACTGGGTATCATAAACGGGTTTCTCAACGAATCCATTTCCGGTGTCAAGGTAATCCGCTCTTTTGCCCGTGAGGACATTAATTCCGGCGAGTTCAGGGCGAAAAACGAGGAGTATTATCATGCGTCCCGCCGTTTTTACCCGCTGATCGCTTTTTTCTGGCAGAGCGTCACGGTTATTTCCATTGCCTCCCGGGCCCTTGTGCTCCTCGGCGGCGGTCTTCTGTTATCCAGGGACCTGGTTACCATAGGTGTCATCGTTGCCTTTCTTTCCTACATTAACCAGTTTTTCAACCCCATGCAGAAAATCAGCAATCTGCTGAACGAGCTGTCCAGGGCCATGGCGTCCTGTGAACGCATATTCGAGATCATGGATGAACCGGTTGAGATACTGGACGCGGAAGACGCCATACGTGGTCTGCACGTCAAGGGCCGGGTGGTGTTTGACAAGGTGCGGTTTTACTACAACGAGGACGAGCCGGTCCTGGATGAAGTAAGTATGGAGGTCGAACCCGGGAAAACCGTGGCGATCGTAGGGCCGACAGGGGCGGGGAAGACAACCATCGTGAACCTGTTGTGCCGGTTTTACGAAACCGTGGAAGGCGCCATCTACATTGACGGCCATGATATCAGGAAGATTGCCCAGTCGGACTACCGGCGGCAGCTCGCCATAGTCATGCAGGACGCGGTGGTCTTTTCCGGCTCGGTACTGGAGAACATCCGTTTTGCCAGGCCCGGGGCAACCCTGGAGGAAGTACGGGAGGTAGCCGCCGACATGGGTATCGACGGATTGTTCATGTCCCTTTCCCGCGGGTATGAAACCGAAATAGGCGAACGGGGGGCAAACCTCTCCCTTGGCCAGAAACAGCTGGTCGCCTTTACCCGGGCCATGCTCCGGGATCCGCGCATTCTCATTCTGGATGAGGCCAGCGCCTATATTGATACGGCAACGGAACAGCTGGTGCAGTCGGCCATGAAGCGCTTAAGCAGCGGCAGGACCACGTTCATTATTGCACACCGGCTTTCGACCATCCGTGAGGCGGACACCATCATGGTGATCGATCAGGGCCGTATTGCCGAGTCGGGCACCCATGAAGAGCTGATGGCCGGCGACGGTCATTACGCTCAGCTGATACGCACCCAATACAGCCGGAAAGACGGGCAATAGGAACATCATAAACAGGCAGGTAAAAAAAAAGGACCATGGCCGCATAATATCCGGCTATGGTCCCGTTTTGATTCTTACCAGGATCTTTTTAATAGGCCCTGTCGCTCACGCGCAGTTCCTGCCGAAGGCGGAACAGGTCGGTATGTCCATCTATAAGGACCATTTCAATTCCGGCGAATGAACAGAAATCATCCAGTTCCCGGTAGGTAATTCCCGTGGAAAAGGCCGAATGGTGGGCTCCTCCTGCGTAGATCCACCCGGCTGCGGCGGTTTTCAGGTCAGGGTCGGGTTTCCACAGCACACTTGCCACAGGAAGT
This sequence comes from Spirochaetales bacterium, assembly GCA_016935695.1. Classification (GTDB taxonomy): domain Bacteria; phylum Spirochaetota; class Spirochaetia; order JC444; family Marispirochaetaceae; genus JAFGQL01. Next base: position 17,858 of record JAFGQL010000070.1, read on the forward strand.
TTCTTTAGCGGTTGTGACGGCGCCACCGCTGTGACCGTGTTGACCACCATGCGGAACCTGTCGCCCAGGTCAATGATGCTTGCGTTGACGGCGGGTCCTGTCGCAGCAGTAAAAATGAGGCGGGCTGGATCGCCCTTGCCGCCGATGGACAGGGGAAAGGCTTCCAGCCGGGGTTTTCCGGCGGCGATGGACGGGCAGACCTCCAGCATGTGGGCGCCCAAAACCATCATGTTGCCTTCTTCCAGATGGTAGGTGTAGTCTTCCATGAACGAGGTGCCGCGGTTGTCGGCCATGACTTTCACCGCCCGTACCAGAGCGGCGGTTTTCCAGTCGCCTTCGGCGCCGAATCCGTAACCTTTTTCCATCAGGCGCTGTACTGCCAGCCCGGGAAGCTGACGGAACCCGTGGAGGTCTTCAAAGGTGGTGGTGAAGGCGGTGAACCCCCCTTCTTTCAGGAACGCCGCAAGTCCGGCCTCAATCTTTGCCGAATCTTTCAGAATCTCATGTTTGGCGCCTCCGGGCAGCAGTTCGGGCGTCACATCGTAGGCGGACAGGCATTCCTCCACTATGGCAGCGGCCTCCCTGTCGGGGGTTTTCTGTATGCAGTCAATCAAGTCGCCGACACCGTAGCCGTGAACCTGATACCCGAAGGTTTCCTGGGCGGCGACCTTGTCCCCTTCGGTGACTGCCACGTCCCGCATGTTATCGCCAAAACGGGCTACTTTTCCGGTTCGGCTGTCGGCCCAGGCCAGGGCGGCCCCTGCCCAGGTGTCCAGCCGTTTCTGCACCTGTGTGTCCTGCCAGTGACCTGCGATGACGGTGCGCTCTTTTCTGAGGCGGGTGCAGATGAACCCGAATTCCCTTCCGCCGTGGGCAGACTGATGAAGGTTCATGTAGTCCATATCAATGTCGGACCAGGGAATGTCCCTGTTGAACTGGGTGTGGAGATGGACGAACGGTTTTGACAGTTCCTTCAGGCCCTGTATCCACATCTTTGCCGGAGAAAAGGTGTGCATCCACAGGATGGTACCGACTGCGTCCGGGTCTGCGTTCAGTTTCCGCATATAGGCGGTGATGTCATCGGCACAGGTGAGGGTCGCCTTGTACTGGATATTCAGACGGATGGCGCCTGAGTCGTTCAAGGCCTGGGCGATTTTCTTTGCGTCGGCTTCCACCTGCGCGAGGGTTTGGGGTCCGTAGAGGTGCTGGCTGCCGGCGGCGAACCATATGGTGGCGTTCATGTCATGTGTCTCCTTCTTGTGTCAGGTTTGGCCGTAATAGGCGTTTTTCCCGTGTTTCCGTTCATAGTGCCTGGTAATGATGCTTTTTTTCAGCCGACCGGGATGGCGGCGTACCGTACAGCTTATGTGGGCCATCTGGGCAATTTCCTCCAGGACTTTTGCGTGGTACACGGCCTTCTGTGCCGATGATCCCCAGGTGAAGGGGCCGTGGCAGGCGACCAGCACCATGGGAACCTCCAGAGGGTCCATGCCGGTAAAGCGTTCGATGATCTGCCGGCCTGTTTCCTTTTCATAGTTTCCGTGTATGCGCGAGTCGGACATGACGGCGGTCACCGGGACATCTGCAGGAAGATGGTCGGCGTGGGTTGTCCCCAGGATGGGAATGGGCTTGCGGGCCTGGGCCCAGGCAGTCGCGTAGGTGGAATGGGTATGGCAGATGCCCCGGATTCCCTGAAAGGCCCTGTACAACTCGATATGGGTGGCCGTGTCGGAAGAAGGCCGTAAACTGCCTTCCACTATTTGCCCTTCAAGGTCTACAACCACCATGTCGGAAGCCGTCAGCCGGTCGTAGGGAACACCGCTGGGTTTTATTGCCAGAAGCCCCTTGTCCGGGTCAAAGGCCGACACATTGCCGAAGGTGTAGATGGCAAGGTTTTGGGCGGGAATTTCCATGTTGGCTTCAAAAGCCTCCTGTCTGAGGTCTTTCAGCCCCGGGGAATGCCTGGGCAGAGAGACCGGACGCGAGAGGGATTCCACAAAGGTTCCGGCCTTTTTGTACCCGGCGTACAGATCCTTATAGGTTTCCGCGTAATCGGGCCGGGGGGTGTATTCACCGTCAAAGCCCTGGCCGATGGCTTTCTGGGCGGAATGGATGTCCTTGTGGATACCTGCTGCTACGGCGGCGAACATTGCCGAGCCCAGGGCAACGGTCTGAAGGGATGCGGCGATTCGTATGGGTTTGTTCAGGACATCCGCCAGTATCTGCATGGCGAAAGGGGATTTTTTTGAAACACCGCCGATGGCGATAACCCCTTCTATGGCGACCCCTTCATCTTCAAACCGGTCGGCGATGGTTTTGGCGCCGTAAGCGGCGCTCTCCACCAGCGCGCGGTATATACGCGGCGCGTCGGTACCCAGCTGCAGATTGAACAGGGCACCTTTCAGGTTTTGGTCCGCATCGGGAGTCCGTCTTCCGTTCAGCCAGTCCAGGGCAAGGACGCCGGATTCCCGGGGGTCGACAGCTTCGGCTTTTTCGCCGAGGCGTGCAAGGAGGGATGTATCCAGGAACGCCGCGATTTTGGCGGCCTCGCCGGTGTTTATTTCCGAAGCGCCGTCGAGATGGTCCAGCGGCCAGACGAGGAGGTTCTTGAACCAGGCGAAAATGTCGCCGTAAGCCGACTGCCCGGCTTCAAGTCCGAGCATGCCGGGGATGACAGAGCCGTCGACCTGGCCGCAGATACCGCGTACAAGACGTTCATCTTCATGGGCTTCCGGCAGGGGCGCCACCATCATGTCGCAGGTGGAAGTCCCGATCACCTTTACCAGGGCCCCGGGAGTAATCTGTCCGCCTACGGCGCCCATGTGGGCGTCAAAGGCTCCTACGGCCACGGTCACACCGGTGGAAAGCCCGAGTTTTTCCGCCCATTCCGGGCACAGGGTTCCCGCCGGTATGTCGGAGGTGAAGGTTTCGGAAAAGAGCCGGTCCCGCAGCCCTGTAAGCAGGGGGTCGAGTTCTGAGAGGAAATCTTCCGGGGGCAGGCCGCCCCACTCGGTATGCCACATGGCCTTATGCCCGGCGGCGCAGCGGCTGCGTTTCATGGTGAGGGGATCCTGGTTGGTGGTAAGGACCGCGGGCATCCAGTCGCAGTGTTCCACCCAGCTGAAGGCGTTTTCGCGGACAGCCGGATCTTCCCGGTATATATGCAGAATTTTGGACCAGAACCACTCGGATGAGTACACACCGCCTGAATACTTTGTGAAATCCGTGCCCCCGCGGCTTTTTGCCAGGGTGTTGATTTCTTCCGCTTCCTTGACGGCAGTATGGTCTTTCCAGAGGACGAACATGGCGTTTGGGTTGTCTTCAAAACCAGGCAGCATCGCCAGGGGGATTCCCTGCCGGTTGACGGGGCAGGGCGTTGACCCGGTGGTGTCGATGGCAATTCCGCGGATATTGTCTGTTACGCGGGCATCAAGGCCTGAGAGGGCCTGGACTACCGATTGCTCAAGCCCTTCCAGGTAATCCAGTGGATGCTGGCGGAAGCGGTTTTCCGACGGATTACAGTAGGCGCCGGCTTTCCAGCGCGGGTAGTAAAAAACGTGGCTGTTTATTTCACTGCCGTTAGCCGCGTCAATGACCACAGCCCTGCAGGAATCCGTGCCGTAGTCTATTCCAATTACATAATCTGCCATAAAAGCCCCCCGGGGTGCGTAATGTTCCGTAACAATGTTCCACTGAAGATGATACGGTGAGAGTGAACGTTAACGCATATCCTAATACCATCGGAAGTCTTTTGTCAAACGAAACCGTCCCTGCCGTTAGTCCAAAACCGGTATTCCTGAACGTGGATTCTCTTTGACTATTCTGAAATAGCGGCCTTGAAGTAATCAAAATCCGCGTATCCGCCGGGTACGGCCGTCGCGTAATAAAACAAGGCGAACCGGTACCCGGTAAAATGGTCCAGGGTGTATTTCATGGCCAAGGTGTCTTCCAGGGTAATCCAGGCCCCGCCGTCTGTAGCATATGCGAATTCCGCGCTGTCTTTTGTGCCGGTAAAATCGCATATTACTTTTAAGTGCACCTTTTCCTGGTTATCCTTTAGGGAAATTTCCCTTGCCGGAATTCCTTCCGGGTTCTTGAAATACAGTCGAATGCTCCTCGTTCCGTCATCGCGGATGTACACCCCTATGGACCCGTAGACGCTCTGGAATGCAGCGATACCGGCGTAGTCGCCTCTGTTCATTCCCCGTGTATCCAAAAAGATTTCTCCAGAACTTACCGGGCCCATGGTCCGCTGGGTAAGGGTGTTTCTTGCCTCATGAATGCCGGAAACCGTGCTTCCGGCCCGTATGCGCAGATAGCCGGGGCGTTCAGACAAGGACCAGTTGGTATTGTCGGGATTATGGTTCCACTGCCATTGCCTTTTAAGGAGAGGGGTGTCAAAACCGTCGGATGTTAAAAGATGCTCCACAAGCGGTTTTGGCGGGAGGGGGTCGGGCATTTCAGATGGCATTGTGCCTGCGTCGCCGAACACCGGCCACCCGTCTTCCCAACTAAGGCCGACCAGAACGGGAACACGCCCGACGGCCCCGTGGTCCTGAAAGAGCATGCTAAAGAAACGGCCGTCTGCAAGTGCGAAAATTCCTCCCTGGGCAACACCGTTGTTGCCGTATCCCATGTCATCGTCAAAAACGACTTTTCCCTCGTAATCGCCAAGCAATACCCGGGACCTGTAACACCACTGAATGCGGCGGCCTTTTTCATTTTTTTGTTTTTGAGATTCCCTTGGCCATTGGATGATGAAGATGTAGTACCAATCGCCTATCTTATATACATGGGACCCCTCCCCCGGGACATAGTCGCCGGGGCTTCCCATACTGATAATCTCTAAGGGAGTTGTCCCCGGTTTGACGGCCGATGCATCGGGTGTGAGTTCTACCGCGTTTATGCTTCCGGCTCCGTACACGATGAACACCCGCTGTTCATCAAAAAACAGCGAGGGATCGTGATACAGATTATCCAATACCGTCCGGCTCCATTTCCCGCACTCCAGATTGTCTGTTTTGTAGATATAGGTTTTTTGTGTATTGTTACAGGCAAAACAGACATAAAACATATTGCCGTGATGCCGCAGGCTGGACGCCCAGGACCCCCCGCCGTATATTGATTCTCCGGCCTCGAGCCTATGATCGTGAGTGTCCTCTAGGGTGTCATATACATACGACACGATTTCCCAATGCCTCAAATCCTCTGACCGCATTACGGGAACCCCCGGCGTGTAATGCATGGTAGTGCTGGTCATGTAAAAAAAGTCACCAACACGCAGTACATCCGGGTCCGGTACGTCCGCCCAGATTAATGGGTTTTTCACAGTGTCCCCATGGGATTATTTTTCTATTCCCTCGTA
>JAFGQL010000071.1 GCA_016935695.1 Spirochaetales bacterium
CTTCACTCGTCCTTCTATCTGGGTGATTCCCGGCGGGTGATGGATGGTTTCCTTGATGCCGGCCTTCGGCTGCCGACGGCGGTGTTCTGCGCCAACGACCATATAGTCTACGGGGTGCTGGTGTCACTCAAAGACCACGGCATCAGGGTCCCTCAGGATATTTCCGTCATCGGCGTGGATGACGCGCTCCTGAGTCCCTATATGGACCCGCCGCTTACCAGTTTCAAGGTGGATTTCACGGCCATGTTGACCCAGTTGACTGCTTCCGTCATTGCCGCTCTTTCCGGTTATCCCGATGAGCCTTGTTACCTGGAGTTTGGGAACCGTCTTGTTGAGCGCGGTTCTGCCCTCGCACTTTGAACGTCAAACCGGCCCGGCAATGAACTTGCGTCATGTGCCCAGCCGCATAATTTGGAGGTACTGATCATGGACATACAACAAAAGACCGCACTGGTTACCGGTGCAAGCCGCGGTGTCGGAATGCGCGTAGCCCGCGCCCTTGCCGATCGGGGATGCCATTTAATTCTCCACTCAAGAAACACCGCCGGTACCGACGCCCTTGCGGCCCAGCTCAAGAAACAGGGAGCAAGGGTCCACCAGGTCGCTGCAGAACTGGCTGATCCGGACGCACTGGAAAGCCTGATAGCAGAGGTGAAGGACGTCTGCGGGGGTAAGCTGGATATCCTGTATAACAACGCGGCAGTCATGACCCCCTACCTGTCAAGGTTTACTGTGCCGGCTTCTGATTACGCGGTGAGTTTTCAAGTGAACGCTATCGCTCCTGCAAAACTTTGCGACGCCTTTATTCCCGGCATGCTGGAACGGGGCTGGGGGCGGGTGGTCAATGTGACCAGCGGTATTGCAGACCAGCCTGAACTCATGGCCTACAGCTGTTCAAAGGCCGCCCTGGACCGGTATGTCCGGGACATGGTTCCCACCCTCAAAGGTACCAATGTCCTGATGAATTTGCTGGATCCTGGGTGGCTCAGAACCGATCTGGGAGGCCCTGATGCGCCGAACGATCCCGATTCGGTCCTGCCGGGTGCCCTTGTTCCCGTGCTTCTGGACCAGGAAGCAGGCAGCGGTAAGCTTTACCGGGCCCAGGATTATGCGCAGAAGCCATAATTAGTGGAACTAATCCACCAATTATTCCGGATAAGGGATAAATTCGACCACTGAGTGCGAAATCGTTCTTGCATCCCCAGGCGTTTGGCAGTATGCTGAAAAGTGCAGGTACAAAATGGAAATACAACCACGGACTTATAAGGATTTGAAGGCCCTGCTCTCCGACTGTATCACCCGCTTGGGGCAGACCGAAGGAAAACGCTATTTCTCGTTGCTCCTCAGCAAGACAGAAAACGACTTGTTGAATGAGCTTGAAGCACTGCCGGATATTCTCCTTGATGTCGAAAGCCGTATGCCCCCTTCAAAGGATACCCTTACGGACCTGGAAGAGCTGCCGGTGGTGACGGAACAGGATGAGTATATTGCGGTCCTGGAGTCGGTCTAGTTTTCTTTTCCTTTTAAGTTTACATCACCAGATTCTATATTTTCCGCTTAGGGCCAGGACTGCGAAAAAGTACAGGCAGTTGTCGTAGTAACGCCTGTCGCCTTTTCGCAACGGCGTGTTCCAGAACTGGCGCACCGTCTGTTCCGCCAGGGGGCCTTCGGTTGCAAGGGCCGCCTGGGCGTTGGTCGCAAGAATCCCCACCGGGTGCAGGGCTTTTTCCTGTGCCGGGGTTCCGTCAAGGTTATAGGCCATATAGTCGTCCATTTGCAGGTTGCTGAAAAAGCGATGGAGATTGTCGGCAATGACCTTCTGCCAGGGCCTGGGACCGAACCAGGCGGCATCAAGGCCGATGTTGGCAGCTACACGGTAGCTGTCGCTGTAAAAATCAGGAAACCCGAAGAGGTTTTTCGGGGTGCCGTCGTATTCCGAGTATTGCGGGGCGAACCCTGTATCCTCGTGACAGGCTACAGGTATGAATTTCCTGCTGGCCTCGGCAGCTTTGTGCCAGAATTCCCGGTCTTCCGGCCAGGCCCAGCGGGCAAAGAGCTCGTAATAGTGGGGCAGGTGATAGGACGGATCGGTAAATTCGCAGTCAGGTATGAACTTTATGAGGAAGTTTTCCGGCGACCACATGGGATACCCGTCTCCATTTTCGCCCTTGTGGATACAGGTTCTCAACAGGTTTTTACCTTGAGTTTCGTAATCAAAAGGGGCTTCCCTGTCTCCCCACCTGTGGGAGGCGAAAAACAGGGCCAGTGCGTAGTATTCCTCTCCGTCGGGCGCGGGGCCGTAGGCATTCTTGGTACCGTCAAGTTTGCATGACCAGGCAAAATACCCGGCGTGCAGCCCCTCGGTCATGAACATGTGGGTCATGGACCATTTCCACAGCCGGTCAAAGATATCCTGGCGGTCCATCTGGACGGCCATCATCATGCCGTAGGACATACCTTCCGTACGGGCGTCATTATTGCCTGTGTCCACCATGTAGCCGGTAGCGTCAGGCGCGTCAAAGTAGATGCGTTCGTCTTCCGGGCCCTCGAACATGGTGCGCCAGGTGTCGTCAATTTTCCTGTCTATATCCTGCTGGCTGTAGCCGAGTTCAAGAAACAGGTTCCGGTACTGTTGTTTTTCCATGGGTTTTCTCCTGAAAGTCTATTGCTGGTTTGCGAAGGACATAAAATAGGCGGTACACACTGCTTCCCACTCCTGTGCGTCGGCTGCCTGGATTTCCAGTTTTTCCAGAACTTCGCGGTAGCGCCGGGGATCTACCAGTTTTTGCACCGATTTCCATGTACGCACCATCCCTTCCGCCTTCTCAACACCCCTCCGGTAGCGGTAGACCAGTTCATCTTTCAGGGTCCTTCCGCTTTCCATGATCCGGTCCCAGGGCACATGGTGAAACCAGAGCAGGTACTTCTCCGGACAGGTGTCAACGTTGTTGAGCATGTCTGCCACCGGCGGATGGTACTGGTCGACGGCACCGGAACCGTTCCGGGTGCGGTCAAAACCCAGACCCGCCTTATCGGCCCGGTGGTAGTAGGTTGATCTCCAGTCTTCCCTGGCTCCTCCGTTAAAACCGGGGTCAGGGCCGTAATGGTGGTGTTCCTTCATAATGTGATGCAGACCCAAAGGGGTCATGTAATCGATACAGGCCTCCCAGGAGTCCATCAGCATTGGCAGGATTTTTTCCTTGAAGGCTGCATCATGACCGAAGGTCTGGGAAAGCCAATGGGCCGCGATTTCTTCCGTATCCAGGGTGTAATCCCATGCCAGTCGTCCAAACGCGTACAGGTTCAATGGATGGAAATGGGATCCGCACCAGGTGGGGTGACTGCCGGTATTGGAAACTGCGGCGGCGCCGGTGAAGTTGCGGTGGTCCGGGTCCGCGGATAAAAGCCTGCCGACGGTGGAACCCTCGCCGCGGGCATGAGTGTCAAAGTCCAGTGTTTCTTTCCACATGGGACCCAGGTACACGATATGGTTGCCCTGCCCCAGGTATTCCTGGGCGATCTGGAATTCCATGAACAGGGTGGTGCGGTCCATTGCCCCGAACAGGGGATGGGCCGGTTCCCTGGGCATGAAATCAATGGGACCGTTTTTTACCTGAACGGCGACATTGTCAAGAAATGTTCCATCCAGAGGCGTGAAGTCGGCCCATGCTTTTTTGGCCCGGTCGGTTTCGCCGTGGCCGTACACAAACGCCCGCCAGATGATGATGCCGTCGTGTGGCTTCAGGACCTTTGCGAACATGTTCGCCCCGTCGGCATGGGTCCTTCCGTAAGCGTAGGGGCCTGGCTGGCCTTCAGAGTCAGCTTTCATCAGGAAACCGCCGAAGTCAGGGATCAGGGTGTAAATCTCGTCGGCTTTTTCCCGCCACCAGGCAGCTACATCGTCGTCCAAAGGGTCCGCGGTCGACAGGCCGCCGAGGACTTTCGGCGAGGCGAAGTTCACCGAAAGAAAGGTTTGAATACCCCAGGCGCGCAGAACACTTGCAATGGCCGCGGTTTTTTTCAGATATTCCGTTGTCAGTATTTCATACTGCGTGTTCACATTATTGAGGACCGAGGCGTTAATGCCCACCGATGCGCAGGCCCGGGCGTAATCGGTATAGCGCGGATCCACGGTATGCGGCAGCTCGGCCCACTGCCAGAGGGTTTCTCCCGCGTATCCCCGTTCAATGGATCCGTCAAGGTTGTCCCAGTGGTTCAGCATGCGGTAGGCGAGTTTGGGTTCGCTTTTCACAGGTCCGGGGACCCATATCTCGCCGGAGCTCATCCTGCGAAGGAGATCAAACACCCCGTAAAGAAGTCCCCGTTCAGACGCTGAAGCGATACACAGACTTCCCTTTGCAGTCACACACATTTGATAACCCTCGGCATGGTGAGTCCGGGTAGCCGCCGGAATGCTGCCTTCCGGTAAAAGGGTTTCGAGGGTGGCGTAGGTGCCGGCGATGCAGTGGCCGGGTGAGTCGGAAAAGCTGTCTGTTTCTGTAAATACGGCTGCGCGGCTTCCTAACAGCCGGGGGAGGGCCCTTTTCAGTTCCACGGCTGCCGACCGGGCCAGCTCACCCTGATCAGCCACGGTTACTGTCGCGCAAAGGCCCAGATAATGGATGGCCGCGGCGCTGTGAAGGGGTTCATAGGCCATCCAGAGTTCATAGCCGTCTTTTCCGAAAAGTGCTTGTGTCATTGTGTACCTCGCGATGAATAAGTTTATTCGACTGTGACCGAGAGTGCAACAGGCAGGACTGCTCCCTTTGCTGCGGCAGAGGGTACAGGGCATGCATCGGCAATAGTCACTGTATATCGTCCCGCCGCAAGGACCATCTGTCCCTGATTATTGACCGACATGAAGTCCCCGGGGTTTAAGGTCACGCGTATGACAGAGGATTCACCAGGTGCAAGGATCATGTTTCTGACCGCCCGCAGGCTGTGTACAGGCTCATCTGGCCCGGGGTTTTCTTTTCCCACATAGATCTGCAGCGTCTGTCCTGACTCATACCCGCCGGTATTCTCCACGGTGCAGCCGATGGTGATGCCGGTTTTCCGGTCCAGGTATTGTGACGATTGCAATGGCGAATGAAGCCGGAAAGTGGTGTAGCTCAGGCCGAAACCGAAGGGATACAGGGGTTCGTCGGTCATGTAGCGGTAGGTACGGCCCTTCATGGCATAGTCATCATAGGGGGGAAGCTGTCCGGTGGCTGCGGGAAAGGTGACCGGCAGTTTTCCCGATGGCACGGCATCGCCGAAGACCAGGTCCGCAATGGCGCTGCCGCCCTGTTCTCCCGGGTACCACGCGAACAGGACCGTATCGGCAATGTCTTCGGGGAACGCGACAGGACTTCCGCCGGTGAGTATGAGGACCGTGGGAGTGCCCCGTTCTTTCAGGGCCTTGAGGTAGGCCAGCTGCCATGGAGGCAGTTCGATCGACGCCCGGTCTCCTTTTGCTTCGGAAGCAATGGCGTCCCCTTCTTCGCCCTCCATTGCGTTGTCCAGACCGAACACTGCGATTACCACGTCGGCGGTTTCTGCCATCCCCAGGGTCCATCCAGTGTTCAGGTTTTGTGCGTACATCATACAGCCCTGGGTGTAATTGAGGGATATTCCCGGTTTGTCCTTTACTTTTTCCGTCAGGCCTTCCAGAACGGTAACAAGCCGGGGACTCAGTCCGTGGTAATTCCCCAAAAGGGTGTGTATGTTGGCAGCCCCCGGTCCGATAAGGAGGATTGTTTTTCTGTCCCCGTTCAGGGGCAGCAGCTTGCCTTTGTTTCGCAAAAGCACCACGGATTTGAGCGCGGCTTCTTTTGCCAGATCCAGATGGGCCGGACAGCGGATGACAGAGGCGTCAAGGTGGTCATAGGGACCCTGTCCCGGCGGGTCAAACATCCCCAGTTTCATGCGGGTGTTCAGCAGCCGCTCAAGGGCGGTATCAATCTGTGGTTCGGTGATCAGGCCCAGGTGCAGGGCTTCCAGAAGGAACGTATAGGTGGATCCGCAGTTCAGGTCGCAGCCCCTGGACAGGGCAAGGGCCACGGATTCCGCAGGGGAGGAGGTGATTCTGTGGTGTTCATGGAAATCCCTGATGGCCCAGCAGTCGGATACGTAGTGTCCCTTGAAACCCCACCTGCTCCGCAGTATGTCTTCCATTAACAGGCTGCTGCCGCAGCAGGGCTCCCCGAGGGTCCTGTTGTAGGCCCCCATGACCGCTTCCACCCCGGCGTCCACCAGGGCCTTGAAGGCCGGAAGATAGGTTTCCCACAGGTCTTTCCTGGAAACAATGGCATCGAACTCGTGGCGGAGTTTTTCCGGTCCCGAATGGACCGCGAAGTGTTTCGCGCAGGCGGCGGTTTTTAAACGGTCGGGACTGTCACCCTGGAGGCCGCGGACGAAGGCTGTTCCCAAAAGGGCTGTCAGATAAGGATCTTCGCCGAAGGTTTCCTGGCCCCTGCCCCAGCGGGGATCACGGAATATGTTTACGTTCGGTGTCCAGTAGGTGAGTCCGTGGTATTTCCCCCGGTTGCCGTGACGTACCGATTCGTTGTATTTGGCCCGTCCCTCGTCGGAGATAGCCGCGGCCACCCTGCCTATGAGTTCTTCGTCAAAACTTGCAGCCAGACCGATCACCTGGGGGAAGACGGTGGCAACGCCGGCCCGGGCAACGCCGTGAAGTGCTTCATTCCACCAGTTGTATGCGGGGATCCCCAGCCGTTCTATGGCCGGGCTTTCATGGAGAAGCTGGGAAGCCTTCTCCTCGACTGTCATGCACTGAATAAGGTCCCTTATCCTGCCATTCATCCTCTAAAGCCTTTCAACTGGCTTCGTACAGCCCCGGGGCCGGCCATCATGGCGGTGAAATACCCAACGATTTTCGGACCAAGGACGGTCTTTGTCAGATCTGTCGCAAAAATACCTGTGTCGTTCAATATGGGAGCCAGTACCTGGTCAAAAGGACCCCGGTCTCCCAGGGATATTCCCTTCAACTGTGAGGTGAGGCGGTCAAGGAGGGGGTCGGGACTTAACTCAAAGCTGTTTCCTTCATCGTCGATTCCTGTCAGGTATCTGAGCCAGCCGGCAATGACAAGGGGCAGGGCAGTGAGGGTTTCGAGGGCTCCCGGGTTTGTGTTCAGGTAGGCGAGGACTGTCTGGCCAAAACGGATCGGAATTTTCTGCGAGGTGTCGCAGGCAATCCGCTGGGGCGTGTCAGGTAGAAAGGGGTTCGGAAGTCTGACCCTGAGTACTTCCTGTAAAAAGCTTTCCGGACGGATGATGAGAGGATCGGTTACTACCGGCAGTCCTTCACGGTAACCCAGGGTTTCTACAAGACGGACAAGGTCCGGATCTTTCATTTCATCGGAAATTTTTGTATAGGACAACAAGCAGCCGAACACCGCCAGGGCAGTATGGAGGGGATTCAGACAGGTACAGACTTTCATTCGTTCCACTTTGTCCACAGTTTCCCTGTCGGTGAACATGATGCCGCCTTTTTCCAGAGCGGGGCGGCCGTTGGGAAAATCATCTTCTATTACCAGGTATTCAGCCTCCTCGGCGTTGATGAAGGGGGCGGTCCAGGTGTGTTTTTCCGTAATGATGATGCCGGTGTCTTCAAACCCGTCCCGGGTCAGCATTTCCTGTACCGACTCATCCGGGCGGGGGGTGATTTTATCTATCATGGACCAGGGAAAGGCGGTTTTCCCCGGGTCTTCCATATAAGCGAGGAAGTCTTCAGAGACATAGCCCTGTTCAAGCCAGCCCCGGGCTATGCCGGTGACCCCCTCTTTCAGTCTGGTGCCGTTATGGGAGCAGTTATCCATGCTGACCAGGGCCAGGGGACTGGCTCCTGCTTTGAAACGCACCAGACACAGGGCTGCGAGTTTTCCCATCATGCTTATGGGTGAATCAGGTCCCTGGGATATCTCCCGGGCCACAAAGGGGAGAAGTTCACCTGATGCCGTGTGCAGGCTGTAGCCCTTTTCGGTGATGGTGAAACTCGCCATCTGGAATCCGGGGTCCCGGAAAACAGCGGAAAGGCGTTTCCAGTCCGGGAGGGACGGGTCGGCAATGAGTGATTCGGTAATGCTGCCGATCACTTTCTTTTCCAGAGAACCGTCGGCTTTCAACAGCACCAGAAGGTTCAGGTTGTCGTAAGGCCGGTAGGCTTTGGAGATGATCTCGTGATCAAACCCTTCGGCGACAATGACCCCTGCAGCTGCTCCGCCTTCGTTCAGGACGTTCTGCAGTGCTGCGGCGGGGAAGGCGCGGAAGATGTTCCCCGCGCCGAAATGGACCCACCGGGGATGCGCCGTAGTCTTGGCAATAAGCTCCTTGCGGTCGAAACGGGGAAGCTCGTAACCTTTGCCGGTCCATTCCTGCAGATTGGTTGATAACGATATGTCGGTCAGTTTCATGGTGTCACCTGTATTTCCTTATGCTGATCTTCGGGGTTATTTTCCAACGCCTTTACTGAGTGCTTCCCACAGACCGTTCAGGTAGGCGATGCCCAGGGCCCGGTCGTAGAGACCGTAGCCGGGCATGCCCTTTTCTCCCCAGATGTCCCGGCCGTGGTCGGGACGGACTACCCCGTTAAATCCAGTCTCGTACAAGGCCTTCATGATTTCAAACATGTCCAAAGACCCGTCCGTGGACAGGTGGGCGGCCTCGTCGAACTTGCCCGGCCCGTGATGTTTCACGTTCCGTACATGGGCAAAATTAATCCTGCCTTTCAGGGAGCGGATGATCCCGGGAATGTCGTTTTCCGGATTCGATCCCAGGGAGCCGGTGCAGACGGTTACTCCGTTGGCCGGTGAATCCACCATGTTGATTATCCGCAGGAGGTTTGCCTTGGTCGATGCGATCCGCGGGAGGCCGAACACGGGCCATGCCGGGTCGTCGGGGTGTATGGCCATTTTCAGGCCTTTTTCTTCACATACCGGAATGACCGCCTTCAGGAAGTATTCCAGGTTGTTGAACAGGCCTTCCTGATCGACCGGTTCATACATGGCGAACAAGTCCTTGATGCGGGCCATCCGTGCGGGTTCCCAGCCCGGGAGAAGATACCCGTTCGCGGAACCGTCCATTTTGGAAAACATTTCCGCGGGATCAACCTGGTCTATCAGCTCCTGATCGTAGGAGAACACTGTGGCGCCGTCGGACCGGACTTTGGCAAGGTCTGACCGGGTCCAGTCAAAAACCGGCATGAAGTTGTAACAGATGAGCCCGATGTCCTGTTCCGCCAGCATGGCAATCGTTTTAAGGTAATTGTCAATGTACTGGTCGCGGTCGGGGCTTCCCACCTTTATGCTGTCGTGGATATTCACGCTTTCTATGGCCAGGATTTTCAGCCCGTGGCGCCCAACCTCGTCCTTCAGGGTCTGGATTCGTTCAGGTTCCCAGGTATCCCCCGCCTGTTTATCATAGAGTGTTGTTACGACTCCTTCGATCCCCGGTATCTGGCGGATATAGCCGAGGGGAATTTTGTCAAAGCCGGTTCCGAACCAGCGAAAACCCATGTGCATAAGGTACCTCATGTAAGTGGTGTGCGTTTGAAATTAATCAGGATGGCATTATAGGGGGAAAAAGATACTGCGTGAAGTGATGAATTACCCTTGGGATAAAAACGCCCTGCCTCCCATATGCGGAAGACAGGGCCATTTTTCCGTGGGTGGAAAACTTATGAATTATTCCCAATCGATTGAGTCAATAAATACCGTCGCGTTGTCGCCGATGGTTCCGTTTATACTGCGTATTTCAAGGGCATTGATTGCATAGCTGTTAAA
>JAFGQL010000072.1 GCA_016935695.1 Spirochaetales bacterium
AAAAATTAATAAAATCAAATTCCTTATTTCTTAAAGCCCACCAAAAACATTTTAAAAACAAATTTTTCAAAAATATGTCGCCTAACTACACCTTATGTGAATTTCACCTATCTTGCATGGTGCTGATTTATTTACCAGCAAATGGTATCACAGCTTGAAGCAGCTGTCATTATCATTCAGTTCTCTAATGTTGAGGTGGTACCATGACAAACAAGGAGCGTTTTCTGGTGGAACTGCGCAACAGGAATTATGCCGGCAGGACCATTAGTATGTATATGAGCTATCTGGATAAATATCTTGTCTTTTGCGGACAAAACGGGCATCTCGATAATGGTGAGCAGATTGCCCTGTTTCTGTCTTCCCGTCCTGGGGGCAATGAGTCACGCCGTCTTGCCTGGTGCGCCATCCTTGCGTTTTACAGGTTTGTGTTAAAAACACGGTGTCCGTACACTCTCTCGAATGTAAGAAGCCGTAAGCGTTTGCCGGTTGTGCTTCCCAAAAACGATATCAAGTCCCTCCTGGATGCAATTTCCAATATAAAGCACAGGACCATGATCTCTCTTTTGTATGGTTCGGGTTTGAGGGTAAGCGAGGTTGTTTCTCTCAAGTGCGGCCATATCGGGTTTTCCGATGCATCCCTGCGTATTGTCAACGCGAAACAGCATAAGGATCGTATGACTCTGCTCCCTGGTTCTCTTGTTCCTGTATTAATGGAGTTCTGTGAGGGCAAATCCGCCAATGCCCATGTATTTTTGACAGTGTCCGGGAAGCCCTATACCGTAAGGACCGTGCAGGCGGTATTTTCAAAAGCCCTGATCTCCGCCGGTATACGGTCTGCCGCCACCTGTCACTGTCTGCGTCATTCCTTTGCCACCCATCTCTTGGAACAGGGTGTACACCTTGGAAGAATCAAGTCCATGCTCGGTCATTCGTCGCTGAAAACCACAATGATCTACCTGCATACGGCAAACGATGGTATTGGCAATATCCCCAGCCCCCTGGACACCTGAAAAACAGCGGCAGGAAAGCGCCGCTGTGTATCAGGCACTTATAGAGTCATCAGCCTGTTTTACGGAGCAAGGGTCAATTCTCCGGCATCCAGGGCAACTTCATAAAAACCGTGGTCGTCCCAGACCAGATCTGTACCGTTCTGGCTCAGGGTCCCGCCGTCCACCGTTACGCGCAGATATTTCCCGGGAGGGAAATGGTCCGGCAGGGTCCAGGTCCAGGTGCTCGTGTTGCCGGTCACCACGGGGGTTAAACCCGCAAACATTTTCTGGGCAATCCAGTAGGCGCCGACCTGTATGAGTGAATCCACCCAGGTATCGCCCTGGTATTTGGCGTAGCGGATGCTGTAGGTGATGTCGTGTATGTCCACCGGTTCGTACCAGGTGTCGCTTGTGGGCAGAATGGAATGAAAACAGAAAATCCGCCAGGCGTTGCCTGCCCTCGCTTCGTCAATGAAATCGGTATAGGTGCTGGCGTCATCACTGCTCAGGGCCATGTAACACGACAGAGAGTGGGGATTGGTGGTGTCCATAGGGCTCACTGTGCCTCCCCCTACCCTGCGGTTCAACAGGAACCTGTTCGCCGCGTAAGCCTCCCAGTTGCTGTCCCCGAAAGGGGATGCCATGGTCCATACATCACTCTGGCCGAAGGTTCCGGTAATGTAGGCCGTACAGCTGTCCATTTCTTCTTCCGGGCTTGCCGCTGAATCCGGCCAGGATGGCCCGGACAGATTGCCGTGCGCGTCCACCTGGGGATGGCTTACCGTATGGTTTCCAATCTCGTGGCCGTCTGCCACCGCCTGGGTGAAGGTCGTGACGGCCCCTGCGGCAACCATATTGCTCACAAAATAAAAGGTCATACGGGCGCCTGTGTCGTTTAATTCATCGTAATGTGCCACATGGGAGGGCTGTCCGTCGTCAAAGGTGTAAGACACTGCTCCGGCGAACCCGGCCCAGTCCAGCACCTGCAGATTTTCTGCGGCTCCTGCCGGTGCGGGTATGCCGCTCTGAGCGGGGGCCGGCAGCCCCGATGGGGTGTATACCATTGGTACGTCTTCTATGTCGCCGGCCGCCGGGGAACCGGCTCCGCCGCTTGAGCAGCCGGTTAACACCATTCCTGCCGTAAGAAACATGACTGTTATTATTCTGTTCATGGTGGCTCCTGAATATTCTGGGTAATTACATGGAGTGTACCGCATTCCCGCGGTCGGTCAGATAAGGGCTTTTTCTGGTTTTTACTGAGTGAATTTGTGTAGACTCGTGTTATTCAGGCCGTTTCGAGCATTTCTTCAAACTGGGTGCGCAGGTCGTTGATCTCGTTCTTCCAGAACTGTTCGCTGCCCCAGCCGGGATTGTTCTGCTCAAAGCGGTAATCCCCTGACTGCCGGGCGCACCAGGCCAGGTAATAGATCATCCTCATGGACCGCAGCGGTTCAATTAATGAAAGCTGGCGCCGGTCAAAAGGGTGGAACTCGGTGTAACCTTCCAGAAGAAACTCCATTTCCGGCCTTGAGTCGGCCAGGCGGCCGGGAAGCAGCATCCACATGTCCTGCACGGCAGGGCCGTTGAGCATATCGTCAAAATCTATCAGCAAAAGGCCTTCGCCGGGACGGTCCAGGATATTGCCCCGGTGGCAGTCGCCGTGGCACCGTAAAAACGGGATACCCTCAAACAGCGGCGCCGAGTGGGAAATAATGTTCCGGCAAACCTCTTCAAACTCGTCTTTCAACCCTCCGGTCACGAAACCGCCCCCGGTCAGTTCCTGTACAAAGCTCAACGTTATCCCTTCGGGCATCAAGGTAATCCGTTCGCGGGCCGTTGTCCGCTCAGATACCTGGTGCAGCCGGCCCAAAAGCCTTCCTAAGCGCAGGTAGGCGTCATGGTCGTCACTGTCAAAATCCCTGCCTGAACGTTTGGGATAAACCGCAAAAGAAATGCCTTCCCACAATGCAAGGGTCGTGTCTCCTTTCAAAACAAGGGGCGGCACCACGGGTATTTCGGCTTCATGGCAGTCAAGCATGAACCGGTGCTCCTCCAGGACCGCCGCGGTGGACCATCTCCCGGGACGGTAAAACTTGGCCACGTACCGGTCGCCGTCCTCTTCTTCGAGTTCGTACACCCGGTTTATGTAACTGGGAAGCGGGTTGGAGAAATTACTGAACCGTCTGCCGGTCGCGGATTCAACAGCTTCGATGACGGCAAAGGGATCAAGGAGAGAGAAATCCCCCATCAGCACTCTTTCAGGAATTCAAGCAGATAATTAATGGCCTCGTCTTTTTCCTGGACTTTTGTTTTCCGGACTGCCTTGCGGATCACGTTATCCCATTGTTTTTCAGGCAGTTCTTCCTTCATGTCCATGAAAAGGTCCATGATGTCTTCGTTGTCGGTATAGTTGTATATCTTCAGTTCATTAAAAAAGAAAATGTCATGCAGCTCATCTATATAGTCGCCGACGCTCCGGGCTTCTGATCCTGTGCTTTCGAGGCGCTCCGCTTTTTTCCGTGCTTTTCTTAAATCCCGTTCTTTTCTCATGAGATCTGTGTGTTTCATGGCAGTAACCCCGTAAATGTTAACCTGTTTGGATCGGTCGTGAATGGGGTACAGTATATCAGGGATTGGCCCCCTCATTCAATGGGGAGCACAGGCTCAGGCGGAATGGTCCATTTCAGAGGTAGAGAAAAATTTCAGGTCCTTGTATTCCGCCCTGGTCCGTTCAAGGGCCCATTCATTCCGGTACATATATACCCGACCTTTGTCCTTGTCAAAAGCGGTATGCTGCATATTGAATTTCAGAAAATTGTCCAGAGCCTTTTCGGGACCGTCTATCCACACGGCGCCCCCGTATTCCACAGGCTCAAAGCGGCACACAGCCTTGTATTCTTCTTCCAGCCGGTATTTGATGACCTCAAACTGAAGCTGCCCGACAACCCCCAGAACCTTCTCGTTGGTTGTCTCTTTGGTAAACAGCTGCACCACCCCTTCCTCGGACAGCTGTTCCAGCCCTTTGGCCAGCTGTTTCCCTTTCAGGGGGTCCAGATTAATCACCTTGTTGAAAATCTGGGGAGAGAAACTCGGTATGCCGGTAAAATGGAGGGTCTCCCCTTCGGTGATGGTGTCGCCGATTTTCAAAGTTCCCGTGTCATGAAGCCCGATAATATCGCCGGGATAGGCTTCATCTATGATTTCCCTGTTTTGTGCCATAAAAGCAGTGGGATTGCTGGACCGGAAGGATTTGCCGGTCCGCACATGGTGATACATCTTGTTACGCTCAAAGGTGCCGGAGCATATACGCAGAAAGGCGATCCGGTCCCGGTGTTTTGGGTCCAGGTTCGCGTGAATCTTGAACACCAGGCCGGAAAACTTCTGTTCAGACGGTTTCACTTCCCTTTCATCGGCCTGCCGGGGAACCGGCGGCGGAGCAATATCGACAAAGCAGTCAAGGAGCTCCCGCACGCCGAAATTATTCAGGGCGCTTCCGAAAAACAACGGAGTAATGGTCCCCTCAAGATAGGCGTTCCGGTCAAACACAGGATACACCCCCTGGACCAGCTCAAGCTCTTCTTTCAGTTTTTCGGCAAGGGTTTTTCCGACCTTCTGTTCCAGAACCGGATCATTCAGGTCCCGAATTTCCACCGAGGAATCCTCATCCTGCCACCCGTGGGCGTCAAAAAGGATCAGCCGTTTTTCGTAGATTGAATACACACCCCGGAAACCCCTCCCCTGGCCCACCGGCCAGCTCATGGGACAGGCCTTTATGAAAAGTTCGCTCTCCACCTCATCCAGAAGCTCGATAGGTTCCTTCCCTTCCCGGTCAAACTTGTTCAAAAAGGTGATGATGGGCGTCTTGCGCATACGGCAGATTTCGCAGAGTTTTCGTGTGCGTTCCTCGACCCCTTTTACCGAATCTATGACCATCAGGGTCGAGTCCACCGCGGTAAGGGTACGGTAGGTGTCCTCGGAAAAGTCGGCGTGACCGGGTGTATCCAGCAGATTCACCCGCCGTTCCCGGTAATCAAACCCCATAACCGAGGTCGATATGGAAATACCCCTTTCCTGCTCCATCTTCATGAAGTCGGACACAGTCCCCCGGGCGTTCTTTTTTGATTTGACCGCGCCGGCCATGTGAATGGCGCCGCCGAAAAAGAGCAGCTTTTCCGTGATCGTAGTCTTGCCGGCGTCAGGATGGCTGATGATGGCAAACGTGAGGCGTTTGGACAGTTCTTTTTCTAACGGGGAAATACCGGTACCCGCCGATGTCGGGGTCAGCTCTGGGCTATCCATGAAAATGATCCTGTTTTGTACTAAAAGATTGGATTCTCACCTTAGTAAAAAAAAAGACCTGTGTCAACGAACACAGGCCCGGGTGAAAACTGCCTTACCGGCATCACCTACTCATAAAAAGTTATAACTTTGTGCGGTAGGCGTACCGCACAAAAAGGGCCATGAGGCTCATGTGTTGTTCCGCCCCAGACTCCTCCAGTGTGGTAATAGACAGGTAGTATTTCGCGCCGACAAGAAGTCCGTGTTTGTTCGAACCGATATCCATCGCTGCGGAAACGCTCCCGCCGAACCCGGACTCGGAGTTATACATTTCACCAATGTCTGAGTCATTCGCCGTAAACGAATACCCTGCGGTAGCGGCAATCTGAAAATGGGGAAAGGGATATACAATCAGGCTTGGTCCGGCTACGTATGAATTGAATTGTATATAATTGTAATCATCACTGAAACGGTGGCCCATGCCCTCCAGCGCCGCGGCTACATAGACAGGCATACCCGCAATGGGGCCGCACCCCAGCTTCATGCCAATATCCACAGCTTTCTCATTCAGATCATAGTTTTCAAACTCGGTACCATCCAGTTTCAAGGTACCAAGTCCTGCACCGACGCCGATGTCGAAATACAGCCCCTGGCCTAGGACAGGAAGGGAAACCGCGAACAACACACAAAATACAGCACACTTTTTCATAGTTCCTCCTGCAGCACATTTGTATACAATTGGACAAAGTCTAAAATACGGATGTATATACAGCAAGCAGAAAAACCCACAGTTTTCTGTACGCGCAAGGGTTTAGATAAGAGGCACAAAACTCACCGCCATCAACTCCCGGGTGGTTACAGTCCCGTCCTGCCCTTTGTGTACAAGCATGAGTTTCTGTACGCTGTGCTCAGGCCCCACCGGAATGATCATCCTGCCTCCGGGAGCAAGCTGCCGTATCAGCCCATGGGGTATGCGCGCCGGGGCGGCGGTTACCATAATCCGGTCAAAGGGGGCTTCCTCAGGCCATCCCAGACGTCCGTCGCCGATACGCAGGCGGATACCCTTGTAGCCTAAGCGTTCAAACCGCCCGGCCGCCGCTTGCGCCAGCAGAGGGATGCGCTCCACGGTGAAAATATGCCGGGACAGCTGATACAGCACCGCAGTCTGGAAACCGCTGCCGGTACCGATCTCCAGCACCCTGTGTCCGTCATCGACGCCCAAAAGCTCGGTCATGTATGCGGCCATATAGGGCTGAGAGATCGTCTGGCCGTGGCCGATGGGAAAAGGCTGGTCCGCTCCCGCCTGCACACGGTATTCGGGAAGCATGAACTCCTCCCGCGGGACTGAGAAAATGGCGTCCAGAACCCTCGGGTCCTGAATATTCCAATTATCTCGGTTTTGGTATTCCATCCTCCGTCATCACCTTGAGCACCTGTGCCCCTTCATGGCCGCGGGAACTGCGCACAGCGTCAACCAGCTCGTCAACCGGACCAATGCCGCAGTGCACAAAATTATGTTCCCAGGCCCAGAAGTCCTCCATGGCTCCCCGGCCTTCCGATTCATACAACATAACCTTGATCATCATTTGAATTTTATCAATGGATTTTACGATTTTCGCCTCCGGGCTTTCCCCGTCTTCAAACTCTTGCACAAGGGTAAAAAGACCGGGAAACCCTTTTAGCACTTTCTTTGCCGCCTCTCGCTCTACCCTGGACTTTTCATCTTTGCCGAACAGGGCAGTAGCGGGCGCGGGAATATCGCCGGTGAGGATCTCTCCGCTTTCATGCAGGGCGGCCATTTTTAACAGCTTTGCCTTATCCACGGAAATACCGGCCTCTTTAAGCTGATCAATAATTAAAACGGCCAATACCACCGTGGAAAAAATATGCTCCCCGACGGATTCCGGGCTTTCAATCCCGCGCATCAAAAATCCGGTGCGGGGGAGCTTGTTCAAAATCTCAAACCGTAACAGCGTCTGTATAACGCCATGGGCATCCATGATGCTACAGTATTGCCTTCATGGCTGTCATGTATTTCCGCAGAAGCTTTCCGATCTTCTCCACTCCGCTTGCGCGGATGGCTTCGTTCACCCTGATCAATTCAAGATTATCCACGCCGTTGTCAGACACCGAAAGACCCTTGCCGATTACATCGCTGGACAATCCCGCCATGAAGTCCTTCAGGAGGGGCACACAAGCGTTGGAAAAGAGGTAACACCCGTATTCCGCTGTATCGGAAATGACCACGTTCATTTCGTACAGTTTTTTGCGGGAAATCAGGTTGGCGATCAGGGGCACTTCATGGAGGGATTCGTAGTAGGCCGATTCCTCCTTGATGCCTGCGGCGACCATGGTGTCAAAGGCAAGTTCAACTCCGGCCTTGACCATGGCAACCATCAGAATGCCGTGATCGAAGTATTCCTGTTCAGAGATGGTATCCGGTCCGGCCTGGGCTTTTTCAAAGGGCTGTTCATTGGTCGCGGCCCGCCATGCCAAAAGGTCCGTGTCGTCGGCCGCCCAGTCTTTCATCATGGTGGAGGAAAAGGTTCCGCTCATGATGTCGTCCATGTGCTTTTCAAAAAGAGGCCGCATGATGTCTTTCAGGGTCTCGCAAAGTTCAAAGGCCCTTATCTTTGCAGGGTTTGACAGACGGTCCATCATGTTGGTAATGCCGCCGTGCTTGAGGGCTTCTGTGACTGTTTCCCATCCGTACTGAATGAGTCTGGTGGCATAGCCCGTTTCAATTCCCTGGCTTGTCATTTTCTCAAAGCACAGGATGGACCCCGCCTGGAGCATACCGCAGAGGATGGTCTGCTCGCCCATCAGGTCGGACTTCACTTCTGCCACAAAGGAAGACTGAAGCACCCCTGCCCGGTCTCCGCCGGTCCCGGCCGCGTAGGCCTTGGCCAGTTCCATGCCGTCGCCGTCGGGGTCGTTCTCCCGGTGCACGGCAATCAGGGTAGGTACCCCGAATCCGCGTTTATACTCTTCCCGTACTTCGGTCCCGGGAGACTTGGGGGCCACCATGATGACGGTTATGTCCTCGCGTATCTGCTGGCCTTCTTCCACTATGTTGAACCCGTGGGAGTACAAAAGGGCTGAACCCTTCTTCATGTAGGGCATGACTGCAGAAATTACTTTACTGTGCTGCTTGTCGGGAGTCAGGTTCACCACCAGATCGGCCTGGGGAAGCATTTCCTTGTAGGTTCCCACCGCAAACCCGTTGTCGGTGGCGTTTTTCCAGGATGTACGTTTTTGGGCAATGGCCTCATCACGCAGGGTATAGGAAACATCCAGCCCCGAGTCCCGCAGGTTGAGCCCCTGATTTAACCCTTGAGCACCGCAGCCGACGATGACGATTTTCTTTCCTTTGAGTTTTTCTACTCCGTTGAATTCAGCCCGGTCCATGAACCGGCACTGTCCCAGCTCTTCCAGCTGCAGACGCAGCGGCAGCGAATTAAAATAGTTCATTAATACATAGCCTCCCTGTGGTTTTGTTCACTTTGTTCTTTGCCTGATTGTTCAATCCCAATAGTTCAATGTAACGGCTTCATATAGTAGCCTCATGAAGTACAGTGTGTCAAATGAATTATATGCCACACTATAGTGCAATTATTGCAACACAACTCTGTTAAAATCCTGTATATTATTCAGCATGGATTTTTTCAGACTGAAAGCATTTCTGGCCCTTTGCGATACCCTGAACTTCCGCAGCGCCGGCGAGCAGGTACACGTAAGCCC
>JAFGQL010000073.1 GCA_016935695.1 Spirochaetales bacterium
GTGATAACACCGTTGCCATCGAAACCTCCGGTTTTCTGGGAGGCAGCGGGAGCGCGCGTCTGTGCCGTTCCCGGGTGGCCTCCATCCTGGGCTTGCCGGCTGATGCGGTATTCCTGCTGAAAGACCCCAGCCCCGTCGACTTTGATTCCGGTCCCTCCAGCCACGGGCGTAACGCGTCGGTTATTCTGGACCTGGTTGAATCGGCCTGCGGCCTCATCCAGAAAAAACGCTTCCGGACGCCCCTGCCCATTTCGGTCACAAAAACGACGGCGCCGCCCCGGAAAAACCGGTGGAACGACGAACATTTTGAGGGCAACCCCTTCCCGCGGTTCAGCTACGGCGCCTGCGTGGTAGAAGTGGAGCTCGATCCCGTAGACTACCTGCTGAAAGTACGCCATGTGTGGATGATCATTGACTCAGGTCCGATCACCGACCAGAAAATGGCGGAAACGACCCTCCGGGGCGGTATACTCGCCACCCTCCTCTCCTGCTACGGTCCCCGGATACTGAAGCGCATGCCCGGCATCACCGTCATGTTCCACAAAAATTCGAAAATCCAGCTTTCCAGCAGTCTTCACGAACTGCCGAGCCTTTTAGTGCCGTCCGCCCTTATTTCGTCGATCAGCCAGGCCTCGGGGAGCTTCTTCGACACCTTGCCCCTTTCGACCGAACTGATACATAAATATACAGGTACATCATGAGACTGAATTTCACCCTGAACGGTATCGCAGAAACCATCGACACACCCTCGGGACAGCTGCTGTCGGACATCATCAGCATATTGGACAGAAACCCGGAAAGCTCCGGGGCATATATCGGTACGGCAGGATGCAGGGAAGGAAAATGCGGACGGTGCCTGGTGATTATTGACGGAGAAGTACGCCACAGCTGCCTGGTACCGGGTTTCAGTATACGCGGCAGAAAGATCATCACCTATGAAGGATTCAAAACAAGCGATGAATGCTCCGTCATTCTGAATGGGTTTGAATCTGCCGGGTACTCGCCCTGCCGGCTCTGCCTGCCGGGACGGGTCCTTTTAACAAAAGCGCTTTTAGACAAGTACACCATGCCCACTGATGACCAGATAGCTGAGGGATTCGCTGCAGTACAATGCCATTGTTCCGGCTTCCTGCCTTTTTACGAAGGGGTCAAAACGGCGGCGCGTATCAGGAGGAGCAGGTGAAACGACGCGTATATTCACCTATTGTCTACACCCCCCTGAACCTGAACGAGCTCAACGGATACTCCCATTCCCACCCGAAGGCGACCATCTTTGCCGGGGGGACCTACATCCTGCCCCGATACTCCGACTTTCAGCTGGGCGACTTCCATATCATTGACATTTCTCATATTGAAGAGCTTAACCGCATTTCCCGTACCGAAACGTATCTGGAGATCGGCGCGGGAGTCTCTTTGAATAAAATTCTGGATATCGGCAAGAAGGTCCTGCCGAAAAACTTCCAGAAGGCCATCATGACAGTAGGCAACGTGATTGTCCGGGATATGGCAACCCTTGGAGGAAACATAGGCAACCGGGACGTCATCACCTCCCTGCCCCCTCTTTTACTCATGATGGACGTGCGCCTGGAAGTACGGAAAAACGACACCAACAGATGGATACCCTTTAACCAGATATATATTCCCGGCAGAGGGCCGGACCTGGAAAACTGGGAGTTCATCCAGCGGATACGCATCCCCTTGCGGGAATGGAATTTCCAGATGTTCAGAAGCCAGGGGGACTTCCTCGACGAGGACCGTTTCCTGTTTTGTACCTTCGCCTCGGTACAGAAGGGTATTGTCACAGATATCCGCTTTGCCTTTGTCAGCGGCTGGCACACATATATCCGTTCCCGGGAAATAGAGGTAGAGATGGAAGGACGCAAACTGCCCCTTTCACGAAGTGATATCACCAGTCTGCGGGAACACTTCTATGCCATGAGCCTGAAGAATCTCTCCCATCTAAAAGACTACCAGATCACCCAGATCAGCCGCACCTTTTACTGGGCCCTCCACGAACTGTCGTACTCGATTACAGAGTAAAGCTTGCAAAAAAGCAAACCCGTACCCTTCGCCCATTCATGGTCTCAGCGTGCTCCCCTGTCTTGGCACGTCCCTGTGCCGCTAATATAGGAACAATACGTATGCGGTAGAAATTTCTTTCCGAATTTCTTCCTCTGCATCAAGATTCGCCTTCAAAATTATCCGGTTTCACAGTAGTATCAGATCAGGGAGGGGACCATGCCGGATTTCGTTCATCTTCATAACCATTCGGATTTTTCACTACTCGACGGGGCTGTTTCCATCGACCGTCTGGTACAAAAAGCAAAAGATCTGGGTATGAAACATCTTGCCCTCACCGACCATGGCAACATGTTCGGGGCTTTACGGTTCTACAAAGCCTGCAAGGCTGCGGGTATCAACCCCATCATCGGGTGCGAGTTCTACCTGGCCCCCAAGTCCCGGCACATCAAAAGCGGGTCCGAATCGTCCGAGAAATACCATCACCTGGTCCTTTTGGCCAAGTCTGAACGGGGATACCGTAACCTGATGGCTCTGGCCTCCATAGGATATACCGAGGGGTTTTATTACAAGCCCCGGATCGATGACGAGGTACTTGCGGTTTATAAGGACGATCTTGTCTGTTCAAGCGCCTGTCTGGCGGGTGAAATTCCCTCACTCATTCTCGCGGGAAAATTCGAGGCAGCCAAAACCAGGGCCCTCTATTACAACGGACTGTTCGGTCAGGATAACTATTACCTGGAGCTGCAGGACCACGGCATCGAAGACCAGCGTACAGCGAATGAGGGTCTTATCAGGCTTTCAAGGGAGACAGGTATTCCCCTGATAGCCACCAACGACATCCATTACCTGGAAAGGGACCACGCCAATGCCCAGGACATCCTCATCTGCATCGGGACAGGGAAAAAGAAAGCCGACCCCAAGCGCCTGAAATTCGAATCAACGGAATTCTACTTCAAATCCGGCGCCCAGATGGCAGCCCTGTTTCCCGAAACCCCTGAAGCGATCGCAAACACTGTCAAGATCGCAGAAATGTGCAATGTGACCATTCCCCTGCCGGGGCCCCTCCTTCCCGAGTACGAAATCCCTCCCGAGTTTTCGTCGCCCGAGGATTACGTCCGCCATATCACCTACCAGGGACTCGCCGAGCTGTACGGAGGACTGTCGCCCGAGGTCAAGGAACGGGCGGATTACGAGCTGGACATCATTTTTTCCATGGGATTCACCGGCTATTTCCTTATAGTCTGGGACTTCATAGCCTACGCCCGGAAAAACGGCATTCCTGTCGGACCGGGGCGGGGATCCGGCGCGGGGTCCATTGTCGCCTACGGCATGCGGATCACCGATATTGACCCCCTCAAATACAGCCTGCTGTTCGAGCGGTTCCTGAATCCCGAGCGGGTGTCCATGCCCGACTTTGACATCGACTTCTGCTTCGAACAGCGGGGTAAAGTCATAGACTATGTTACCCGCAAATACGGGGCCGAAAAAGTCGGCCAGATCATCACCTTCGGTACCCTGAAACCGAAAGCCGTACTCAAAGACGTGGCGCGGGTGCTGGATATCTCTTTCGCAGAGTCCAACGAAATATCCAAACTGGTTCCCGACGGTCCGAAGGTAACACTGTCCAGCGCCCTTGAGATGGAGCCGGCCCTGAAGGAATACCGTGAACGCGGCGGGGTGTACAAGGAGCTCATTGATACCGCCGAGGTGCTGGAGGGCTTAAACCGCCATTCCTCTACCCACGCAGCAGGGGTGGTCATAGGCCGCACCAAACTCACCGACTACGTTCCCCTGTTTATGGACCACAAAACAGGCCAGATTTCCACCGAGTTCACCATGGACCTCCTGGAGGACTGCGGGCTTGTCAAAATGGACTTTCTGGGCCTGAAAACCCTCACCCTCATAAAAAATACGGAAAGCCTCGTACGCAAGACAGACCCGAAGTTTGATATAGAAAAGGTCAGTGAAGAGGACGAACTCACCTTCAAGCTCCTGGGCGAGGGAAAATCGGTCGGGGTTTTCCAGTTTGAAAGCTCGGGCATGCAGGCCATACTCCGCCAGGCCAAACCGTCATCCATAGAAGAGCTGATCGCCTTGAACGCCCTGTACCGGCCGGGCCCCATGCAGTTCATCCCCCAGTATATTGACTCAAAACTCGGCAAGACACCCATCAGCTACCCTCATGAAGACCTCAAGGAAATTCTTGAGCCGACCTACGGCGTCATTGTATACCAGGAACAGGTCATGCAGGTGGCCCAGATCATCGGCGGTTTTTCCCTTGGCAAAGCGGACATACTCAGGCGGGCCATGGGTAAAAAGAAAGAAAAGGAAATGGAGAAGATGAAGGTGGAGTTCCTCGAAGGAGCGGTCCAGCGGGGATACAAAAAAGACCTTGCCGACTCGATCTTCGAAATGCTCAAACCCTTCGCAGGCTACGGGTTCAACAAGTCCCATGCCGCGGCCTACTCGGTCCTCGCCTACAAAACAGCCTATTTAAAGGCCCATTATCCCGCAGAGTTCCTGGCCGCGAACCTCACCAACGAAATAAACTCTCCCGACGGTTTTGCCCTGTTCATGGCGGAAACCAAAGGGATGGGCATCCCCCTTCTGCCGCCGAACATCAACAAGTCCGACAAGACATTCTCGGTAGTCGAGGGCCAGATTTTCTACGGCCTCATGGGGATCAAAAACGTCGGCGGCGCCGCTGTAGACGAGATTATCCGGGTACGGGAGGCCGAAGGCCATTTCACGTCATTCCTGGATTTCCTCATGCGGGTCGACGGGAAAACCGTGAACAAGAAGGTGATAGAGACCCTGGTATACGCAGGGGTATTCGATGAGTTCAAGATAAACCGGAAAACCCTCATAGAAAACCTGGAAGGGGTCACGGAATTCGTGTCCCGGGAAAAGGAAGCAAGCCAGTTCGGCCAGTCAAGCCTGTTTGAGGATTCCGCCGAAGAACCCATACATCATTATGATTTCATCCCGGCCGAAGAATACACTACCATGGAAATACTGCAGTTCGAAAAGGAATATCTGGGACAGTATTTCTCCGGCCATCCCCTGGAAACCTACCGGAAAACCTGGGAACGGTGCACCAACCTGAACCTTTCAAAACCGGGGAACGGCATCCGCGACAAGGTTTACACCATCCTGGGGATTGTCAAAACCCTGCGGACCATCATCACAAAAAAGGGCCAGCAGATGGCTTTTATTACGGTGGAGGACTTCAACGGATCGGTGGAAGTCATCCTTTTTCCCAAAACCTGGGAACAGTTCCGGCACCTCGTTGCCGCCGACGCCATCATCGGCATTCAGGGTAAAATGGACAACGCCAAGGAAGAAGCAAAAATCCTGGCGGACAGGATCATCAGCCCCGAAGAACTGAAAGAATCAGAGCAGAAGGAAGTCCATATCCGCATTTCCTACGAAATGCAGGACGAAGACGCTTTCATAAATATGCGTTCTGTCATGATTGATAACGCAGGCAGCAGCGCCGTGTACCTGCACCTTGACCGGCCCGGCGATAAGCAGGATATTATTGTAAAAGCCAGTCCGCAAATAGGCATAGGCAGCGATAACTACGTGCTGGACCAGCTGCGTTCAGCTCCCTACGTCTTAGACGTCTGGAAGGAATAATCCGAATAAAGGCGGTTTACAGTTCATGAGAGTATTTTTTCAATTTGCCCAGGCGGCCATATCCGTCTATATGCTCCTTATTTTCATACGGGTGCTCCTCACCTGGTTCCAGGGGCCCAGTCTGGGCCGTCCCTTTGAAATTCTGGCTTCCATCACCGATCCGTATATCGCTTTTTTCAGGAGATTCCGTTTTTTACGGATGGGTTCCATGGACTTTTCCCCCATCGCGGCAGTGATGACCCTCATCATCCTGCTCAACATCATCTCAAGCATACATTATCTGGGAAAAATCAGCCTGGGCATCGTGTTGGGAATCATTGTCACAGCTCTTTGGTCGAGTATCTCCTGGATTTTGAGTTTTTTCCTGATCCTCACGGTCATCCGCCTGGTGGCCCACTTTTTCCGGCTGAACACCCTGGGACCCCTTCTGCACACCGTGGACATGATCATCCACCCCCTGCTTGAATACCTCCAGGTGAAGATCCTGAAAGGCCGACTCATCTCGTTTCAGAACGGACTTCTTTTAACTGCCGGGACCCTGTTTCTGGTGACTGCAGCAGGCAATTTCCTGATTCGTTTCGCCGTTGCGGCCCTGTATTCCCTGCCGTTTTAGCACTTCCCATGTTTCTCGCCGAACTCGATGCGCCGGTAACAGCCCTCAAAGGAATTGGCAGGGCCCGGGGCTCGGAACTGGCGAGGATCGGTATCCGCACCCAAGGGGAGCTGCTGCTCCATTTCCCCAGGACCTACGAAGACCGCAGGACTGTCATACCTCTCGCCGCCGGAACGGACGGATCGGCAGTAAATACGACAGTGCGGGTTACCGGCCACGAATGGTTCGGCTGGGGGAAAAAGCGGGTGTTGAAGGTGCATATAGAAGATGAAAGTGCCCGGGCCTCCCTGGTCTGCTACGGCAGGAATTTCCTGGAAAATGTCCTGGTACCCGGAAAGGATTTCCGGCTGTACGGAACATTCTCCCTTCGCTTTGGAGAATTACAGAGCGGAAGTTTCGAGACAGAGCCGGTGAACAATTCCGGGCAGATCTCCGGTTCTTTTGACAGGATACTCCCGGTGTACCCTCTCACCGGAGAACTGACCCAGAAACAGCTCCGGTCGGCAGTGGCCCAGGCCCTGAAAGAGGGCGGCATCTACATAGAAGACGAAACCGGTCCCGGCCTCATGCATGGGTTCGGTATCACATCAAAAGCAAAGGCCCTTACCGCCGTTCACTTTCCCCACACACTGGAGGCTGCCGAAAATGCCCGCGCGTATCTGGCCTTTGAGGAGCTCTTTTACCTCCATCTGAACCTGATCAGGCGGAGCGCTGCCCTGAAAGCCCGCAAGACGGAAAGTTCTTCCCGGCGGCCCGAAGTCGAAAAAGAGCGGATAATTCTGGAAAAGGTCCTTAACCGGCTTCCGTTCACGCTGACCGCCGATCAGTCTGCCGTGTTCAGGGAAATCCAGACCGACATGGCATCCCAGCAGCCTATGGCGCGGCTTTTGCAGGGAGATGTAGGCTCCGGCAAGACCCTGATCGCCTTTCTGTCGGTCTGTCTCGCCGCAGCGCGGGGAACCCAGACCGCCTTCATGGCTCCGACGGAACTTCTGGTACGCCAGCACGGAGAAAACGCCTCCCGCATCCTCGGCGCCGCCGGCATCCGCATTGCACTCCTGACGGGCTCCATGGCCAAAGATCAACGGAACCGCCTCCTGGACGCCTTGAAATCAGGCGACATAGACCTGGTCATAGGAACCCATGCCCTCTTCTCCGGCGATGTGGCCTACAAAAACCTGGGTCTTGTCATCATCGATGAGCAACACCGGTTCGGCGTCGGCCAGCGTCTGGCCCTGGCGGAAAAATCAGAAACCGGAAGGCCGGCGGATTTCCTGCTCATGACCGCAACCCCCATTCCGCGGACCCTCGCCCAGACCCTCTTTAGCGATCTGGACGTATCCACGATAAAGACAATGCCCCCCGGAAGAAAACCCGTGGCCACCCATCTGGCAAGAATGGGCAACGAGGAAAAGGTCTATACCTATGTCGCGGGTGAACTTGCAAAGGGCCGCCAGGCTTATTTCGTGTATCCGCTCATAGAAGAAGGCAGCGAAGGGCTCAAGGACGCCGAAACCATGTATGAACAGCTGGCCCTCCGCTACCGCGACTACAGGGTGGGTCTCATTCACTCCCGGCTGAAGGAAGAGGCCAAACTCGCCGTCATGAAAGACTTCGCCGAAGGGCAGATCGCTGTTTTGGCGGCCACAAGCGTGGTCGAAGTCGGGGTGGATGTCCCCAACGCGACCTGCATGGTCATTGAACACGCCGAGCGTTTCGGTCTTGCGGCCCTCCACCAGCTCAGGGGCCGTGTGGGCCGGGGTATCCACGAAAGTTTCTGTTTTTTGGTGTACGGCGGCACACTGAGCGAGGAAGGAAAAGCGCGGTTGAAAATAATGAAGGATACCCATGACGGGTTCCGCATAGCCGAAGAGGACCTTCTTATCCGCGGCCCCGGGGATGTAACCGGAACCCAGCAGAGCGGTTTCCTTCGCCTGCGGATCGCCGACCTTGTCCGTGACAGGGAACTGTCACAGAGGGCCCGGCAGTCCGCCGTCACTGTCCTGCAGGAAGATCCCGGCCTTCTTTCCGACGATAACCGTGTGTACCGCCAGGTTTTGGCCAGGGCAAACCCCTTTGACCCGGACCTCCTTTCGGGTGTATGATACCCTATCACATGGAAATGGGAGGTGCCTATGAGCACGTATGTCCTGTTACATGATGCTGGCCGGCCATAAGGTCCGGCATTACATAACAGGGTCGCCGAAAAGGGCATGTACGGTTGTACCGGACGGCTTTTTTTCCGGCGGCTCTTTTTTTTCATCACACCGATAAAGGAACAGCACCATGCGCATAACCGGCGGAATCTACCGCGGCAGACACATTCAGTGCCCAAAAGGAGTCATACGCCCCGCCATGGACCGGATGAGGGAGTCTTTGTTCTCCATCCTCGGCCCTCTTGACGGTTCCTCATTTCTTGATCTTTTTTCCGGCAGCGGTATCATCGGAATAGAAGCGGCATCCAGAGGCGCCGAGCCGGTAGTATTAGTGGAAATGGATCATATTAAAAAACCGGTACTCAAAAAAAACGTAGCCTTCGTCGAGACCGCGATCACTCCCTATTTCATGCCTGCCCAGGCTTTCCTGAGATCCTGTAAGGATACCTTTGACTACATATTTCTGGACCCGCCCTTTCCCCTTCACGGAAAAACCGGGTTCATAGACCTCATCATGAAAAAGCGCGTCCTGAAACCCCACGGTACACTGCTGATCCATTATCCCAAGGAAGACGCTCTGGCTGACACCATTGGCGGATTTCATTGCACCGACACCCGGCATTACGGACGTTCCACCGTGAAATTCTACCGGTACACCGAAGCTGAGGAGTCATTACAGTAATATTTTTGTGTGTACCTTCAGCAGTCGACCGCGTCTACCCAGCGGGAAAAACGCTCTTCGAGAGTCTCGCTTATGGTTTGACAAGAGGAAGAAGAATCGGGACTTTCCGACGCTTCGCCGTCGTCGTCGCATGCCGCCGGTTCATGTCCCAGTGTGTCGTGAAACAATATATGAAGATGCTGATCGTCTCTCAAGATGTGCCTTAACCTCTCTTTTCTAACTGTACCCCAGTCTCTTACGGTTTTCATGGCCCGTTTTTCTTTTTTTATATACAAAGACCTGCATGCAGAACCCGGCAGGGGAGCAGCGACAATATTGTACTTACCTTCCCATACTGGTATAGTCAAACCGGAACAAGGAGTGATGTGTGAGCAGAAAAAAACGGCTTCTTCAGATACCCCAGGGAGCTGAGGGGATTTACCTGGAAGAGGCCCTCAAACATAAAATGGTCATCCGCCGGATAGAAGACCTGTATGTACGCTGGGGGTATCTGCCCATCGAGACACCGGTGTTCGATTTTTTTGACACCTACCGGCCCTACATACCGGCGGACCAGCTTGACAAGATATACCGGCTGATGGACCGGGAGGGAGACCTTCTGATGCTCAGATCAGATGTCACCCTGTTTTTGTGCAAACAAATGGGTCTCGCCCTGAACGGATCAGACCTTCCCCTTCGGGTTTTTTACGGCGATACCATCCTGCGTCATCAGAACTTTGAAGACATCTCAAAAAATGAGTTTTTTCAGATGGGGGCCGAGCTCATTGGCGTTCCCGGAACAGACGGAGACCTTGAAGTACTCTGCCTGGCTGTCGAACTTCTTGAGTCCCTGGGTATTCAATGGAAACTCCATCTGGGTTCCAGCGCCATCCTGGCCCCGCTGTTCTCGTCGTTACAGACCGACAATGTCCAGGAGCTTCATCAGGCGGTCCTGGTTCGTGATTTCAGTACAATGAAAACCCTGTTAACCGAAGGGGGTGTTCCTGATGCAACCGCAGAGGTCATGAAAGACCTGTGCTCATTCATCGGCACTCCCCGGGAATTTGAACAATTTACCGCCGGCATAAACCAGTCTTTTTATGCTGGAGATATCTACAACGAACTGGCCCGGCTTAAAAACCTTTTAGCAGCATTGGACAGAGTAACCGATACCGCCAACATCCGGGTGGACCTTTCGGAACTTGGAAGCCAGACCTACCACACCGGTATGGTCTTCCAGGGGTACACACCCGGAATCGATTCTGCGTTTCTTTCCGGAGGACGCTACGACCGGCTTTTGGACGATTTTGGTTTTGACGCCTGCGCTGCGGGATTCTCCTTCCTTTTACGGAAAATAGAAGGAATGCTTCCCCACAACGAACGGCCTTGCGCCATTTCCGCCAAGGGAAACAGTTTTGAAGAACGCCTCGGGAACGCGAAGGTTCTGCGGGCACAAGGGAAGACGGTACACTTATGACAGACACAACACCAGCCACCCCCCTCACCATAGCCCTCCCGAAGGGACGGCTCCAGGAACAGGTTCAGGAGCTTTTCCGCCGGAAAGGCATCGAGTTCTCCTTTGAAAACCGCAAACTTGTCGCCCTGGACAAAAGCGGCGGGTTCCAGTTCTTTTTAGTGAAAAATTCGGACCTGCCGACCTATGTGAATCACGGAATCGCAGGACTGGGGTTCTGTGGAGAAGATGTGCTCTACGAACACGGCGGATCCTTTATCCGCTTGAGCGATTTCCCCTTCGGCGGCACCAGCATGTGCATCGCCGGGAAAAAGGGAGGCAGTTTTGAACACCACGGCGGGACCGTCACCGTGGCGACGAAATTCACTTCCTTTACCCGGGATTACTTCCACAAGGAAGGCCTGCCGGTGGAAATCATCAAACTCAACGGTTCGGTTGAACTCGCCCCGGTACTGGGTCTGGCTCCCTACATCGTGGACCTGGTGGAAACAGGAACAACCCTGAAAGCCAATAACCTGGAAGTATACCAGAAGCTGTCGGACATAAAAGTGTATCTGATCGCTAACCCGGCATATTACAAGCTGTATTACCGGCAGATCAACGCCTTTACACAGAAGATTTTAGCCTCAACTGCCGATAGGTAAGCATATACGTACACAAATCGATGAGGACTATATGAACAGAATCATACGCCATGAACGTACAACAAAGGAAACATCCATCTCTGTTATCCTCAACGGATCAGAGCGGGACGATATCGCCATAGAAACCCCTGTTGCCTTTTTCAACCATATGCTTCATGCCATGTGTTTTCACGGCGGCTTCGGCCTTGCTCTGAAAGGAACCGGCGACATTGACGTGGATTTCCACCATCTTGTGGAAGACACAGGCCTGGTGCTGGGATATTGTTTCGCGAAGCTCCGTACAGACTTCGGACCGGTCAAGCGCTGGGGCCGCGCGGTCATTCCCATGGATGAAGCTCTGGCCGAAGTCACCATCGACGCTTCGGGCCGGCCCTTTCTGGTCTATACCGCCGATTTTCCACAGGAATATGCCGGAGATTTTCCCATGATTCTGGTACAGGAATTCCTCACCGCTTTCAGCAACGCGGCAGGAATAAACCTCCACGCCGCCTGTCGTTACGGAAGCAACAGCCATCACATGGCCGAGGCCCTTTTTAAAGCCCTCGGCAAGGCCCTGAACCAGGCTTTTGCACCAGCAGATGCCATAGAATCCACAAAAGGAAGTCTCTGAAGCCAACCCGATGGACTTATTAGAGTTTTTTGGGCTTTCTACGAAAAATAGACAGTTTTTGTTGATTTTTTTCTTATCTTTCTCTATTATAAACATGACAAGGTTACAGCACACGTAATGGATATGGACTTTTGGCCCGAGGGGATTCCTCGGGACGGTTTTTTAAAAGTTGAAAGAGAAAAACGCGCAGTTCTCGATTCCACTCAAAAAACCGTCCTGATACGCAAAGGAAACGAATTTTTCAACGCGGGGAACATTCTTCTGGCCAAACGGATATTCATTACCACAGGGTATTCAGACGGACTGATACGCATCGGCGATCATTATTTGAAGCACAACGAACCTGTTGAGGCTTTGAAAATGTATGCCCTTGCACCCGCGCCTGACAAAGTGCGGGAAATGTCCGGTAAAATTGCCTCGATAATTCGCAATTTACTGAAATCCTGATTATTATGTAGGGTAGAAAAGGAAGCACGTACATGACTGACGAAAGTAAAGATGAAATAGTAGATACCGAGAAGGAACTGACGCCGGAAGAACAGCGGCTTAACGAGATTTCCGAGTTGTCAAAACGCGGGTATCAGCTGTTGAAAGAAAACCTGATAGAAGACGCAGCGATTCTGTTTAGAAAAATACTGGAACTGGACACGAACAACAACTACGCCCTTGTAGGCCTTGGCGATGCCGCACGCAAGCAGGGGAAATACCGCGACGCGGTACGCTTTTACCAGCAGTGTCTGATAACCCATGACGACAATAACTATGCCCTCTTCGGACTTGCCGACTGTTACAAGGCCCTGAACCAGTACAGCAACGCCATAGAGATATGGGAAAAGTACCTGGAACATGACTCTACCAATGTCACGGTCCTCACCAGGGTTGCCGATGCCTACCGCAAGGTGCGTGATTTCCGCCGATCAAAGGAAATTTACCTGAAAGTACTGGAAATGGAAGAAAACAACCCCTATGCCCTCATCGGCTTGGGCCACCTCCACTATGATTTTCGCGAATACGAAGACGCCCTTACATACTGGGAAAGAATGCTCGATGTGAAGCGGGAAAATGTAGACATTCGCGTCCTTACCTCTTTGGGGAACTGCCACCGTAAACTGAAAACCTTTGAACAGGGTATCAAGTATTTCGGCATGGCCCTTGAGCAGGAACCCGGCAACTTCTACGCTCTTTTCGGTATGGCAGATTGCTACCGGGGAATGGACGACCATCAGGCCTCCCTCGATTACTGGAAACGTATACTAAAGATCGATCCCCATAACAAGGTCATTCTTACCCGGGTAGGCGATGCCTACCGTCAGATGGAACAGTTTGACGATGCCGAGGAGTACTACCACAAGGCGCTGAACATTGAGTTTGATGTGTACGCTATCCTTGGTCTTGCCCTGATAAACAAGGCAAGAGGCAACTACAAGGAAGCGGTGGAGAGCCTGTTGGGACTGCTGCGCAACGACCAGAAAAACCACCGGCTGTATACAGAAATTGCCGAGTGTTATATGGCCCTGGGAGAAAAGAGCAAAGCCATCGAAACGCTGCAGAGCTTTCAGCGGCTTGGCATACGCAACATGTATGTGTCGCAGATGCTGGACAATATACGATAGAAACGCTTTTTTTCTTTTATGTAAAAGGAAACGGTTGAGCTGCGGACTTCCATGTCCGCAGAGCACTCCTCAATCTTGGCACATCCATGTGCCGCTAATACAATTTCTACAGGAATAATATTTCCCATAAAAAAAGCTGTCCAAACATATTGGACAGCCGTAAAAAATATAAAAGCCTAGTAATCTATTCCGCAATCAGTACGGCCCTTATTCGCCTAACGCCTGCGGATGAGGATTGTTCCTTCTGAATTTTGAACCGCCCCAGTTCACTTGTGTTGTCCACGTGGGGTCCTCCGCACACCTCTTTTGAGTAATCCCCCACCGTATAGACCTTCACCTTTTCTTCATACTTTTCACCGAAAAACGCAAGCGCACCGGCTGCTTTCGCCTCGTCCAGGGTCATGACCTCCATAGTGACAGGCTGGGCCTTACGGATCTGTTCGTTAACAATATCCTCGACCTTCTGAATCTGTTCGTCAGTCATTTTGTCGTCATGAGAGAAGTCAAACCGCAGCCGTTCCGGAGTAATATTGCTTCCTTTTTGCTGAACGTGCTCGCCAAGAACCAGTCTCAGTGCCTTATGCAGCAAATGAGTCGCGGTATGGAGGCGGGTCGTGAGGTCGGAATTGTCCGCCAGTCCGCCCTTGAAGGTTTTCTCGGCACCGAGCTTCGATGCCTCCTGATGCTTTTTGAAAGCCTCATCAAAGCCTTCCTTATCCACGGAAAATCCGTGTTCAGAAGCAAGTTCCTCGGTAATCTCAACGGGAAACCCGTAGGTGTCATACAGACGGAAGGCCACGCGGCCGGGAATGACTTTCCTGGGGTTCCGCATGAGATTCGGCAGAAGCTTTTCGAACTCGGCCTCTCCTTTCTGCAGGGTTTTAAGGAATTTCTCCTCTTCTTTCGCCAGTTCTGACAAAACTTTGTCCCTGTTGTCCTTGAGTTCCGGATACACCCCTGCATACATATCAATAATAATCTTGGCCGGTTCTGCCAGGAACATCCCTTCTATACCGAGTTTTCGGCCGTGGCGGATGGCCCGGCGTATGAGCCTGCGAAGGATATAGCCCTGGCCGACATTGGAAGGGGTCACACCCCGCTGATCACCAAGAATGAACGTGGCCGTACGGACATGGTCGGATATAATGCGGATGGAAACATCCTTGAGGCCGTCGTTACCGTACCCGGTTCCGGAAAGAGCGCAGATCTTCGCGATCACGTCTGCGAAAAGCTCGGTTTCATAGACCGATTTTTTATTCTGAAGGATGGTGATCGTCCGCTCAATACCCATACCCGTATCGACACAGGTTCTGGAAAGCTTCTCAAAAACACCGTCACGGTTCTTGTTGTACTGCATGAACACGTCATTCCATACCTCAAAGTACTTGCCGCAGTGGCATCCGGGCCGGCAGTCTGGACCGCAGGATTCCTTACCGGTATCCATAAACATCTCTGTATCCGGGCCGCAGGGTCCTGTCTGGCCGGCGGGTCCCCACCAGTTGTCGTCCTTGGGAAGGAAATAAATGCGCTCATCCGGAATACCCAGGTCCCGCCAGTAAGAGGCGCTTTCCTCGTCCCGGGGTGCATCATCATCGCCGGCGAATACCGTTACCGACAACTTCTCTGGAGAGATCCCCAGCCACTGAGGACTGGTAAGGAATTCATAACTCATGGAAATGGCTTCCTGTTTGAAATAATCGCCCAGGGACCAGTTGCCCAGCATTTCGAAAAAAGTCAGGTGGGAGGGATCTCCTACCGCTTCTATATCGCCGGTACGGATACATTTCTGATGGTCGGTAAGCCGGGTACCCGCAGGATGGGGCTCTCCCAAGAGATAAGGCACCAAGGGATGCATTCCGGCGGTGGTAAACAGTACTGTCGGGTCGTTTTCTGGTATCAGCGATGCCCCGGAGATTTGTGCATGGCCTTTGCTTTTAAAGAAAGCAATGTATTTTTCGCGTAGTTCGTGTGCAGTCATAGGTTAGGATACTAAATAGAGGCGGTAATGATGTCAAGATTCCCCAGGAAGGCCTGATAACAGCTCAGGATTTTTCCCGGTCGTCGGCTTCCAGAAAGCGTATGACCACATCGAGGTCAATGTACCCCAGATCCACGGCAATTTCGCCGAACAGACGGCCGTCACCGTTTTTCTGAAGTTCAAGAATATGATCAACCTGCTCAACGGTCATGTCTCCCTGCCGGACCAGGGCTTCGCCTATCCGTCCGCCGATAATTTCATCTGTATCCATGAATATTCGTACCCCTCGTACATCAGAATATACTAAAAATCCTCAAAATCAAGGGCGGAAGGATTCCCGCACAGTTCAGGGAAAAAGTAGGCAACCGTTCCGCTTCTGCTTACCCGGAGTTCTGCAAACCCCTTGGCTACCAGCTTTTCCAGTTGCTTTCTGGCTTCATCCAGACTCATTTCCCCTTCCAATGATACTGTAGAAGGGGTCGCGATACCATTATTTTTTTTTGCAACCTTAAGAATGACTTTCTCTATGGGCTCCTTCTTGCCCGGCATCGGCGTGACGTTTTTTAGCCGATCCCGAAAACCCTGCTCGTAGCCGATTTCCATGGCCTGGCGGTAGGAAACCCTCAAATTTGCCTCGCGTACCTGTGCCGGCAGGGTAATGAGGTCGTAAAAACCCCCGAGACCGAAAAGCCCGCCGGTAAAAATATACAGGATACCGCTGCCGATTTTATTCAGGTAGAACCGGTGGAGGCCCAGGGCGCCGAAACCGGAAACGAACCAGAGAAAGTATGCCAAACCTGTCGAATATACCACCTTTTAAAAACCCCCGTGTCATCATACTATATCATAAGAGCAGTGAAAAAGTCACACCGCGGCTATTTCATCATGCAACACTCTATAGTACACTATACCGGCACCATACAGATCCGCAAGATCCCCGATACAAAGATTTCTTGAGTAAACCGGAAAAAAGCGGATCATTTCAATGAATACACCGGAAGCATCCGCAGTATTCATACCATGAGTAAATATAAGAGGATGATGATAATGGGCCATAAAAGCGAGAAACAGAAAGCCCGGGATGAAATCATTTCGGGCATATCCATAACCGCGGTATTCGGCTTTTTGTTCCTTTTCTTCCGTCACGGCTTTCCCTGGATGATCTTTCCTCTGGTGTTTGCCGGCGTTATTCCCCTGCTGCGGGGTCTCACCCGCCTGAAGGATTTCCAGCAGGTCGAGGGCCCCCGGGAAAAAAGAATCAGTTCATACAAAGACGCGGAAAAAGCAATCCTGCGTATTGCCCATGATCATAAAGGCCGCGTAAGCGCCACTCTCGTCGCAATGGAAACGACCCTCACCATAGAGGAAGCGGAGAAATACTTGAGCGATATTGCAGGACGGGGCCACGCATCTCTTCACGTCAGGGATTCAGGTACGATAGAATATGTGTTCAACGATCTTCTACCGGATGGCGAAGAAGGAACAGAAAGCCTGTAGCAGGGCGTTACAGGTACTCATCGCTTAAGCTGATACGCCCTTCTTCCCGCATCTCGAGCATTATGTCGATGAATTCCCGTGCGGCGCGGTCGGTGTCCTTTGGAGCCGGAGTACCAAGATAGGAGAGCTCCGCCTGAATGAGTTCCCTTCGCCGCTGGGACACGTGATTGAGAACATGGGCGCGAAAATCATCGCCGCGGCCGGCCAGCAGCAAGGCAAGTTCATCGTTTTCCATTTCCCTAAGAACCAGACTCAAATCCCGTTTCGGCAGCTGGAACGCCATATCAACGGTGTAGACCCGGTCCTTCAGTTCCTTGGAAAGGAGGGGATCTGCTTCTTCTATGGCGTTGAGAATGGAATCCTCCCTGCTCACCGGCATGTGCTTAAGAATCTGGGCCAGCCGTCCTTTACCGTCAATCTCCTGGACAACGATTTTGCCCTGGGTACGCAGGCGTTCCTTCAACAGCTCCTCGGTATTGGAAATGACATCGGGATCTATTTTGCCCAGGCGGGCTATCCGTTTGACGAACTCCTTGCGCTGGACAGGGTTGAAGTATTTGAGGACCCTGCCTGCCGTCTGGGGAGGCAGATGGGCAATGACCATGGCAGTCACCGGCACCGGGTCTTTTTTAAGAAGGATGTATATCTGCTGAGGATCCAGGTCAAACAAAAACTGAAAAGGTTTTTCGCCTTCATAGGGAATGATGCGGCGGAACATTTCGGTCCCTTCTTCCGCTCCGAAGGCCTTGAGCAGAAGGTCCCTGGCAACGTCCTTGCCGCCCTTCAGCACAGGAACCGTAGTTTTAATCAGGCCGAATTCGTGAAGAAGGCTTTCTGCCTCCACATCTTCGACACGCTTGATTCCCGCAACCTCGGTAAGGATATGCTCGACCTCTTCTTTAGAGAAATGCTCCAAAATACGGGCAGCGTCTTCCCTGCCAAGCATGACCATGAGTTTCGCGGCTTTCCGGTACCCGCGGGACGTATGCCCTTCCACCACCGCTTTAAGAGAGGTCCGGGGAATGTCAAATCTGGCATACTGGGGTTTTGATATTGACTGGGGTGCGCCATCCGGCGTGTTGGCAGGGTCAGGAGTGAAAGAGGTGCCGGTATCGTCTGTTGTGTCTGATGCGCCTAAATACGACCGGTTAAGCCTTTTTCGCAAATCCATTGTGTAACTGTATCATGGATTTGAGTTTTTGATAATCGCTTTTAACCAGTTCCTTCAGGTCGGGGGGAAGGAAAAAATCATCCTTTATGCTTTCCAAAAGCGATTCCGCCTCGATGAATTTCTGGGTCCGTATGCACAGGTTCGAAAGGGCGTAGACACTGCGGTAATCTTTTTTGTCCCTGGAAACTGCCCGCTCCAATAACTCATAGGCTTTATCTTCATCCTGAAGCACCATACAGGTAAGCCCGAGGTTGCGGATAACCGAGTTTTCCTCAGGAGAAAGTTCCAGGGCCCTGGTAAAGCAGTCTCTGGCCTGCTCAAAACATTTGGTCCGATAGTAAGCGCAGCCGAGGCCTTCCCAGGCCTCGGAATACCCTGTTTCCCTCTGGGTAAAAAAGGTCAGTGCTTTCAGGGCCTCTTCCTGCATCCCCATTTCGGTAAACCCGATACCGGAATACATAATTGCCGGCAGACACAGAGGATCGTCATACAGGATATCCAGGAAAAAATTCACAGCGTCCCGGTGCTTACCATACTTTAACAGCTCAATACCATGATCCAAACTCATATTAAAAGTACTCCTGGGTATAAAGTTCTCCCCGTTTATGAACAACACGAGTACCGGTATCCTTGACCCTCCGGCAACCGGATATTAGGATGCAAAGGATTTCCACCTTCAGGACGGTCACATGAAAATACGGTATAACTCTCCTGTTATTCTTACCCTCACCTTCTTATCGGCAGCAGTGCTTATAATCGATACCCTCACCGGCATGCAAATAACCCTTGCCCTGTTCACCGCCGCACCCCGGGGATATTTCGCCCCTGGCCATCCCCTCTCCTACTTCCGGCTGTTCTCCCACATACTGGGCCACGCAGGATGGGATCATCTGTTGGCAAACTTTACCATCATTCTTCTGATCGGCCCCATTCTGGAAGAGAAATACAGGCCCTCCCGTCTCTTGTTCATGATCCTTGTAACCGCGGTTGTCACAGGTATCCTCAATCTGCTGTTTTTTGATACAGCCCTCCTTGGCGCAAGCGGCATTGCCTTC
The DNA here is from genome assembly GCA_016935695.1 of Spirochaetales bacterium. GTDB lineage: Bacteria > Spirochaetota > Spirochaetia > JC444 > Marispirochaetaceae > JAFGQL01. Next base: position 19,134 of record JAFGQL010000073.1, read on the forward strand.
ATGATGATCATACTGGGGTCCATCACGAATATCCGAAAAGGAGAGGTCCCGCTCACCTTTATTCTCATCGTGGTACTGTACCTTGCAAAGGAAGTGCTCATGATTGCCGCAGCAGACAACATTTCCCAGACCGCCCATATTGCCGGGGGCATCTGCGGAAGCTTATTTGGTTTTAATCACGGAACAACTACCCCGGACGGGCTGTATGCTGATACACCCATGAGGGGACTTCAGCCGTAGAAGTAAAAAAACTCTTCCTCGAAATTTTCAACACCGATATGCCGGTGCCGGGCTTCTATGTCCTTGACCATGGCAGTCAATAGATCGTTCAGAGGGGTGATAACCCCTGTACGCTGGGCACAACGGGAAATGAAACCGTTCAGGGCATCTACATCACCTTTCTTGCCATCAAGAATTGCGCGGAGCTGCCGGGATATCCGCTCCTCAAAAGCAAAGCTCAAGAGGAACAGGACCATATTGCGGTTCAGCCTGGCGACAGTGTTATCCCCTTTTAAAAACGAGTAATAATTGAAAAACCGGCGGTAAGGCTCAATAAGAATACCAAGAGCATCAGCAACCTGAACTGCCTCACTCATGACCCCGATGATAAGTCCCCTGAAACGCCGCTTGCGCATAAGCGCCGCGTAGGGCAGCCCCGAGATCGCGCAGAGAGCGTCTAGACAGGCGCCAAAGATCAAAGAGGAATACATGGCCCGGATAACCGAATGGTGCACCCGTACAGGGATCACTGTTCCCAAAAGAAGTTCACAGGATTCCAGAAGATGCTGATCACCCTTCCACAAACCGATGAGGCTCTCCTTCATGGCAATGATTTCCAGGTTCCCCGGGGCATGGGACCGGGTTTCTACTCCGCATTCCATGGAAATGACAGTCTGATGCCCCAGAATATCCTGAAGCACGTCCTCTATAATTCCTCTTTGACAGCAGAGTACCGCGGAATCAGGATGAAGGTGTTCCAGTACAAAAGAAATTTCATGTACGCCTTCGATCACCGATGAGGAGAAAATAAGAACATCATACACACCGGTAAGCCGGGAAGCATCGGCGACGCAGGAAAGCTCCACCGTAAGGTCATACCCGCAGCCGAAAAGGTACAGGCCGTTTTTCTCCAGAGAATACCGATGGTATTCGTCTTCCACAACAAAGGTAACATCCATACCTTTGGCAGCCAATAACGTACCGATAACGAAGCCGGTACTTTCCTCTCCCATTACAACAACGCGGTTCATGCCTCCATGCCTCTACCATAAATAATAACGCTTTTTTGTCTGATGTACATCACCGGGAATACATAATGAAAAAGGAATAACTTGTCCGACGTAACAACAATAGAAGAACAGATTACATTGACACGCCTATGGAAAAGGACACATGTACGGTTTCTTCTGGTATGCTGTAACCGACATCCAGCCCCATCGCCGGAATGGCAACCTTCCGCACGTACAACCGCAGCCCGGCGCCAGGGCCGAAATATAACCTGTAGCGGTCAGTATCAGTAAGCCCGGAAGACATCCGGGATGGTGTTTGAAAAAGGTCCCGGTGGTAGGCGCCGGCCTCAAAAAAGCCTGTAGCCGTAAGTGCCAGGGCTTTGCTGGACCAGAACAGGTACTGGTAACTGATATCCCCGGAAAATATGGCTCCCGTCAAAACCTCGTTCCGGGGCAGTGTCCGCTCGCCCCTTCCGCCGCCGCGCTCATTTAAAAACACAAAGGGCTGGGCCTCAACCTCACCGTATCCGTACAGCTCAAGATGATGCCGGTCATCCCAGACCAAGGCATACCGCGCCATGGCATGGGAAACCAGCGCCGGATCCCCTTGGGAAACCACCCAGCCGGGAGAGACATCCAGACTGGTGAACAACCCGCGGGAAAAAACACTCACCGGAATGGTCCCGTCATATTGCAGACGGAGGGGCACCGAAAGTGAAGAAATCAGTTCGCCGCCCTCAAAAAACGATGTCTCTCTACCAAGTGACAGCCTCAGCCTCCCGGAAGCCGTGGTATCAGACAGGACGTCCCTGGACAACCCGCCCGCAAAGGCAACACTTCCCGGTCCGTCGGACTCGTCGTAGATCACAAAACTGAAGGAAGAACCAAGCCCGGCCATACCGATGTCCGGATTACTGTAGGTAAGCAGACCGAACATTTTCTGTTTGATATAGGTAAACCCCGAGACCAGGACCTGCCGGCGTCCGAGGAAATTTGTCTCCAGGAAAAACATGCCCCCTGCCAGTGCCCCGTCGGTATACAAAAGAAACGGCAGGGGAATGAGGGTCCATTTCTCTTCCACAGTGATACGGACAATCACCCCGCCTGTATCTTCTTGTTCGGTATTGATAGTAAAATCCGAAAATAGACCGGCCTTTTCTATGGCAATGCGTATCTGCTCGGAGGTCTGTGCAGTAAACACATCTCCAGGAACTACAGGGAGGGTATTCATGAACACATCAAGCTTCATCCTTTTGAGACCTTCCACCTCGATTGCGCTGATCGTCTGGCCGTACAGCAGCGGTAAAGAGAAGAAACACAGCATCAGTACAAGAAAGCGGGTCCGGAAACCGGACTGAAGCATTTGTCTATTCATACTGATATGAAATGTAGCAAAAATGCCGGCAGAGGAACAGAAAAAAATACCCCGGATAAACAGGACACAATGATCGTGTTGACACAAACTCAAATCACATGCTATTTTTGACCTTCAAAAAACGGGCTGTAGCGCAGGGGTTTAGCGTACAAGTCTGGGGGACTTGGGGTCGGCGGTTCAAATCCGCCCAGCCCGAATTATATTCAAGTGGCCATCCTATAGGATGGCCATTTTCATCATTTGGGTTTCGCGGACGCGGCGCTCCGCCGCGATGCCGCCCCTGCGTTTGCTTCGCAAGCCTGGGGCTTTATCGGATGCTTTGCATCCGATCTGGCCAGCCCGATAAAAATGCCGAAGTGCCTTTTGGTGCTTCGGTATTTTTTATTGTGGTTAGACGGATTTGAACCCGTAGCGCGCCGACCAAAAGAAAGGAGAAGTGGACAGGATGTCCACGACAGCGCGTAGGGAGGGGCCTGGAATGAGCCGACAGGATGTCGGCGATTGGAAGGCAAATCCGCCCCGGCGTTTGCTTTCGCGATCGGATACAATCGCTTTCGCAAGCCTTGTGCTTTCGAAACCCTTCGGGTTTCCTGGCCAGCCCGACTACTTATAAGCCGATACTCTGAAAGGAGTTACGGCTTTTTTGTTTTCCCACCATTATTTCACAACAATGTATTCTGAGACTTTATCTGAGATTTCTCTCTTCATAGTGAGTTACACTGGTATACACAGGTATAACTCCAGCAAAAATCTATTCATTTTTGGAGGGAGGTTTTAGCAGGCGTCAACGATATTCACTGCAAAAGCGACCGAGCACAAAGGGAGAAAAGGTATATTATGTACAGTTCTGGCTGGAGGACGAACAGAAATACGCAACTGCAAGGAGCACCGGACGTGACAATTCCTTAAGCTGCCGATAAAGAGAAAGAACAGTGGTGCGTTCATTGCAGCAGGCAGTTGTATTCTGAGTTACCCAGTTTTCTACTGGTTCCACGAAACCGGAAACTTGTGAGTAACGTATTCTTCTGCCGTCTGCTCTCTTTTCCCTGTTTTTTTCTTGTGATACCTGATTGTACCTTCTGATACTCCAAACCTTTTTGCCAGTTCCAAGTTTGACAGGCCCAGATCCAAATCCATTGTGATAAACTCCTTTTGATTTTTGCATAACCTTCCCAAAGCAAAAACCTCCTTTCTTAGGTTTTCGGCTTGGTAAAGGTAGGTGCTGATTCTTTCGTAGTTTATCTGGCTTTTTGACAGAAATCGATCACAGAAGAAATCATGGAGTCGTGGGAAATTATATTTGTGTTTACTGCAGTGTGCCGTCATTACTAAAATAATTACTCTTCTTGTCAAGCAATATCAATACAAAGTCGCTACCCTTCCCTTTCGACCATGGAGTGAACTCAGGTTTTTCAGTCACCGCGAACGAACCGATCTCTTTTATCTTGCCGGAACGGGGGTTGAACCAGTATGCCTTTACATTCTCTGCATTCATTTTGGAAATATCCGGCTTGATCGGTTTTCCGAACGGCGTGTATACAAGCAGAAAATCTTTCTCCGGCCCGACAACACACATCATATAATCTTCTTCTTCGTTATTATCATTAAGTATCAAAGACTGGTCATTTTCCAGTTTCTGCCAGGGGAAAATTGTAAACAGTTCTTTCATATACTTCATATGGGTTGATCCCGGCAGATGCAATGCATCCTGCCAGTCCGTTCGGGCATGGATTATCGGTGTCCGTTCGATAGTATACATCTGCCAAATATCGTTGCAGCCGTATGTATATCCGGCAGCACCCGCGAACATGGACCAGTAAGCTGTAATCCTCACATCCGCGTCGCCCATCCAGACAAGGTCATCTTTAAGCCAGAATTTATCCGGAATATTCTCATACCGGGCCTCTCCGTTGATTACCGGTTTCAACGGCATGTTCTTTCTGCTTCTCCTGACGTAATCATAATCTTTCCCGTCTATATTATGACCGCTTTGAAACATGTCGAAATCAAGCCATTCTTCATTAAAATGGTCCGATGCCAGGTTTTCTCCAAGGGGATGGTAACTCACAAGATGTCTGTCATCTGTTTTTCTCAATCCTTTTGCCATAGCATTGAAAACAGCACGCTGGGTTTCATTTTCGGGAAGCCTGTCTCCGCCAAGGACCCAGACGATATTGTCAGTATCCCGGTACCGCTCACCCAGAAGCGAACAGTAAGTTTCTGCATTTTCAGGAGTAAATACAAGCGGTCCCCGCCCCCACATAAGATTAATTTTGTCGCCCCAGGTCGGGAGAAGGGCCACATACAGACCGTAATCTTCCGCGCGTTTAACTGCGTAATCCACATACTCGAAATACGCTTCATTAAGCCTGGTTGGATCATTATCTATTAATGGTTTTTCTCCATAGGCATTAGGCGTATTAAGACCGTCCAGTTCGGCCAATATAACAGTCTGGATAACTGTAAAACCCTTTTCCGCTCTATCAGTAAAATACAGGTCCATCTCTTCTTTGGTTAATCGGTGTATAAGTTCCCAGGCAGTATCCCCCAGCCAGAAAAATGGGTCTACATCCCCGGTAACTAGATATTTTTGATCATCGCTAATTTTTAATAAAGGCAGTGTTTTGTCAGATCTTTTAGAAGGGTGTAAATTAGGCATGGTTTTTCTCCTCAAAAGGTGATTCTTTATCAGGCTATAATGACTTTAATTCCAAAAGACTCGAATCTGATCTTGTCCTCTTCTTTTATGCCAGAATCAGTTATCATATGGTTAATTTTATTCAAAACGTTCAGGGCTGCAAACGCAGGACGGTTTATTTTAGTCGAGTCAACAAGCAGGAACACTTCCCTGGAAGATTCTATCATCGCTCTTTTTACAGGCAGATCGCTGAACCCAGGATACGTCAATCCGTCATCGAATGTAATACCTGCGGCAGCCAGGAATAATTGATCGACGTGCATGTTATTAAAGTACACAGCAGCCCTGTCACCTGTTAGAGACAATGTCGGAGCTTTGAATTCTCCGCCCGTCATATGGACTTCTATTCCGGGTTCGGCACCAAGAATAAGGGCAATATTCAAACTATTCGTAATTACCCGTAATTCCTTTTTCTGAACAAGCATTTTTGACATTTCGGTGACCGTGGTTCCGGAGTCGAGAATTATCGAGGTTTGCGGTTTTACAAACTCCGCAGCCTTTTTCCCGATCCTGCTTTTCAGCTCAATGTTTTCCATATGTACAAGAGACAGGCTCTTTACACTGTCCGGAATCGTTTTAAGGTATGCACCGCCGTGATCTCTGGCGATTTCTCCGGCCGATTCTATTTTGTCGAGGTCCTGACGGATTGTCGGTTCGGAAACATTAAACAGTTTGCTTAAATTACTTACCCGTACACTCCCGTTCTCTCTGATCAATTCGATAATTTTGTCTCTTCGTTGTTCTGCAAACATCTGCCCAGCTCCTGAATCAAGGGATATTCCCGGCTTAAACGCTTTGGGAGCATTTTGTACTGAGGGAATATTGTCATCATTATATTTCACACCCATGAAATCATCAACATGACCTGCAGAAAGTGAAAGCTGTCTATTAGCATCCATTTATCATATCCCGACCCTCATTTTTGCTCTTCAAGAATGGAATACCATTTAAAGTAGCTGCGCTTGATTTGTTCATTTTCATTTGAGTGGATAAGCTCATAAGCTTCATCCCGAACAATTAACTCCTCCATTGACTTGTATATTCCTGTATTCAGTCCGGCAAGAAAGGCGGCGCCCAAGGCCGAGGCTTCACCTAACCTGCACCGCATTATCTTTGCATTATTTAAATCGGCAAGTGCCCGGGTGACAAATGTGCTGGATGAAACACCCCCGTCTATCTTCAGGGAAGTCAATACGATGCCGCTGTCTTTTTCCATCGCGCTTAAAACATCAGTGACTTGAAACACGATCGATTCAAGGCCGGCCCGGATTATATGCCTGTAATCAGTTCCGAAAGTAAGCCCCTGAATGCTTGCTTTTTGGTCCATTTTCCACCATGGCGCGCCCAGGCCCGAGAATGCCGGAATGAGAAAAACATTGGCAGTATCCTCAATACTTTCTGCAATTTCGGTAGCCTCTTCTCCAGTCTCAAATAATCCCAGCTTTTTACTAAGCCAATTCAATGTGGATCCGCAGCTAACAATTATCCCCTCAAGTGCATATGCGATCTCATCTCCAGTGCTCCAGCATATTGTAGAAACCATGGATGTCTTTTCGGGATCAACCATAGTTCCGGTATTCAACAATATGGAAGCCCCTGTACCCATGGTAGCTTTCGCCGTTCCTTTCTTGAAACACCGTTCTCCAAACGCGGCAGCATGTGAATCCCCTATCATTGCCGTTATTGTAATATCCTCGTTAAAAGCTCCGAAAAAGTCAGTTGTTCCAAAATTATGTGAAGAAGGATGGATTTCCGGTAGATTCAATCCGGAAAGGTTATATCTTTCAAGAATTTCTTGATCCCATCTCAATTCACGCAGATTGAATAACAATGTTCTTGATGCGTTTGTATAATCGGTTTTATATGATTTCCCGCCGGTCAGCTTATATAAAAGCCAGGTATCAACCGTACCGAAATATGCTTCTCCATTATCAACAGCAGATTTTATCTTTTCATCATTTCTGTAAAGCCATATCAGTTTTGTTCCTGAGAAATAGGGATCAAGGAATAAGCCAGTTTTTTTTCTTAAAAAGGGTTCCTCTTCATTTTCATGCAGTTCGCGGCATATTGACACGGATCGTTTACACTGCCAGACGACAGCATTAGTCAGAGGATTTCCCTTCTTGTCCCAAACCAGAAAGGTTTCTCTCTGGTTTGAAATTCCGCAGCAGGAAATATCGGACAAATTATAATCTTTTGTTTCCAGTTCTTCACATGCATTTTTCACTGCAGAGATAACACTTGAAAATAATTCTTCCGGGTCCTGTTCTACAAATCCTTCTTGCGGAAACGAAGTTCTTAATGGAGATCTTCCGTCACAGAGGATATCTCCTTCCCGGTTGAATACTATGGCTTTGGAACCGCTGGTTCCCTGATCAACCGCCAGTATTAGCTCAGCCATTCTTTGTCCTGTTCAACAATCGAAGCGCTTCCTGAATAATCCCGTCTGAATGCAAATTGTACTCTTCCTGAATATCTGACCTGGGCGAGGCCGGTGCAAAACTGCCTGCGGGAACGCCTAGTTTCTTAAACTTGCAGCTAAGTCCGTGTTCCAGTACAAGCTCCGCAACTATCGATCCGATTCCGCCATGAAGGCTGTGCTCTTCCACTGTCAGAACATTACCAGTTTTGCCAATCGACTGCAGTATTCCCTCTGGCTGAAGGGGCCGTATCGACGGAAGACTGATCACTTCTGCCTGCACACCCTGCTTTTCAAGTTCAGCTGCAGCGGTAAGGGCGGTATGAATCATTGTGCCTAGGACCACTATTGTCAGATCGCTTCCCTCTTTAATGACAACAGACTCTCCGGGTACAAACCTGTATCCATCTTTATGTATGTTATCAGCCTTATAACTGTCTAAACGTATATAAACCGGACCAATATGGTTTACTGCATAGCGCGTAATCTGTCGTGTTTCCTCGGGGTCTGACGGGACAAAGACCTGAATGTTACCGAAGGACAATGCAGTCGAGACATCGTCTAGGCAGTGGTGCGTTGGTCCGAGAGACCCGTACGCGAATCCCGGATTTAAACCCACAAGTTTTACATTCGTTTCGGAGTAACAGATATCATTTTTTACCTGCTCATTTGATCTGCCCATAAGAAATGGCGCAGCATTCGCTGTGACCGGAGTGAACCCTCCCAGAGCCATTCCGGCAGCCATACCGATGAGGTTCTGTTCGGCTATACCGACATTTATAACAGCCTCCGGATTATCTTCTAGAAAAGGTTTGATTCTGCAGGTTGAAGTCGAATCGCTGACAAGTACGACCAACTCCTTGTTTGTCTTTTTTATTTCCCTTAATTCATTTACAAAACTGTCTCTTATCTCTTCTGCCATAATTATTCCAGTTCCTCTATCGCGTGTACTAATTCACTACCCACCGGTACTTTGTGGTGCCACTTAGGCTCGTCCTCAATAAATGAGACACCTTTACCTTTGACTGTATTTGCAATTATCACGTGAGGCTTTTCTTTGACATTCAAAGCCGATGTAACTGCACATACAATCTCTTCAGGCTCATTACCATCTATTTCATGTACATCAAATCCGAAGGCAATAAACTTTTCTGCAAGAGGATTAAGCGCCATAATATTCTCAGTCCTGTCACCCAGCTGAAGCCTGTTTCTGTCTACAATGGCAATTAGGTTATCAAGTTTAAAATGTGCAGCACTCATTGCCGCTTCCCAATTCGACCCTTCCTGCAGTTCTCCGTCACCAAGCAGAACAAATGTCCGGAATTTCCTCTTTGACATTTTAGCGGCTAACGCCAATCCCACAGCAACAGAAAAACCATGCCCTAATGCTCCGGTATTAAACTCAACACCTTTGGTCTTCTGTCGTACCGGATGTCCGGGGGTAGGTGAGTTTTTCTGCAGATAAAGATCCAAATGGCTTTTTTCTATAATTCCTGCCTCGGCCAGAGTACAGTAATATCCGCCTACTCCATGTCCTTTACTTAGAATGAATCTGTCTCGGTCGGAATTGGACATATCCACTGGATCATACTTTAATACATTGAAATAAAGAGCGGATAAAATATCTGCTTCAGATAAATCAGCTCCTGTGTGTCCGGCACCTGCATGATAATTCATGCAGATTACTTTCTTCCGTATATTCTTTGATCGATCTACAATCTCCGGAAAAGCTAAATTAAATGGATTAACCATATAACCACCTTGTTTTTATTATAATTTTGCAATTTAAGCTAATTATAGCCTAAATGCTGCCTCCACTTTGATTCAAAATCTAACATTGCCAAAAACAAATGTCAACTTAAAACGCAAGCATTCACAAGTATTAAACAGTACTGATCCTTCTATACGTAACTATTCGTAAACTTTTAACTGTTTTTTCGTTGACAAATGCAATTATTTCGTGTTAAAACAAAACCAACATCAAACACAAACAAAAGGAGTGAGTATGTTAAAAAAAATATTGTTCGTATTTTTGATTACCGTAATTCCCTTTGCAGGATTTGCAGGAGGCCAATCAGAAGGCACTTCCAAGAAGAAGCTGATAGCGATCATCATGCCAAGCTTTTCCAATTCCTTCTTCAAAGCGGAGGCTGACGCGGCAGAAGCCAAAGCCAAAGAACTCGGCTTTGACACCCTTGTACTGGACCATAACAATGAAATAACCAAAGAAGCCGAATACATTGATCTTGCCATTTCAAGAAAAGCTGCCGCGATCATCCTTGACAACGCCAGCGCTGATGCCTCTATTGCAGCAATTCAAAAAGCCGCAGATGCCGGGATCCCGACATTTCTGATCGACAGAGAGATAACAGTAAACGGCCTGGCAAAAGCACAAATAATCTCCGACAACTACCAGGGAGCTACTGTCGGTGCAGAGGAATTTGTTCGGCTAATGGGTGAAAAAGGAAATTACGTTGAGCTTGTCGGAAAAGAGTCTGATACAAACGCAGGAGTTCGCTCAAAAGGATATCATGACATCATTGACCAATATCCCGACATGAAAATGGTGGCGCGTGAAAGTGCCAACTGGGAGCAGGATGAAGCATTCAACGATATGGAATCAATAATCGCGGCAAACCCTGATATAGACGGTGTTATTTGTGGAAACGATACAATGGCATTAGGCGCGTACGCTGCCCTGAAAGCAGCCGGAATGGGTGACGTAATTGTTGCGGGGTTTGACGGAAGCAATGATGTAATCGACTCTATAAAAGCGGGAGAAATCAAACTCACTGTACTCCAGCCCTGTACAAGGGGAGCAGAAATGGCCGTAGAGCAGGCAAAAAAATATCTTGAGACAGGGTCCACCGGTTTGCCCGAAAGACAATCTGTCGCCTGTACCTTAATTACCGCGGAAAATGCCGACAAGTATGAGAATTTCGGACCCAAGTAAAAAAAGAGCCAAACGACAGAAACAGTTTTATGAAGAGGCAGCGATTTGCTGCCTCTTCAAATAATGTAATTCGAAATGAAGCATTAAATAAATAACATATGATTTTTTTGCTCAGAGATTTTTAAAGGAGCAGGCGTATCAATGAACAAAATAATTGTCTTTTCTCATGAAAAGCTTCTTCGGACAATTCATTCAAAGAAATCTAGCATTATTTCTTTAATCATGCTGACATCTTTATATCTGCTACTTTGCACAATGCCTACTTCCTGCAAAGTAGTAAAACTGGATAAAAAAGAACGATCCGATAATAAAATCCAGATTTATTTCGATGACGACTCATTTGACGCCGCCGCAATTGTCAATTCCCACTGGAATGATAAATTATTACCCTATTATCTAAATAAGGCCGCTGAATTAAGCATTCTGCTAGAAGAAGCAGCAACTGATCCAAAAGCAGCCAGTGAAAAGTACGCCTATTCGGAAACAGAAGAAAATACGACTTATAATTTTATTGTAAAAGGCAAAGGCATAATCATAAGCGCTAATACAGAATCCAGGGCATCGACAATAGATGTTGATCTGACTCCCTGTGACGGGAAAGCCGATGTGACAGTGCAAATCGGACCGGTTATCAAGCATACATCTGTAAGAGATGCATATCCCCTTTTATCCTATGCCGACTTTAATACCCAGCTTGAATGGGCGAGTATTAAGAATGAAATAAACAAAACCGTTTACACACGGGTATTGAAACATATCGACCGCGAATCGCTTATAAACAAGAAAGTTACGTTTTTCGGGGCGTTTACGCTGCAGACCAAAACAGATTTCAGCACAATCCTGATAACCCCGGTAAAACTTGACATATCAGAGGTAGAAGAAAATTGACAGACGTAAGAAACAAAGAAAACGGGACAAAAGATAAAATCGTCCTGCGAACCAGAAACATAACAAAGATATATCCTGGAACAGTTGCCCTTGACGATATAGATTTCAATGTATATTTGGGGAAAGTAAATGTACTTGTCGGCGAGAACGGCGCCGGGAAATCCACTTTGATGAAAATCCTTGCGGGTATAGAACATCCGACACGGGGAGAAATCCTTCTCAAAGACACGGAAGTAAATTTCAAATCATCCAGGGATGCTTCTGAGGCAGGAATAGGGATCATTCACCAGGAGCTGAACCTGTTCGCCAACCTTAATGTGTCTGAGAACATTTTTATCGGCAGGGAAAAATCCCGATACGGTTATATAGACCATAGAGCACAGGAAGAAGCGGCAGTAAACGCTCTAAAAAGGCTTGAGCACAGGATTGATCCGAAAACCCTGGTTAAAAACCTGAGAATAGGAGAACAACAGATAGTCGAAATCGCGAAAACACTGCTTCAGGAATCCGATATCCTGATAATGGACGAACCTACTTCCGCCCTGAGTAATGAAGAAGTGGAGGTCCTTTTTCAAATCATTGACGATTTAAAAAAACATCACGTATCCATAATTTACATAAGCCACAGAATGGATGAACTCCTCAGGATAGGCGACTACATAACCGTGCTGCGGGACGGACATAAAATCGCAGAAGCCCCAATGAAAGATATCGATCTCCCCTGGATAATAGAACAAATGGTCGGGAAAAACGATACATCTACATTGGTAAAAAAAGGAATAACAGAACTGCGTGATGTGGCGTTGAAAGTAGAGAACTTATCGCTTCCCAAGAAAGAAGGCGGCTTCCTCCTTAAAAATGTTTCATTCTCACTCAGGTCAGGGGAGATACTTGGCTTATATGGATTGCGTGGTGCAGGCCGAACCGAACTGCTTGAATGCCTTTTCGGCCTGCATAAGAACACTACCGGCAATATCACCCTCGACGGAGAATTAATAAAAAATGAAGATATAAACCAACGGATCAGAAAGGGAATAACCTTAGTACCCGAGGACAGACAGAGAGAAGGCTTATGCACAAACCTATCGGTCATGAAAAATACTACCCTTGCGAGTCTGTATAATATGACAAAAGGATTTCATCTGATAAAGCGCAAAGAAAGTGAGGCAACAAATCAAAAGATAAAGGAATTATCTGTGAAGGTGGCTGATTACAATCTACTTATCAGTTCTTTAAGCGGAGGGAATCAGCAGAAAGTAATTGTCGGAAAAAGTCTGCTGACAAACCCGAAAGTTCTGCTGTTGGATGAGCCAACGAGGGGTATAGATGTCGCAGCCAAGGGAGATATCTTCAACATAATGTGCGACCTGGCTAACCAGGGATATGCAATTATATTTGTAGCTTCTGAACTCAAAGAAATAATGTCCGTTTCAGACCGCATTATAGTCATGTCAAAGGGGAAAATAACCGGAGGCTTCCCGATCACGGAAGCTAGCGAAGAAGCACTCGTTACCGCTTCTGCCGCCGGACACGGAATCGATCACGGTTCCGATTGAGTACTACCTGCAAAAACAAGGAACAACGGGAGAAAACAACTATGAAACAAAAAGACTTATCACCTGGATTGGGGACAACTTCAGGCAAAGTCACGATGGGTATGTTGCTGCTGAAATTGAGAACATTAATCGCACTTATAATTTTGTTGATAGTATTCGGGCTCACTGCGCAAAATTTCTTTACAGCCGGTAACATCATTATTATGCTGAAACATGCGGCTGTTGCAGCTTTTTTGGGAATTGGTATGACCTTTGTCATCATTACCGGCGGAATTGACTTGTCGGTAGGCTCTATTGTCGGGCTGTGCGGAATGATCGCCGGCGGTCTCATTTATGAAGGTCTTACGCTTGAGCTGTTCGGTGTCATTATTTATTTTCATCCGCTGATGGTTATTATAATAACACTGTTACTCGGGGCATTAATAGGGGCAGTCAACGGCATAGTAATTACAAAATTCAAGGTAACGCCGTTTATCGCTACCCTCGGAATGTACTATGCCGCACGCGGACTGGCAAACATTAGAACCGGAGGAATGACATTCCCAAACCTATCCGGAGATCCGGCCCTTGGAACAGATGGTTTTCCAGTACTGGGTTCCGGGACAGTATTCGGAATTCCACTCATTATCTGGATATTGATTGCAGTTGCAGCCGGGGCCATATATATGTCAAGGAAAACTCCCTTAGGGCGTCACATATATGCAATAGGGGGAAACGAAAAGGCTGCAAAGCTGTCAGGGATACGCGTCCATCGAGTAAAAATTTTCGTTTATATGTTTTCCGGATTCTGTTCTGCTATCGCAGGCTTAATATGGGCGTCCCAGCTGAACGCTGCGCATCCCGGCATAGGAACTGGTTTCGAACTGAACGCCATTGCGGCGGCAGTTCTGGGCGGCACATCAATGTCGGGAGGATTCGGGACAATCGGGGGAACGGTTATTGGCGCTCTGGTAATCGGTGTACTTAGCGATGGAATGGTGATGGTCGGCATAGACGCATTCTGGCAAAATGTAATAAAGGGCGTCGTAATTGTAGTTGCTGTTATAATAGATCAAATGCAGCAGTCAATGAAGGTAAAGTCTGTAGAACGAACAGACAGGACAAACGAAAAGGAAACAGCCTGATGAAAAGAAAAGAAATGACTTTCGGTGTAATAGTCAGCACAAGAGGATTCTTTAACCCTGAGCTTGCCAGGGGAGGACGAAAAGATATACTGGACGTTCTTGATAAGAAAGGATACAGGCATGTAATTCTACCGGTCGATGCCACTCCTACCGGTGTAGTCGAAGGCTATGAAGATGCCAAAAAATGCGCTGCACTGTTTAAAGAAAACAGAGATGTGATAGACGGTATTATTGTGATACTCCCAAATTTCGGAGACGAAATAGGAATTGCAAATGCTATCAAACTGTCAGAGTTGAATGTCCCTGTTCTTGTACAGGCTTCAAACGATCACAACGACAAGGTGGATGTGCTTCACCGACGGGATGCGTTTTGCGGAAAAATATCAGTCTGTAACAATCTCTACCAGTACAATATTCCATTCACAAATACATCGCTGCACACATGTGATATTACTTCGGAGACCTTCAGTAGAGATATAGACCGTTTCGCCGCCGTCTGCAGGATCGTGAAAGGCGTCAGCAAAATGAGAATTGGAGCCATTGGTGCAAGACCTGCAGCGTTTCAGACCGTCAGATTCTCAGAGAAGCTTCTTCAAAAATTCGGGATAACGGTTGTCCCTGTCGATCTCTCGGAAATGATTTCCGCTGCAAACGCTCTCGATGCTGAACATCCCGCAGTAAAAGCAAAGATTGAGAGTATCAGTGCCTACGGTACTATAGAAAACCATATAAAAAATGAAGAGGTTGTCAGACAGGCAAAATTGTCTGTGGCGATTGATCAATTCGTTGCCCAAAACGAGCTTGATGCAACCGCGATACAATGCTGGGAGAGTATACAGAACAACTATGGATGCGCCACCTGCCTTTCGATGAGCATGATGGGCGAGAACGGTCTTCCATCGGCCTGCGAGATGGATATCTCGGGGGCTGTTTCCATGTACATACTTCGCCTTGCCGCCGAGAAAGCCTCCGGATTCCTCGACTGGAATAATAACTTTGATTATGAAAGAGAGATCTGCGTCTGCACCCACTGCAGTAATTACCCGGCGAGTTTCATGGGCAATCCCGTGAAGATCGGGCAGCTGGATATTCTGGGCAACACTTTTGGGAAAGAAAAATGTTTTGGAGCAATTAAAGGAAAAGTGGCTCCCGGAGATATGACATACTTCAGGATATCCACCGATGACTGCAAAGGTACAATTAAGGCATACGGCGGCGAGGGAGAGTTTACGAATGACCCCTATGGTATGGACGGAGGAATCGCGGTCTGTAAAATTCCCGGCTTGAACAGCTTGATGGAACATGTATGCCGTGAAGGATTCGAACATCATGTCTCGATGGTAAGGGGACACCATGGAGCAATTATCGAGGAAGCCCTCACCCGTTATCTGAACTGGGATTATACCGGGTTTTGCAGAATAATGGGAACCAAATAAGGAGTCTGATTTTGAAAATGTGTTCATCACTTTGTGTATTGACAGTATTAACGGTTTCAATAGCAAGCTGTTCAACAAATTTATCGACTGAAAAAGTGGATTCGGGCGTTCCCCAAGCTCCCCGTTTACACGATGGCCCTTATGTTCACCTGGAGGATAGCCCTACGGACTCATCCGGTTACTACAAGCCGAGACTTGTAGTTCTTACCGACATATCCACATGGGAACCTGATGACATGGAATCAATGATCAGGCTCCTGGTCCATGCGGATTTATTCGAAATCGAAGGCCTGGTTTTCACAACCGGGTACAGTCTGGACAGAACAAGGGATGATTTTTTCATGCTTATTCACGATGTAATCGACGCATATGAAAAAGACCTCCCGAACCTTCTAAAACGTTCAGAACAATCAGGTCATACAGAAGATACCGGCAGACAGGCGATCGGATATTGGCCCAGTCCCGACTACTTAAGAGATCGTACCATGTACGGAAGCAGGAGCAGAGGCTATGTTCATATTGGCGAAGGAAATGACTCTGATGGAAGCAGGCTAATCATTGATCTTGCCGATGAAGATGACGACCGACCGGTATGGATAACCGTGTGGGGAGGAGCAAATACACTGGCCCAGGCTGTCTGGCGGGTACAGCAGGAAAGAAGTGAAGAAGAACTAAAGGCCTTTCTGCATAAACTCAGAGTTTATACTATTACAGATCAGGACAGGACATACGACGGTTCAGAAGGTTACGAGATAAGCTCTCATCAATGGCTTAGACGGGAGTTCGCGGAAGATCTTTTTTTCATCTGGGATGAAAGCGCCTGGAAGTATCAGAACAGTTTCGGTGCCAGTCAATGGAGCGAATATGAAACCCATATTCAGGGACATGGGAATCTTGGGAGAATATATCCTAAATATAAATACGGCGTTGAAGGCGATACTCCGGCGTTTCTTCATTTGATACCCAACGGACTGAATAACCCAAACAATCCCGGCCACACAGGCTGGGGAGGCTATTTTTCATGGGGTTTGAGCCCTGATGGTGAAACATATGCATTTACAAATCATAGAAATGATTCAGCTAAGATATCATCAAAGTATCAAAGACGCTTCAACTCAGCAACCTTTAATAATTTCGCCGCACGCATGGACTGGGCAGCGAACGGCAACGGAAATCGTAATCCGGTTATAATCATAAACAATGATAGCGGACCTGATATATTTTCTGCAACGCCAACACAGGGTGACAAGGTTATAATCGATGCTTCAAAAAGTTACGATCCTGACGGCGATACCCTCACCTTCTCATGGTGGATGATGCCCGAGCCAGGTACTTACACAGGAGAAATCATGATACGTAACGACGAGACGAACACAGTTACAGTTATTGTACCAGAAAACTCAGCCGGAACAGAGTTTCACTTAATATGTGAGGTAACCGATAACGGGACCCATGATTTATATAGTTATCGCAGGATAGTGTTCAGACCAGTAGAGTAGCACTTTTGAGGCAGCTTTGTTTGAAGAAATGAAAATTAAGAATAAACTAATCAAGATTATGCCTGTCGGGGACTCAATAACTGCCGGAGAACATTACGGAGAACCGGCTCTTGAAAAGAGGACCGGCTATAGAAAACTGCTGTATGAGAAGCTGATCAAAGCCGGATATAATGTTGAGTTCACAGGTTCTCAAATTCATGGACGACTTCCTGAAAATGATGCGAATTGGTTTGGTTATAGTTGCGAAGCTTACCCCGGCTGGGATATTCCGGCAATTACAAAACGAGTTAAATCAAGTTTAGCTTACTACAGGCCGGACATTTTACTAATTCATGCCGGAACGAATGGCTCGGACTGGAATAGAAAACCTGAACAGATGAAAAAAATGCTGGATATGATTAATGATTTTTCTGTTAAAGAGAATCATCCGATAACCGTATTTGTCTGCCTAATCATAAACCAGTTCAGAGGCAAACACACTCCTACATCCCGATTCAATAATAAAATCGCTGATATGCTAAATACTCGTACAGGTGACACAATCAGACTAATACCGGTCAACATGGAGAATGAAGCGGGTATTGACTATAGCGACAACACACCGAATCCCGAATCCGTACCTCCATATGAAGGTGGAGATATGTGGGGAGAAAAATATCCCGGAATTCAATATGATGCATTCCATCCAAATGAAAAAGGGAACGCCAAAATCGCACTGAAGTTTTACAAAGAGTTAATAGCTGTTCTATAATTCAACTTGGCCAATACATCATTTTACTGAACGGCATTGATACTAAAGATGGAACTATGAATATTTACCAATGAAGGATAACAGAATGAGAGTATTGAACATTGGATCTCTGAATATTGATTATGTCTACCGTGTCGATCATATTTCAAAACCCGGAGAAACCATTAGCAGTTCCAGTTTGACTCTGTTTCCTGGAGGTAAAGGGGCGAACCAGTCAATCGCTTTGTCACGGGCAGGAATTTCTGTACATCATGCTGGAAAGGTCGGTGAAGATGGTCAATGGCTTTTAAATGTACTTCAAAACAATAACGTAGATATATCAAAAATTTTGGTTGGAAGAGAGAAAACTGGAAACGCCCTTATTCAGGTCTCTAACCGCGGAGAGAATTCAATTATTTTATTTGGCGGTAGTAATCATAGTATTACAAGGGAAGATGTTCATTTTTTTCTGAATGACTCCGTCCCTGGTGATTATCTATTGCTTCAGAATGAAATAAACAATATCGAGTATATTATAGAACAGGCGGTAAAGAAGAAATTGAAAATAGTATTCAACCCCGCTCCAATGAAACAGGAAGTAACATCCTACCCCCTCCACCTCATTGACTCCATTATTCTTAATGAGATTGAAGGTGCTGCATTATCGGGTGTAGATTCATCAGCCAAAATGATCCTTAAAAAGCTATCGGATGCATTTCCCGACACCGAAATAATTCTCACACTTGGAGAAAAAGGAGCTCTATATAGATCTGCCGGGACAGAACTACGGCAAGAAGCGTTTCCAGCGATAGTAAAGGATACAACCGCTGCAGGGGACACCTTCATTGGCTATTTCCTGGCTGCCAGGTTATGCGGATCCCCAATACGCGAATGCCTGAAATATGGCTGCCAGGCTGCATCAATAGCGGTGTCCAGGGAAGGTGCAATGGATTCAATTCCAGATTATAAAGAGGTATAAGTATCATCAATCTTAGATTTAGGCCAGTAAATATAACTCTTACACATATTCGGCTTTAAATCAGGATTTTCATGCATATACTTTATCAGTATGGTGAATGATAAAATAACATTCGGAATTCTTGTAGATTGGCCGGATCATAGAAGCATGTATCAAAGAAGTCTGATAAAAGGTATACAATCATATACAGTTGAACATGATATCAATCTACTAACTCTGGTTGTAGGCAGACTTGGTTCCACAATCAGCAGAGAAAAACCAAGAGAGTTACTTTATGATTTTATGGATAACGACAAGTTATTTTCCGGTTTTATACTGTTATCATCTTCATTGACAAGTATTTCCGGTACAAAAAAATTTGCAGAAAAAGTCGGTTTATCAACAAAACTGCCCGCAGTGAGTATCGCCATTGATATTCCTGAAATACCCTCGGTTACTATAAACAACAAGCCAGGATTTCAAGAATTGATAAAACACATGATTCTCCACCACGGCTTTGCTGATATTGCGTATATCTCCGGTCCCGAAGAACACGAAGAAGCAATTGAAAGACTGCAGGTATTCCGTAATACATTATTAGAACATAATTTGGATTTTCCTGATTCCCATCTGTACTTTGGTTCATTCGACGTCAGTTCCGGAGCAGTTGCCATCAAATGCTTTTTTGATGACAGAGGTATTACACCCAAGGCTGTCATCTGCGCAAATGACAATATGGCAATTGGCGCCTGGGAAGAGCTAACCAGGCGCGGCTTATCCATTCCCAAAGACATTGCGTTAACTGGGTTTGACGATCTGCAGGTCAGCGAAATGTTTGATCTGCCGTTTACCACTGTAAAGCAGCCGCTTTATTTGCAAGGTTATCAAGCCGCCGAGAAACTTCACAGGGCAGTACAAAAACTAAATGTTTCCAGGGTAACATCACTTCCGTCAGTTGTTTTATATCGGCAATCCTGCGGATGCGATGCAAATGCTGTAAATATGCTATCTGAAACCGATTTCGATGTCGATAAATCTTTTGATAATTTAATTCAAGAATATAAAAAACAATTCAATGATGCGGTTTTACTATCCATTACGACACATGTAAATGAACCGATCATGCAGTGCTGGAACAACATTATTCATTCGGCGCTTGATAATCACATCAGACAGTCCACATTAATCTCTTTTCTAAATACTATCCTGGATGAATACAGGACAATGAACTATCCACTAGAATATAAGCAACTGATTGAGACCGATATTGAGAAATTGAGACGCTTTACTATAGAATCATATGTTCGATCAGATACTCTGAAAAAAGTTATGAATGACTCTACTACAGAAATTACTATTGGCAATATTGAGAACCTCGGTTCAGGAATTGCTGATTCACAAGGATTAGAAGAAAGACTTCATTCGACTAATTGGTTCTTTCATGAAACAGGGATTAACAATTGCCAAATATGCTTGTTCAATAATCTTGATTATGAAAAATCAGGAGAATCAAAAATAGTATTTTGCAGAAAAGATGGAGAAATGATGCAGATCCAAGAACAAGATACTTATTTTAAAACAAAGAAGCTTCTTCACCTTGATTATCTCCCCGGAAAACGCTTTGAACTAATAACCGAATTGCTTTTTGACCAGAAAAATATCTTCGGCATGTTGATACTCGACATGAAGAAGGTCGGCTTTAATTTCTACGAAATGCTAAGGACCCGCATAAGCACCATAATTCGTGACAGTATAAACAGAAAACTTCTACAGGAAACAATGCAAAATCTTCAAGATCTATCACTGACCGACGAATTAACAGGACTTTTCAATAGGCGCGGATTCTTCACCATGAGTGAGCAGCAGCTGCGATACTGTATAAGAGAAGAGGAGCCGTATGCGCTATATTATATCGACCTGGACGGACTAAAAAAAATAAACGATACATTGGGTCATGAAAAAGGAGACTGTGCAATAACAATGGCCGCTAAAATCATTCAGGACTCCTTCCGGGAGACTGACATAATTGCACGTCTAGGTGGAGACGAATTCACTGTGTTTGCCTCGAATACTGATCAGAAAAATGAAAAGATCATAAAAACAAGACTACAAAAAAACATTGCAGAAAGAAACCAAGTCCAGGAACTATCTTTTATTATTTCAATGAGTATTGGAACATGTTACTCATCAGAAATTAATGCTGATGATCCATCCACTCTACTTGAGAAGATGCTTAAAACTGCAGATAACAAAATGTATGAAACAAAAAGTCGGAAGAAGAAATATTCTCGCTGAATCGCCCCGGATTTACCGGAAAGATTTGTCTATAAGCCGGCCCATCCCGGAATTGACTTGTAGAGCTTCCCTCAACATACGAATGCAGCCATGTGAGAGCACATACTAAGGCGTCGTAAAAAAATCTGCGGTTATTGGATACTTAATATTTTACGCAGTATATTATGACTATATTTGTAAGGTTTATGGAGGAAAAAATGAACCGCGGAAAAGTACTATGGATAGTGACTTTTGTGATAATTTTTGGATTCACTTCCTGCGACATGGGTATTGGCAATGACAATCAACAGATAAATCAAAACCTTCCTGTCTTTGATATAGATCTGATGGAGGACAATATCCTCGATACCTTTACCGGAGGCTCCATCGGGTTCACCTACGCCATTGCGGTACAGGGAACTTTAGAACGGAGCGGAGCAGCAGGGCAAAAATCACAGGCCCCCGATGCAAATGTAAATTTGAGCGTGAATGATAAATTTCATGTGGCTAGTATCAGCAAAACAGTCACAACGATCGCCGCGCTGATGATGCTGGAAGAAACCCCGGGCGTGGGCCTGGACACGACAATAGACGGATACCTTCCTTCATCCTGGACACAGGGCCCCGGTTTAGACGGGGTAACTTTCCGTGAGCTCCTTACCCATGAGAGTGGTTTTGACCACCCCGATCAATCAAGATATTTCGACCGCGACCTGCAGAATCTAGTGGCCGCTGGCACTCCAAACAGCGGTCCGGAATACTCAAACGCTAACCATAATTTTATACGAGTGCTTCTCCCCTATGTAATTGGAGCCAATAAAAATATAGGTGAATCTGATGAGGATTTTCATGAGCGTATCTTTGGACAGTACCTCTATACCAAGGTACTCCAGCCGCGGGGCATAGATTTGAGAATCTCACCCCCGGCAAACCCAGTGCTCTATTATTCATTCCCTTCCGACGGCAGCGTCGGTCTTGGCGGCGCCGGCGACACAAATTGGGAGTTCAGTTACGAGTTTGGCGCCTATGGTCTTTATTTGAGCGTCATCGATATCCTTAATATCATGAGTTATCTTCATTTCGGCGGTGAATCGGACGGCTACTTATCAGATGAGATGCTCGAAGAGATGAACACCGACGAAATGGGATACTGGAACAGTAGGAACGGCGATAAAGGCCGGTACTTGATGAAACAGGGAAGCTGGAGATACACCAACGGAAATAACAATCTCCAGGGAGTACAAACCATTGTAGCCCATTACCCCGACGGAGTGCAGGCAGCGGTCTTTGTAAACTCAACCCCGGCGAATCCTTACAATATGGCAAGTCTCATGCGGGACATCTATGACAGTTCCTTTGTAGATCCTTAAAGCGGGGTATTTTGCCGGGTCAGGTTGAGTAAAGGATCGGCGAAAAGCGGCGCCTTGATATACGGGTTCGTGACTGACCATATTGGCATGCGTCTTTTGCAGAATAAAAAACAATCAGCGTCCCAATGTCCCCTTACTGACCGGTTTTTTATTTACAGCATAGGGTGAGCTCACATATACTTGCCCGATGAAAAGATTTTTACTCTTCCTTATTGCAGCTTTTTCTTTAGCAGTCCTTTTTTTGTCTATACCGGCAGGAAGTCCGGGGAACGTCTTACATTTTGTATATAATGGGCATCCCCTTACAGTTATTGTCTTATTGAATTTTGGTTTTGCCCTTGCGGCTTTTTTGTTCGGTCTTGTGAGCTCGGATTATTCCTGGGTTGACAGGCTCTGGAGCACCCTGCCTGTGGGCTTTGCCTGGTTTTATGCCTGGCGGGGTGGCTTTTCCCTGCCCCTGGTCCTGTCTGCCTGTGCCGTCACCTTGTGGGGCGCCCGGCTCACCTTTAACTTTGCCAGAAAAGGGGGATACACCGGCACCGAGGACTACCGCTGGCCGATCTTGAGAAACAAGATAGGAAATCCAATCCTGTGGCAGCTGTTTAATCTTGGCTTTATCTGCCTGTACCAGACCGGGCTTTTTATTCTTTTTACATCTCCTTTATATATGATGCTTATTCATACGCGGCCTGTACTCTCGCCTTTTTTTCTGGTCTTTTTAGCTTTCATAGGGGCTGCGGTCTTGTTTGAAGCGGCCGCAGACGAGGAGCAATGGAAGTTTTACCGTGAACGAGAACGGTTCCGGGAAGGAAAAACTGTACAGGAATCATACAGGAAGGAAGCCGAACAAGGATTCCGCACTAGCGGCCTGTTTGCCTTCAGCCGTCACCCCAACTATTTCGGCGAGCTTTGCGTGTGGTGGTTTGTCTATTTTGCAGCAGCAGCGCAAAGCGGAGTCTGGTTCAACTGGACGGTCATAGGACCTGTTATGCTGACAATCCTGTTTATTGGATCTACGGTATTTACAGAAAAAATCACCGCATCCAAATACCCTGCATACTGCGACTATCAAAGAAGGGTGAGCGCGATAATTCCCTGGAAGCACCGCAAAACCTAATGCGGGAAGTTCAACCAAAGACCATTGCTCTCGGTACATAAAAAGCGACGCGATAGCAAAAGGGCAATGGAGGCGCATCCGCGCCTCCATTACATCATTACCACTTTATTTGATCATTATTGAGACACTACGTATTGCGCCACATCCAGCGAAACCCAGTCTGCCGCGCTCTTGTAGGCGCTTACGCTTGCGGCCGGTACGTACACCGCGAAGTTCAACGCGTTTGAGCGGCCGAAGGGTGAGTATTGGCCCAGGCTTGGCGGCGTTGTTGCGTTGATATTTATCGCGGCAAGATTATAGCTGTTGATGGCAGCCTGACTTCCGATACTGTTAAGAGTGGACGGGAATGTGATTGAAGTGCATTCCACATCGCTAAAGGCGCCGTCTCCTACTGTGGTAACTCCTTCCGGAATCGCGACGCTTGCTGCCTGGCAGGATTCGAAGGCATAGTTGCCTATACCGGTAAGTACAGCGGGGAAGCTGTATCCGGCAGCATCCTTTGAGGAAGGGAACACAAGAAGCGTTGTCTTGTCCGAGTTATACAAGACACCGTCATCTGAAGAAAAGCTGGTACTGCCGGAAGCGACCGTAATGTCTAAAAGCGATGTGGTTTCCAGGAAAGCCCTATCTGATATGGTTTCGAGGCTTGCAGGAAGCTCGACAGTCTCTAAGGATGAGCAATTGCGGAAAACATCCGAGTACAAGCAAGTGATACCTTCCGGCACGCTTATGCCGGTAATGCCGTCACAGTTGATGAATGCGCCCCCTCCAATATAGACAAGACCGGAGGGAATAATAATTTCGGTCAACCCGATACAATAAACGAATGCATATCCCTCTATGCGTGTAACACTTGACGGTACGGTGAAGATTCCCGTTTTGGAAGGGGGACAATGGAACAACTTTGTACGGCCGCTGTCGTACAGCACGCCGTCCGATACACTATAAGCGGTATTGCCTGCATCGATGGTATACCCTGTAAAATCAGTACTATACATAAACGCGCTGTTGTTCAAGTTTTCAAGACTGGCAGGTATATGCACAGTGGTAACCGCGGTATTGGCAAATGCGACTCCGGAAATGTCGGACACCGAATTCCCGAGGGTAATCGATGACAGATTGTGGCAATATCGGAAAGCGGAATACCCTATAGATATCAAGGTATCGGGAAATTCCACCGAAGTAAGCTGATTCTTCCAACCAAAAGCATTTGAGGCAATCTGCGTAACCGTCTGCCCGGCAATACTGGAAGGAATGACAAGGTCTGAACTTCCATCGTAATAATCGGTAAATCCTGTCAGGCTTATACCGGAGGAGCCGGAGAGAATGTCATAGCTGTACCAGCTCTTCCATACCGCGTAGAGGGCGATATCCTCCGTGCCGGCAATGAATTCTTCGCCATCGGCATACTCGGCCACTGTGGCGTCAGCCGTTGTCGCCCATCCGGCAAAACCCGTATTAGATGGTGCTGTAAATTCATTTGCATCAAGTATTTCCGCAATGCCTTCCACTGCGTCTTGTACGGCCATGGTTCCCGTTCCGCCGTTAGCGTGAAAGGTAATGGTCACATGTTTATGCCACCTGGCATACAGTTCAAGGTACCCGAATGAACCGGAAGCAATTACAGTAATGGGGTCACCGGAAAATTGGGCGTCCTCATACCAGCCGCCAAAGGTATAATCGTTTTTGGCAGGCTCCACCAACGTGATATCAGCTGACTCCACTGTGTAGCTTGTCGTTTCTCCGCTCAGAGTTCCACCGTCCACATTGTAGGTGATGCTGTAGGTAACAAGGGTCCATTTTGCGTACAGTGTCATATGCCGGGTAACAGGGCTGCTGAAGTCGTAGACTGTGCTTAATTCTTCATCGCTGTACCAGCCGGCAAAAGCATATCCCCCTTTCTCCGGATCTGTTGGTTCACTCAATGATGTACCGCGGGTAACATTTACAGGATCTACAGTTGATCCTCCATCTGTATGAAAGCTTACTGTATACGTAGGCGATCGCCATGCTGCATACAGGGTCATGTCAGCATTTACCAGATCGGTGTCAAAATTCCATACATCGGTAAGCGCTTCATCCGCATACCAGCCGGCAAATTCCAGGTTTTGTTTAACAGGGTCAGCCGGTTCAGGAATTTTTTCGCCTTCTGCAACAGTAAAACTCTCAACTTCTGTTCCGCCATTACTTTCGAAGCTGACGGTATACGTCGGCGTAACCGGATTATCATCAGCATCCGATGTCAGGCCATTGGGACATCCCAGCAAACTCATGAGTATCATGATCATTATTACACAGGGAATCCTGCTTAAAACTCTTTTCAACACCTTTGTATCTCCTTTATCTTAATTACAGAATTTTCATAGAGATTGTATGGTTCAAACCCGCGGGTGACATCGACCTTTTTGGTGGAATTTTGGTGGAGTTTTGGTGGAATTTTCCGTTCTCAGTACAAATTTATCAGTGTGGAGCATTATCCGCCGACATAGAGACTATTTGTATTATTAAATGACAATGCAGCAGGTTCTATGTTATCCTGTGTGGAGATGTCGCCAGTGTATACGTTCTTCAGGCTCATGATACTCCTCTGCACTACGTCTTTATGTATCACGACTATAGTAAAGCTTGTCTTTTTTTCTCCAGACGCAGACAAAAGAAAGCTTCCTGGTATAATTTCATACATGGCATCCTTGAACGCCATACACTTTTTTTCTTTTCTGAGTATAACACTTAAAGGGAATTTACCCCTTTTTGACCGCCCGTCAGATATGTTAACACTGCTTGGTCTTGCAAGCCGGCTGTCGTTATTCTTTACCATACCCTGGTTTATTCATTCTCTGTTCCCTGCTGTATGGGCAAAAACCGTACAGCTGATACTATCACTGTTTGGTATCGGGTTCTTAATTGCAAGTTTTTTCCATATTATGCCTCCAGTCGCATTTACCATCGGAATCTATTCCATCCTTATTGCTTTAGGCGGCTATGCATTAATACACGGCTTTATAAGTTCCCTTCATATTCCCAGAGACCAATTCCATGGCTCCCGTGAGTTGTACTATTCTCTTGTCGCGCTGGTTTCTTTTCTGGTATCGCTACCATTCATGTTTCCCGGAGATCTTACCATGATTCCAAAAGGAGATCTGGGCAGTCAGTTTTACTTCTTTCCCTATCATTCCCTGATAACAATAAGCGGTTTTTTTGTGGTGAGCATAAAGCCTAAAGGGCATTGGATTGA
>JAFGQL010000074.1 GCA_016935695.1 Spirochaetales bacterium
CCTGGTACAAGGGGCTGAATGAGGATACCCGGGCTCCTGCCGATACCGAGGGAAGAAACAGGTTCCATCCTGCCTCCTTTTCCCGCCGGGAGCCTGCCAGACTTAACTTTGAGTCCATAAGATCCGGGTTATGTTCCTCTGCGAGGGACAGACAGGCCTGGCGGTTCAGGATCAGGGGCTCTGCCGGAAGAAGCGCTGCAGTGAAAAACCACAGAGCCGGAAATAGAAGAATCATCGGTTTCATAGGGCTCCATTGTATCCCAGCCGCGAATTAATTGCTTCAGCATATAGGTAAAATGAATGTAAACTATGTAAAATCAGGGCGGGGCTTCCACAGGCAGGGGATTTTTGCCATACTTCCCCCTATGCTTAACCCCCCTAAAGATCCCGCGCCTGCCGGTCCTGAAAAAGGCCTGATACACGGCCGGAAAGACCGGGCCGAACTTTCCCTCCTGTCCCTTGCCCTGCCCATGTACCTGGAAAACCTGTTCCGCACGACTCTTCAGAGCGTGGACGTGTTCATGCTGTCGTCCTACTCGGACAAGGCGGTTGCCGCTGTCGGGCTGATCAGTAATTTTTCCTTTTTCCTGTTCATTCTGTACAATGTGGTGGCCATCGGCTCGAGCATCCTTATTTCCCAGCATCTGGGGGCCGGACAGCAGAAGCAGGCCAACACCGCGGCCCTGTCGGCCTATGTCATGGGTACCGGTTTTGCCTTAATCATCAGCCTGGGGCTGGGGTTCTCCGCGGGGAGCATCCTCAAGCTCTACTCCCTCGAGGACGAGGTATATACCTACGCCCGGCAGTATCTGACCATCTTCGGCTTCGGTTCGGTATTCCTGGCCTTCGGTATCATCCAGGGGAGCATCCTCAGGTCCTACGGGTATGCCAAAGAGGTGATGGCTGCCAGCATGATCGCCAACGTGGTCAATGTCATCGGCAACGCCGTGTCCATTTACGGCCTCTTCGGCCTGCCGGTGTTCGGTGTTCCCGGCGTCGCGGTGTCCACGGTGGGAAGCCACGCGGTTTCCTGTGTCATCGTCGCTTTCCGCATCCGCGCCCACAAGGACATACATATTCCCCTGAAGCACATTGCCGGCATTCCCCGTTCGTTTTTCAACAAAATGCTCAAGATCGGCATACCCTCGGCCGGAGAGAACCTGTCCTACAACATGTACCAGATGATCATTACCGGTCTGATCGCCCTTTCGGGAACCGCCGCCCTCACGGCAAACGTCTATGTCCTTACCATTGCCCGGTTTGTGTTCATGCCGGCCATGAGCATCGGTTTCGCGGTGCAGATAAAGGCGGGGTACCTTGCCGGAGCGGGACATTTTGACGAGGCGAAGAAAAAGGTGTTTTTGTATACCGCCCTGGGCTACGGTATCTCGGCGGTTCTGGTCAGCGTCCTGTACCTTCTGAAACGGCCGGTCATGGGAATCTTCACTCATGACCAGGACATACTGAACATCGCCTACCTGCTCATTACCATCGCGGTGTTCCGGGAAATCGGGCGGGTGACGAACATCATTGTCATACCCGCGTTGAAAGGAACAGGCGACGTGATATTTCCGGTAATCATTGGCATCATCTTCCAGTGGTGCGTCGGGGCCGGCGGCGCGTTCTTGAGCGTCTATGTTTTTGATGCTGCCTATATCGGTATCTGGCTGGCCATGGCGGCCGACGAATGGCTGCGCAGCATCATCATGCTCATGCGATGGTCGGGCGGCGCCTGGAAAAAGAAAAGGCTCATCGATGTGGAGGAGGAGTGATCAGACGTGGAAAAGGGCAATAAAAAACAACTTCTGAAAAGGCTCGCCGACGAGCCGAAAGACTTTTCCCTCAAGGACATAGACCGTCTGCGGGGCATGGAGGGTTTCTCCGCGGGTGATGTACGCCCGGTTCTTGCTGATCTTCTTGATATCGGTGACGGGATATTCAAAAACAATTCCGCCGCGGCAAAAGGAATAGTGGGATTTTTTAACCGGATGAGCCGGTGGCGGCGTAAAAGGATTTTCGAAAGGCGCTTGAAAGACCCCCGGGTGGACACGGTCATTGTGGCCGAAGGGGATTCCTGGCTGGAGCATCCGGTCGGTATCCGGGACATTCTCGATCATCTCATTAAAAGACGGAACTATGGGGTGTACAGTCTGGCCTTCGCAGGGGACTGGATCGCGAACATCTGCACCGAAGGTGAGTACGTCGACGCCCTTGTGCGGATCAATCCCGACGTGTTCATGGTTTCCGGCGGGGGAAACGATATCCTTGACGATATGCGCCTTGCCCGTCTCATAAAAAAGCGGCAGGAAGTCCCTGCCGGAGCCGGGGCCGATCTTTCTGCCCCCGAGGGGCGCAGGACCTTTGCCGATGCCTGTCTGAATGACAGGTTCCACCTTTTAATGAAGGTGTTCTCCCTGCTTTACCGCTATCTGTTTGACAGTGTATCATCGCGCCTGGGGCCGGACAGCCGGCTGAAGATCATCACCCAGGGCTACGATTACGGCGTGCCGAGTACCAGGAAAGGATGGAGCCTTCTTCGGTGGGTCATGGACAACGGCCGCTGGCTGTACAAACCGCTGGTCCGGCAGGGCTACCGGGACCGGCGGGAACAGCAGGCGGTTATCAACGGCATGATCGACCATTTCAATGAAATGCTTATTCAGACCGGCGCCGACCTGCCGGGTGTCATTCACATGGACCTGCGGGGGGCTGTGGAGCGCTTCGGGACCTGGTTCGACGAAATACACCCCACGTCAGCCACCTTCGGGATCATCGCGAAAGCGTTCAGGGCCTGTATCGACAGCGATGACGCGGGTATCAAAGTATGGACCGCCCGGGACATGGATCTTTCCTGAGTATAAGAAAATCAACTTCCTGCTTCGCTCGAGGTACAGAGGTAGCTTCTGAAGAATCCAGAAGCCGCGCATTTTCTCTTTGTGTCTTTGTATCCTCGAGTGAGCGATAGCGAACGGGTGGTTGATGTTCTTCCGCCTTTGCGGTGAACTTCTTTTATTCCAGATTAAGCACAAGCGTCGTAACCGATTGGGCCGGAAATATAGCGCTGACTGATGTGCCGTCGAATTCAGAATCGTCGGTCTGTTCGAGGTTATGCGTTTCGTCAGTGCGCCATGTTTCTATTGATGTAATACCGTTTATGCCCCGGATCGCTATGTCCCCTCTTGTTTCCATTTTTCTTTGCGTTACCGCAACTACCGCGATCGAGTTTCCTTCGGGGTTTATGAACGCGCTTAAAAACAGGCCGGGTACCGGATTGTCGCTGATCTGTATGCGCTTCCATCCGGGGCGGATGAAACGGCTGAACTGACCCATGGTGTACAGGCGTTTTTGTTCCTGTATGGTTTCATTGTCGATGATGCGGACCAGGGCCCCTTTGGAGTCGCTGGACGACCACAGCCACCAGTACAGGAAGGCGTTCACATTGCCCATGGTCAGGTCCAGGTGTATGAGCTTGGCCCAGTACACGCCGTCGCTGATCGATGGGTCGTTTGCCTCTCCCGACGACACTTCGGTCTGCCACAGGGGTTTTTCCGATGCCTGTACCGCAGTTAGGGTTTTCACGGCCATATTCGCTTCTTCATCATGGTCATACTGGTGTACGGCGACAATGTCGAGAACACCCGCCGCTTCGGCGTCATTCAGGGAAGGCAGAACCATGTCCTGGTCAAAGTGCATGCCCTCTGCGGCCATGACCCTCAGGGTTCCGGGGACGGCTTTTTGGGCAAACCGCGGACCCAGCACTTTCAGGAAATCCCGGATCTGTGTTGCGGTCCATCCGCAGGATTCGTAGCCGGTTGGTACGTAATTTGGTTCGTTCTGTACCGATATCGCATCGAGGGGCTCTCCCATGGCCGCCTCATACCCGAGGGCGAAATCGGCAAGGATATCCGCGTAATCAGGGTAATGGGCCGGGTCCAGGGTTCCTCCGTAGGCGGGCTTTTCTGAGTCGGGGTAGCCGGTCTTCCACAGGTTCGGCGGGGTCCAGGGGGTTGCCATGACCGTCAGGTCCTCGGGGCCGTCACTGCCCAATGCCATGATTGCGGTAATGAGTTCCCGGGTGTGGCCCGCCTCCCAGCTGTTCCAGTTAAAGGAAAAATACTTGTGTCCGTTTTCTTCGCGGTACACATATGCGCCGTCGGCGTCGGTGACGATGAACCCGTCCCGGTAGTCGCCGGGGTTTTCCCGGAAGGGTATGCGGGTCCGCAGTATCGAAAGGCCGATGCCCCCGTTCCTGGAAAACAGGAGACCCACGGTCTGTTCCTTCAGGTCGGCATCCCCCTTGAGGGATGTCCAGGCATTGGACGCGCCGAATCCCTCAATGGTCTGGTACCGGACCCCGGCGTCGGCCTCAATAGGGATGAGGTTCTCCGGCGGCGGCGCGTCAGTGTTGCAGGACATCAGGGCCAGGGTGAAAAGAAGGGCCCACGCCAAATGGATGCCCAATGGGGCATGCCGGGGAAAAACAGGTGTTTTCATAGGATACTGAGTGTATCATCCTCACGGCGCGCTGCCTATACACGGTTTTCCCTACTGCTCTGGATTTCTAAAAACCGGATATGCGTGAAATCCCCTAACGGAGCCTCGGTACATTTTTTTGGCCAGCGGGAAGGATTTTTCCCATTGTACGCAGAAAAGAATGAGTGGTACTATGAACATGCGGTATGTCCGCGATATTACCAGGGAGAGCTCATCCCTTTTATGGAGTCCCCATGACCTGTCCTTCTGCTGTCCGTTTCCCGGGTGCCCGGCGTCTGCGCCTGGTCCTGTTTTTTACCCTGGTCTCTGTGTTCATCTCCTGCGCGTCCCATACTCCATCGGATCAGGGTGTTCCGGCCGGGGATGAAAAGATGCTGGTGTTCCTTCTCATCGGCCAATCAAACATGGAAGGGATAGCCAAACCCCAGATACAGGATCTGAAGAAAGATCCCCGCATTCAGGTGCTGGCATACCAGACGAACGCAGGCGAAGGACGTCTGTACAACAGGTGGTACACCGCGTCGCCGCCGCTCCACAGTTCCTGGGCCGGTGTAGGCATCGGCGATTATTTCGCGAAAACCCTCATCGACAAACTGCCTGACGGGTATTCCATAGGACTGGTTCCCTGCGGGATATCCGGGGTTGATATTGATTTTTTCAGAAAGGGAGCCGTTTCCGCGCGCAGGAGCGAGTTTTTCATTCCTCCGGACAATACCCGGGACGGTGCCTATGACTGGGTGCTGGAGCGGGCCCGTCTTGCCCAAAAGAAGGGAACCATTGCCGGTGTTCTTCTTCATCAGGGCGAATCCGATGCGGGCCAGCTGGTGTGGCTGGACAAGGTTGCCCGGATCATGACCGATCTGCGCCGGGACCTGGGTATTCCCGACCTTCCTCTGGTCGCCGGGGAGCTTTTGTACGGCGGTCCCTGCGCAGGGCATAACCGGGTGATTGCCGGTCTTCCGGCCCGTGTCCGTCGTTCAGCGCTTGCTTCCGCCCGGGGGCTTGAAGGCCTGGACCAGTTTCATTTTAATCTTGAAGGTGTGAGGGAACTCGGCAGACGTTACGCCGAGGCAATGCTTGAATTTCTGGAGTGGTAAACATGAGCCTACAACCGAATGTCATTTTTAACGACAACATGGTACTGCAGCGGCGGAAACCCGTACGCATCTACGGCAGTGCCGATCCCGGAGCAAGGATCGACGGTACTCTTGCCGGTGTCCGGACCGATACCACGGCGGGTGCCGACGGGACCTGGGAACTGGTCTTCGGTGTCATGGAGGCAGGCGGCCCCTGGGAATGCAGTGTCTCCGACGGCAGCGAGACCATCACCTACCGGGATGTGTATACAGGTGATGTGTGGCTGTGCGCCGGCCAGTCCAATATGGTTATTCCCATGCAGCGCCTCCGGTTCACCTACCCCCGGGAGATTGCCTCTCCCTATGACGGTCCTGTACGTATGCTTACCGTTGTGGAAAACCCGGTGTTCGAAGGTCCGGCGGAAAACCTGCCCCATGGCAACTGGCAGCGGGCTACTGCAGAGACCTTTGCGGCTTTCTCCGCCGTTGCCTGGTTTTTCGGCTGCATGATCAACCGTGAGGAGGGGGTTCCCGTGGGACTGATTGTTTCGGCGGTGGGAGGCACACCTATTCAGTCCTGGCTCTCCAAGGAGACCCTTTCTGAGTCGGGGCAGCAGGTAGAGGACATTGAAGCCCTCCGCAGCGAAGCGGCCCGGAAAGAACTGAGCACAGGCGAGCAGAACGCTGCGGACGCCTGGTTCAAGGAAATGGACCGGAAGGACCCGGGCCTTTCCGGCGTCCTGCCCTGGCATGATCCCGGGTATGACTGTTCATCCTGGGATACCGCAGTCATTCCGGAAGGTGAAGACTGGGTGCCCTGGGAACCCATGGGGGAAGGGGACCGCCACGGCAGTTACTGGTTTTCCCGTGATATCGACATAGACGCGTCCATGGCCGGAAAGGAAGGCCTCCTGGCGCTGGGGCGCATCATCGATGCCGACACCGTGTGGCTGAACGGGGAGTTTGCCGGCGCGACAGGGTATCAGTACCCCCCGCGGATGTATCCCATCGGGGAAGGCCGTCTGAAGGAAGGCAAAAACCGGATTACCGTCCGGGTCGTTTCCCAGAACAGCCCCTGGGCCTTTGTTCCCGACAAACCCTACTACCTTGAAGCCGGCGGAAAGCGGCTGTCCCTGGAAGGCGGGTGGAAGTTCCGTCCAGGCGCCGTCATGGGCGCGTTCCCCCCATCGACCCGTTTTGTGGTCAAACCCGAATGTCTCTTTAACGGAATGGTAGCGCCTCTTGTGCGTACGCCCTTGAAAGGAGTCCTCTGGTATCAGGGCGAGTCCAACGTCGGTGACGGTACAGACTATGGGCAATTTCTCAGGCTGCTGATGGACTCCTGGCGGCGGGCATGGAATGAGCCGGACCTGCCTTTTATCATTGCTCAGCTGCCCGCCTACGGGCCTGCATCGTCAGACACCTACGACAGCGGGTGGGCGGCAATCCGGGAAATACAGCGCAGGGTTTCCGGAGAACCGGGCGTTGCCCTGGCGACGACCCTGGACCTGGGCGAGTGGAACGACATTCACCCCTTGCACAAACGGCCTGTAGGCGAGCGGATGGCCTCTGCGGCCCTTTCCCTTGTGTACGGACGGGGCGATATGCACCAGGCGCCGAAACCGGTTGAAACCCTCCGGGACAGCGAGGGCAGGGTGAGGATCCGGTTCAGCAATGCGCCGGGAGGACTTGTGGTACAGGGCGGACCGGCGGGTAAGCTCCATCTTTTTGCCAAGGGGTCATCAGGGGGATACCGCCGGGTAAGCGGTTCTGTGGAAGGCGAGTGGCTGTCGGTTGATCTCCATGAAGATCAGCAGCCAGGGAGCGGTTGTCCCTTACGCTACGCCTGGGCGGACAACCCCGAAGGGGCATATCTGTACAGCAGGGCCGGTTTTCCGGTTTCACCCTTTCAGCTTAGTGTATAATTTCCTGTATACGGCGAGAAAAAAGGCTTCGATCTGCATCGAAGCCTTTTTTTAAAAGTATGGTCACAAGCAGTGTTTATTCTACAACCACCCACATTCTGTCCTGGTTTGCCGCAGGGTCCACGCCCTGGCGGGCAAAGAGTTCGGACAGGGTTACAAACTCGTAGCCCTGACGTTTGAGCTCGGGGATGATGATGTCCAGGGCCTCTGGGGTCGGGTGGGGGTCCGGCTGTACATCGTGGAGCAGGATGATGGCGCCGTTCTGCATGGCGTTGATCACGTTTTCCGCCCGTTTTTTCGCGCCGGTATTCATACCCGCCCAATCGTAACCGAGTACGCCGCTTGCGAAGGTGTAGGGGATGGTGTCAAACATGGTCTGGCTGGTGGCAAGGTTCGGCGGGCGGAAAAAGGCGGGTGTGGTCCCCGTGTATTTTTCGATCGCAGCGCTTGTCCGGCTGATATAATCGGTGATCTGGTCGGCAGTCAGTTTGTCCATACTGGAATAATTCCAGGAGTGGTTGCCGAATTCACAGCCCATGGTCTTTGCCCGTTCCATGACAGCCTTTGTTCCGTCATTGATGTTCTGTCCCACCACAAAAAACGTGGCCACAACATTGTGGGCTTCCAGTTTATCCAGTACTTTACCGGTCTTTACGGAATCCGGTCCGTCGTCAAAGGTGAGGGCGCAGATTTTATCCGGCTCTGGATAGTCAGTGCTCATTGCTGAACCTCCGTTTGTAGCGCAGGACGCGAGTACGATGAGTCCCGCGGATGCGCACAGCAGTATCTTGTTCATGGTATCCTCCTGCCCCGTACTATAGCCCGGGCATGAATGTTGTTACACTCGCAAGTTTTCTTACACCCCTGCGGTAGAAAACATATAGCCGCGCATAGGAAAATATGCCTAGTCTCAAGCGGGTGTTTGCCGTATTCGCAGACAAAGGCTACCTGGGGTATACTGTCATAGTATATGCGTTTCGGCCTTATTCTCAAGAACCTGGATGAAGAATATCAGCTTTCGGTATACCGGGGAGCCACCCGGGAAGCCGCAGCGCGGGGTGTCCGCCTGATCTGCATCCACGGTGAACAATTTACCGCTTTGCGCCACTTTCCTCTGCGGGCGGGGAGCATGGCTCTGCCTTTGGACGGCATCCTTCTCCTGTCTTCCATTATCAGTGATAATTCCCGCATTGGAATGGAGGGCTTGAATGAGCTTCCCCAGGAGGTCCCCCTCGTTTCCATCGGTAGCGTGCTCGACGCCTACCATTCCCTGATTGTCGACGCCAGCGATGCCCTGCACGGACTTATGGATCATTTGCTGCAGGTCCATGGCTACCGCAGATTTCTGTATCTCGGCGGCCCTGTGACCAACAGTGATAACATGCACCGTCAGGGAATAATTGAACAGACCATCAGCCGTATGAAGGGCACTGACCCGGCGTATAGTCTGAGGGTGATGAACGGCGACATGTTTTCCGAGCATGTGGGGGCAAAGCTGATGCGTACATATATTGCCGATCATCCGGTGAAGGATGTGGATGTCATTATATGCGGGAGCGATGAGCACGCCCTCGGGGCCTTGAGCTGTCTGGAAGGGACCCCCCGGGGCGGATGGAACACCTGTCCGGTAACCGGGTTTGACGATGTTCCTTTCGCGGCAATGAACCGGCCTGCATTGACCACTATCAGACAACCCATGGAGGATGTCGGCCGTATGGCTGTCGAAACTCTTGAGGCCCTTGTCGAGGGCCGCAGTGTCCCCATGGTAGTGACGGTACCGGCGCAGCTGGTGGTGCGTGGATCCTGCGGATGTACCTCGGCGGAAATTCCCGGAGAAACACCGGGGAATTTCAAGGATGCGGACTCAGGTTTCAGAACTGTCAGTTATTTCGGCCAGAGCCTGATGTGGGCCCGGAGCGAGGCTGATATCTGCGCCGCCATCCGTGAATACCTGGTAGTTTTCAAAGTTGAGCATTTTCACCTTCTTGTGTTCGACGAACCGTCGCCGGAGATTCCTGCAACCGGATCCCTGATCTACAGCCAGGGAGAGGGCGGCGCGTCGGTATGGAAGAAAGGCGAGCACCCTGTTTCTGTCGCCGGTTTTTTTGATGAGGCGGTCCGGCCTGACAGTCAGGGAACCGGCGGGGCGGGTCCCTGCTTCCTGTTTCAGCTCTGTGCGGGTGACATGAAACTCGGTATGTTCCTGTATACTGCCGACGACAGCGCTCTGCCGCATATGAGCAACTTCGGGGTATTCCTTGCCAACTCTTTACGGGGTCTTTCCATAATGGAGCGGGAAAAGGCTTACGCCCAGTCGCTGGAGCAGAAGGTGGAAGAACGTACTGCCCAGCTTAGGAAGGAAGGGGAAAGAAGGGCCCTGGTGGAAGCCGAGGTTCTGCGGATAAGCGATCTGGAGCGGATGCGGTTTTCAATGGACCTTCATGATGATATCTGCCAGAGGCTTGCAGGTATCCACATGATCTGCAAAAGCTACGCGGACGCGGGTCCCCACATGAAGATTCTTACCAAAATGGCCAGCGAAGCACTACAGCAGACCAGGACCTACGCTTACAGCTCTTTTCCCATCGATGTTCACGCCATCGGTCTGGAACAAGCCATCCGGTCTTTGTGTACCGACATTGACGGCACTAACGGAATAAGCTGCCGGTTTGTGTGCGCGGCCCGGGTGGCTGACGGCCTTTCGGACCAGCAGGCGGTCAATCTCTACCGCATCGCCAGGGAAGCGGTACACAATGCCGTAAAGCATGCAGCCCCATCTCTCATTGAGGTTGTTCTTGCGGCCGACGGGACAGACCTGCTGCTTGAGGTCCGTGACAACGGCAGGGGGAGCAAGGCGGTGACAATGGCGGATTTTCCCCTGGAACAGACCCGGCGCCCCAGGGGCATCGGGCTGCGTTCGATGCAGTACAGGGCCCATCAGCTGAATGGGTCGTTTTCCATCACTTCCGGCAGCGGCAATGGTGAGGTTGAAGACAAAACTGAAGGACACGGGACCAGGGTATCGGTCCGCATGCCCCTAATAAAGGAGTGAGCTGTATGCAGGAAAGAACTGTTGTCATCATCGATGATCACCAGATATTCATCCAGGGCCTGAAAATCATAATCGAACGTTACGAAGGATACCGGGTGGCGGGGGAAGCCGGCACTATTCAGGATGCCCTTGATCTGATTGTCAGGGTTAATCCAGATATAGCCATTGTGGACCTGAACCTTGGAAACGAGGACGGCCTGGACCTGATCAAGCAGATAAAAAAGAACCACGAGGCCGTGCTGGTCCTTGTCCTTTCGATGCTCGATGAGCGCCATTACGCTGAACGAGCCCTTCTTGCCGGCGCGCGGGGGTACATCATGAAGGAAGAAACCGCGGAGGTACTTTTCGATGCCATGGAATCGGTGTTCAGCGGCAAGGTGTGGATGAGCGAACCCCAGCGGAGCCGTTATCTTGATGCGATGTTCTCCTCGGGCAGCCGGCCGGAAAAGGGGATGCAGCCTCTGGTGCAGAAGCTGTCTGACCGGCAGCTCATGATTTTGAGCCTCATGGGGAAGGGATTCGGCTCCATACCCATAAGCGAGAAGCTCTCAATAAGTCCGAAAACCGTCGAGGCCCATAAAGCCCAGCTTAAGAAAAAACTCGGTTTGCGTTCTGCCCAGGAGTTATTGCGGTTTGCCATCGAATGGATAGGACGTACCCAATAAACCGGTAGAAAATTTGAACTCGTTTCTCCCGGGTTTTATAGTGGAAGGTAAGGGAGCACATACCATATCATGCAGCACCACCACAGGGGACAAACCGCAGGTTTTCTGTCCCGATGCATCTCTCAATTACAGCAGCGGATGTCGTATTCCTCGGATATACCCGGCGGCACACACCAGCTCACCAACATGCTGGACAGAACCAATCAGCGGCAGTTCATCATGGCCAATACCGTCGCTCTTGTGTTCATGTTGTATACGTTCATAAATCAGCTTTTTTTTAACAGCGGATGGGAGTCATGGCAGACACGGGCGTTTCTGTTGCTGGACGCAGGTTTCGGGCTGCTTATTCTTGTGAGTATTGTTCTGGTTGTTCTTGAACAGCCTCTGGGCATACCTGCCCGGCTCATGAGGGCTTACCGCCTGGGGTATCTTTCTTTTGTGCTTTCCTGGGCTGCCTGTGTTTCGGTGTTTGAGGCGGTGACTGTCAGGGGCGTGTACACCTATATGGTAGTGGCCCTGATTGTCTCCCTTGTTTTTTTTCACAAACTATGGGAACTGGCCATTGTGTTCACAGCGGGACAGAGTGTATTTATTCTTCTGCTTTCTTCGGGGATCGTTCCTGTACCCAACGC
>JAFGQL010000075.1 GCA_016935695.1 Spirochaetales bacterium
CCTGTACACGGCGGTCATGCCTGTAAGAATGGCTGCCGACAACAGGATGATCAGGGTGAGCATGAAAAGCCGAGATGAGCGCACCTGTTCTTCAAAGGCGTCAGGATCGGTAAGGATGCTTGCCGTTTCCCAGTAGGGCAGGAGCTCGTTGATCTCCTTTGCCACGAAGGGCCTCTGCCACTGGGTTTCATCCAGGGTGGCGAAGGGAACGAGAGGGCGCCCTGAGTTGTCAAGGATATTTATGTACCGTGTCTGGTCGGCGGGCGCGGGCAGTGCCGAGAGAAGAAGGTCTTTTACGGCATCCATGTCCAGCTCGCATCCTGCAATCAGATCCCCCTGTTTTTCCCAGAACAAAAGCATGAAGGCCGAATCAAACACCCGCGGTATGAGACCGTAGTCCTGGTCCCTGATCAGGTCGTTGAAATACTGGGTGGATTCGATAAACACGGAGCGTATTCCCGCATTGTTCGTGTCATCTGCCGGTTTGTCTTCCGCCAGCCGCGGCAGCACGTTTCTGGTGAGAGGCATGCGGCCTTCTTCTTCGGCCCGCCGGTACACTTCTTCCTGTACCGCTTCGTTGGTTTCAAAAATCCCGGAAGCCGCTTTTGAACGTGAAAGAGACGGGGAAGGAGCGGCCTCCTTTTTTGACATGGCAACGGACCCGCTGTCTGCGCTGGCGTATTCATCCAGGGACTCTTCCCGTGCATTCTGGGAAAGGAGAATTTCTTCTTCATAGGCTAAAGCTATGCTTTTGTAAACGGGTATGGGTTCGCTGCTGTTGAAGAAGTTCAGATGACGCCAGTAAAAAAGATTTACCGCGTCGGCAAATCCCTCATCGCCTCCGGGAGCAGCAAGGTCCGGGTACAGAATTCTCCGGTCCGGGGACACAAGGTAGGGCATTCCAATGAGCGGTTCCTGCATATTCCATGCTGCGAGTTTTTTTCCGGTGTCTTCACCGAGGCCCCGGGGGAGGGATTCGTGGAGGTCCTCGCGCATTTCGTCCAGAAGGTAGGCGATCCGGGTATTGGTCTGGGTCAATTCCAGAAGCAGGGTATTGCTGAAACTGTTTCTCATGTCGGCTTCCCGCTGATCGATTCCCTCAAAGGCGAAATACGACAGGAATACTGCGGGTATGATAATGAGGGAAAACAGGATGAAGATGACAACGTGCTGTTTCATATCCGATGAGGCTTCCTTCTTCGCCAATCAATTTATGTCGTTCAATGTCTGCGGTTCTGTGCCAGGTCGGAAATACGGCTTCCTCCCGATCCGGTGAAAGAAGGGGAGGCGAAGCCGTACCGACCTGGGACAAGTGTAACAGATTATTGTGCCAGTTCATAACCCTTCTTTTGGGCGGCATGGTGCAGCGCGTCAATCATGGCGGTATCCAGGGCCTGGGAATTGTCCTGTTCTTCCGCCTGGGCCTTGATGTAGGCATCCCTTTCTGTGCTCAATGCGGCGATTTCCGCCTGGATGGCCTTGCGCTGTTCAAGTTTTTCCCTGACAAAAGCTTCTTTCTCATGCCCGCTCATTCCGTGCATTTCCGCAGGCAGCTGGGCTTCTGCCACCTCATCCACTGAAACCGTACCTCTATCATAGGCATCCACAAGGTCCCATTCTTCATTGCTGTAACTGGCGGAAGACTTCACTTTTGCCCGTTCAAGGAGGCTCATCCGGTTCATGCTGCCGGCGTTTGTATCCTGCTGGGCCTGGAGGGCTTTCTTTTCCTCACCTTCGGCGCCGTAGCCCAGATAGGTTTCGTTCAGGCGCCTGTTGAGTTCTTCTATCCTGTCGTCCTGGGGTGCCTGGATGTAGCCGTAGGCATAGTCGCTGTCAATGTTCATGTAGGAACCGCCGGTGATCATGGCTCCGTGTTCCCATCCTGTTTCAAATCCTTCCTGTCTGTTACCGCAGAATATGGTATTGACCGTAATTTCTTTACGGGCGGATTCATTCGCCGCGTGGACGTAATTGACCGGTCCCTGCCCAAAAGGCTCATTACCGGCAATAAACACGATCTTCAGGGTACGGGGGTCCCTGTCCCAGTCAAGCTCCCGGTTTGCCTTGCGCAGCACCTGGCCGCAGTACTCGCTGCCTCCGTTGGTCGCCAGCTGGAAAAGGCTCTGTGACATGAGGTCCAGGTCTCTGGTAAAGGGGACTACGTTCCGGATGTAGCCGGAAAACATGGACAGGCTGTCGTTGCCGTATTCGTACAGGGCGACTTCAAGGACCGGTCTCTGCCCCTGGTAACGGGTCCTGCCTGTTTCTGCCACGATTTTCCACAGCTGGCTTTTCGCCTGGTTTATGAGACCGTCCATGCTGTTGGATGTGTCCAGCAGAATGGCAAGCTGGATAAGCGGACGCCCTTCATAACGTTCTGCCAACGCCGGGGAACTCAGGGCTGCAGCAATGATAAAAAAACACAGTATACGTTTCATGGTAACACCTCTTTCTGATTGTGATATTCATCAAGCTAATCCATACAGAGAGAGGTGTTGTCACCACGGTGTAAAACCTTGTAAAAAACTGGTAAAACTGATTTCGTTCCCGGTGCCGGGGCATGATGCGGGAATTGATTGAGGCAGAGCGGCGCTTAAAACGGAGGGGGAGAATGAAATACCATGCTGCAGCCTGTTGACGGATGGGTGAATTCCAGCCGGTGGGCGTGAAGCAGGAGTCGCTGGTCTGGTGCATTTGGTGTGCCCTGGCCGTAGAGGGGGTCTCCTGCGATGGGGCAGCCGAAGCCCCCGGGATGGGAGGCATGCAGCCTGAGCTGGTGGGTACGCCCGGTCTGTGGAAAAAAGAGCACCCGGGCCCTTGGCCCCGCCGGGTGTTCCTCGACGGCAGCGAGGGTCCAGTCGCTTATGCCGATTTTCCCCCTTTCCGCGTCGTATATCTGTAAAGGACGGTTGTCGACATCGAGGCGGAACGGCAGTTCGATGGTACCATTGGTGATACCGCCCCTCACTGCATCCGGTACGCCGTTCAATACCGCTGTGTAGGCTTTGTGTACTTCCCGTCGCTGGAACTGCAGTGACAGGGCCCTGTGGGCCTCTACAGTCAGGCCGAAGACCATAAGCCCCGAGGTGGCCATATCCAGGCGGTGGACTGCCGGCTGCGGGATGCTCTCCGGGAAGAGCCGGGTGATCCGCACTGCCGCGGAATCCAGTTTGTCCGGACCCCTTCCCGGTACGGCAAGCATCCCCGCGGGTTTTTCCGCCACGGCCAGGTGTTCGTCCCTGTAATACACAGTCAGCCGGGAGTCCAGAAGACAGGGCGCGAGGGTGGCAAGGAGGGGGACGCATTTTTCATCACAGGGCGGATACCATACGCCGTGGGTCCTGGTGCCTGACTGGTTTTCTTTCCCGTAAAAGAATTCCGCCATGCTGAACGGAGTGAGGCCTTTGACGGCGGCGGCGTGCAGAAGTTTGGGGGCGCAGCAGTCCCCGGTGCCGGCGGGAATACCTGCGCCGGGCTTTATCTGTTGCCACAATTGGCGAAAGCTGTGTTCCTTTCCAGAAAAATCCCTGAAACGGTACAGGTCCTGAATTCCTGCCGCCAGATTCACCGAGAGTGTCTTCCTTCGGAGTCTCAATCCAATGTCGCCGGGCTTCAGGGCCATGAGGCTGTCGAGTTCCTTTATCCGGACGTCTACCGGACGAACGAGGGCGTCAAATGCTTCTGAGTCGATCACAGGAGGAACCCAGCCCGGAATGTGCCAGCGCCCGTTGTACTGGGAGGAAAAGGCCTTCAACACGGTTTCGTTCCCCTGTGCGTCCCTGCAGACCAGTACGCCCAGCATTTTGCCCCGGCTTGGGCCGAACAGGTAATCGGTGGAAAATTCCGGGCGGCGGCGGTCCTCCGGCAGATCGAAGTCCATGGCACGGGTGAGGTCAAGACAGGCCATCAGCTTCAGGCTTTCCTGATGTGCCCTTGTCATGGAAATTCCGGAAAAAGGTGAATGGCTGGGATCTGTGTGTGCGATGCCGGTCATGAGGTTAACCACGACCATACCACTTCATTTGGGCTTTGTACATAAATTGAATGCCGGGTTGCCATGATACCGTGTTTTCAGGGTATGCTTGTTTTCATGGAAGTTGTCCGCCTGCCTGCTGCCTTCAAAGATCATATCTCAGCTGAGTTCGGCGCCGTTGGAAAGGACTGGCTGTCCCGGTTTCCGGGTTTGCTTGAACGCTGCGTGTGCCAATGGGAACTTACCGGCCTTGTCCTGTCTCCTCACCTGTCGTATAACGCCGTTGTGTTCGCCACTTCCGGACTGTACGGCAGGGTCGTGTTGAAAATGAGCGTGCCAAACCATGAGTTTTTTACTGAGTGCGCGTACATCCTGTACCATCAGGACCTTGACGGCCACACCCCAGGGGCTGCCGTGCGCCCCTGCCTTGCCTGTGACACAGAAAACCATGCAATGCTCCTGAAACAGCTTTCCCCCGGTGAGGATCTGTGGACAGTGGACGATCTGCATGAACGCTTCCGTCTCGGAGCCGGACTCCTCGCGGCGTCTCCTGTCCGTTATGACCACAGCCGTTTTTCCGGGACTGCCCGGGGTACTCATGAATTTCCCAGCTTCCGCCAGTGGATGGACAGGGCTTATAAAAAGGCGCGAGAGGCGGATACAGGCAGCGGGTTTCTGTACGGCTGCAACGAAGATTCCTGCAGACTTCTTTCCGAGGTGACAACAGAATTCAGCGAGCCCATGCTTCTTCACGGAGACCTTCATCATGCCAATATTCTGCATGACCGGGAAAGCGGTTGGCAGATAATCGATCCCAAAGGCGTCATCGGGCCGGCTCCTCTTGAATGCGGACGTTTCATCAGGAATCAGCTGTCCGGGGCGGACAGGGATATCCGTGCCCTGGGCGTCAGCGGTACCGAAGCGGAGCGGAGGAAGGAAGAACAGCTGATGCTTCTGGTTCTCCTCCTTGCACGGGCATTTGGCACAGGCACCCGGACAATACTGAAATGCGCCTGCATAGATGCGGCAGTGAGCAACTGCTGGTCCCTGGAAACAGGCGCGGCGCCTTGCGAACACGAACGCATCCTCCGTGAGGCTGAGTCGGAATGCCGTTTTTTCTGGGACCGGCTGTAACCGCAGCCCTTTCTCTGCAGCAAACAGCAATATCCTCCAATACTTCCGGGGCTGCTGTACGGTAGCTTCATTCCAGGAGGGGCGTATATGAAATACCAAAAGCTGTTTGCCGGCCGTATCGGCGGTGAGTCCTTCGGCCGCGGGGAATCCCTGTACAAGTTCGAGAAGATCAAGCGTGCCCGGCGGGAGGCGGAAACGGTCTGTCCGGAGCGCCCCATCATTGATCTGGGAATAGGCGAACCCGATCAGGGGGCCGACCCGGCTGTCGTGGAGGTTCTCCAAAAGGCCGCGGGGGATCCGGCCAACCGGGGCTATACCGACAACGGCATCCCCGGTTTTCAACAGGCTGCCGCCGGGTATATGCACCAGGTGTTCGGCGCGGCAGGCCTTGATCCGGAAGCCGAGGTTGCCCACGGTATCGGTTCAAAGTCCATACTGGCGCTGTTACCCCAGGCATTCATTAACCCGGGGGATGCCATGCTGACAACGGTTCCCGGGTATCCCATCGCCGCCGCCCAGACGAAAGCCCTTGGCGGAGAGATCCTTCCCCTTCCGTTAAAACAGGAGAACGGGTACCTGCCGGACCTTTCTTTGTATTCTGACACCGAGCTGGCCCGGGTGAAACTCTTGTATATCAATTACCCGAACAATCCCACCGGTGCTGTCGCGACCCGGGAGTTTTACCAACGGGTAGTCGAGTTTGCCCGCCGCCATTCGCTTGTTGTCATTTCCGACGAAGCCTACGCCGCCCTGGTGTACGACGGTGAGAAGCCCCTGTCCTTCATGTCGGTGGACGGCGCGAAGGATGTAAGCGTGTCGGTACAGTCCCTGTCAAAGGCCTTCAACATGACAGGCTGGCGCCTGGCCTTTGCCGCCGGGAACGCCCAGGTGATTAAGGCTTTCCGCGAGGTAAAGGACCAGTATGATTCCGGCCAGTTTGCGGCCATTCAGCACGCCGGGATATACTGTCTCGCTCACCCCGAAATTACCCAAGCCGCTGTCCGTAAATACAGCCGAAGACTGGACCTTCTGGTGGATACCCTCAATTATCTGGGCTTTGAGGCGGTAAAGCCGAAAGGGACGTTTTACCTGTATGTGAAGGTACCGAAAGCCGTA
The DNA here is from genome assembly GCA_016935695.1 of Spirochaetales bacterium. GTDB lineage: Bacteria > Spirochaetota > Spirochaetia > JC444 > Marispirochaetaceae > JAFGQL01. The sequence continues at coordinate 6,224 of JAFGQL010000075.1, forward strand.
AGTTCAGGGGAACGGTTTACCTCTGCCGAGGAATTTTCCCTGCATCTTTTGCACCGCCACGGGGTATCGACTGTGCCCTGGGATGACGCAGGGGCGTATGTACGGTTGTCAGTGACCTGGACAGGGGAGGATGAGGAGGTGATTGGCACTCTCAGAGAACGCTTGCACGGAGAACCTTTCATTTTCTGATGTAAAGAAAAAATACCATTGTGTTTTCCTGCTTTTCATATACAATCTTTTAAATGAAAAAAAGAGGGGTACATCCATGAAATCCATCGCCGTTTTCTGCGGCTCAAGCTGCGGCAACAATCCGGCCTACGAAACGGCCGCGCGCGAACTGGGAAAAACCCTGGCACAG
>JAFGQL010000076.1 GCA_016935695.1 Spirochaetales bacterium
CCCTACCCGGCAGTTGAATCGACGGGATTCCACCTTCGGGGTGACGGAGGAACCGCTGTGCAAGAAGCCCTCGAACTGGCCCTGGACCTCTGGCACACAGACCGCGGCTCTCTTACGGATATGGCAGTGCGCGGTATGAAAGCCCGGTTCTCCTGGGACCGCTCAGCCGCCGCGTACATCCGTCTTTATGAGACACTTACAGCACCCTGACGGATAATAAACACAACAGTATTCCCGCTGTCGGGACCGCTGCACCCGGAGATCCTTTTTTAAGAAGAACGCTTGCGGATTTTTGCCTCGATTCGCGACAGGCGTTTGGCAAGGTCATCACCTGAGCTTTTCGCACCAAGAACCTGGAGGTCTCGGGCACGCCGGGCCCATGCCAGGGCACGGTCCAGATCCCGCGCATTATGCTCGTAGTATTTTGACAATTCAACCGCTGCTCTGGAATCCTGGTAATCCCGGGACAGTCGTTCCCATACCATAGCTGCCTGCGGATAGTCCTTACGGGCTTTCCAGATTTGGGCCAGCAATCCGCCGCATGCAGGGTTGCCTCGGGCAAAACCCTGGGCAAGGACCGCCTCCCCGCCTTCCCCAGGGCCCAGGACCAACCCAAGCCCCAGAGGGTCAATATTCCCTGCGTTCAGGGGTTCCCGGCCGATACGGCTCAGATGGGCCGTGAGTTTTGCCAGGGAGAGGATGTCTTCGTAATGATGGGCGGCAAGAGCTTCCATCCGGGAATCGGGCCCGTCGCGCAGGTAGTCAAAATAGATCTGCGGCGCCATGGACCCGGGAATATCCAAAACCCGCGCAATACCCAGCACCCCTGACTCTATGGAAGACAGGGAACAGGATGGCAGGACACCTTTATACAGTCGCCGGGAAACATGCAGAAGATCTCCATGGCGCTGAAAGGGAAAGTCTACACCGTTCATGCCCCCTTTTGAACGCATGAGTGGCGCATCGAAGCTTTTACCGTTAAAGGAAATCCAGTAAGGATCAGGAGGAAGGAAGGACTTGATAAGGCGAAAAAATTCCCGTTCTCCGGGATAATCAGCCAGAAAGAACTGATGTATTTCCAGCCGCTCCCCTTTTGGAATACCGAACCCTGCAAGAAACACTGCCGTGCCGGGGCCTCCAGACAGACCTGTGGTCTCAAGATCGAAAAACACAAGCTCGGACACCGCCGGCGGCGAAAGTTCCCTGGTAAACAGAAGGCAGTAATCCAGAGGACGCGGCATATCCGCCATGGAAAGGGGATTGGGAACCTCGTTGCGCCGTGTGAAGGTATAGCTGCCCGCCTGTTCCCACCCTGGCCCGGGGGAAGGCCGCCCGCCGTTTCCTGCCCTGGTACCGTCAGAAAGGGGTGCCCCACTCCCTCCGGTACTCCGGATTGCGGTCAGACGTTCTCCAAGACTGCGTCGCATAACCGTCTCTACCTGGTCGGCTGCCCAGCTGACGAGAGAAGCTCTCCCCCGAGCCACCCTTCAAGAAAAACCAGGACCGCCTCTTTGCGGCTGAGAGCTGAATCACTGTAGGGCGAAGGCCCCGGGCCGGGATCCTCCGGGCCGATGCACGAGGGGCAGCCGTTTTCGCAGCCGCAGTTCCTCACCAGATCCCAGGCGCCCTTGAGGACCTGTGATAAGTGCCGGGCAGTTCCCTCGGCCAGGCCTATTCCTCCGGGATAGGCATCATAGACATACAGGGACGGCGCCTGTACATGGGGATCCCGCAGCCGTTCGGCGACACGGATGTCGCTGCGGTCGCACATCAAAAGGAGAGGAATGATGTTCCGGATAAGGGTACCGGTGTGGGCGATCACCAGCTCCTGCAACTCAGCCGGGATCCTTGAAAAGCTGTCCCCCCCTTTCGTTCCCCCAGAAAAAATGAGGATGAATGCCCTGGTGTGCATCTGTTCTTCCGGCAGACTGATCTCGCCGTATCCCACATTTTCATGGGTGTGGAAGCGGATTTTCTTGAACTTCGCCGTCTGGGTGCGGACAAGCACATCACCCTCCAGGGTCTGCACCCCGCAGTCGGCGCCGAAAAAGTCTTCCGACAATACCTTGATGTCTGTTTTTACCACCGCGTCGGTATAAAAGTTCACTTTCGTTTCGCTGACGTAGCAGCGCCGGTTTTCTATATCCAGATGCTCGACGAAATACTGATCACCGCGGTGAAGATACACGGCGCCGTCATAAATGAGTTCCTTGGCGCTCGGCCGATCCATTTCCCCGATCACCGCGTTTTTTCCCGCCGTCGTATTGATGATCACCACATTTTCCGCTGTGGCTGAACGCAGGGAAATGGTTTCCGCCGGATACGAACGGTCCGACCAGTACCAGCGTCCTTCCGTGTGCCTCAGAATCCCGTCTTCCTCCAGCATGGCCAGAACATCATGGACCCCCTGGTCGTAGGAAACAGTCCCGAAGGACTCTCCGTCTGCAAAGGGCAGCTCGAATACGGCGCATTTCAGATGATCGGAAAGGATATAGGGGTTTGACGGATCAATCCAGGCCGATTCGGGATTTCTTCCCAGCACATACTCCGGGTGGCTTATCATGTACTGATCGATGGGTGCGGAGGAGGCCACGATGACCGCTACAGAAGTCGATGCCCTCCGGCCGGCCCTCCCTGCCTGCTGCCATACACTCGAGATCGACCCGGGAAATCCGGCAAGCACCGCGGCATCGAGACCGCCGATATCTATACCCAGCTCCAATGCGTTGGTTGAAACCACTCCCTGGATGGTCCCGTCACGCAGGCCTTTTTCCACCGCCCGCCGTTCATTGGGCAGATACCCGCCCCGGTAACTCTCCACCCGGATGCGGGCGTTCTGTGTGTAATGATTGGCAAGACGCTCGTTGATGTAGGCGGCAATCAGCTCGGTCCGTACCCGTGAACGGGCGAAAACGATGGTTTTGACCCCGGCTTTCAAAAACTTGATGGCTATATTCTGGGATTCGTTCACTGTGCCGCGGCGGATGCCCTGGACCTGGTCCACGTAGGGAGGATTGTACAAAATGATGTGCTTCTCCCCCCGTGGGGCCCCGTTATTGTCTATGAGGACCGTCTCCTCCTCTATGATCCACTCGGCAAGTTCCCCGGGATTGCCGATGGTTGCGCTGGCACAGATAAAACGGGGTGAAGCGCCGTAAAACGCGGCTATCCGCTTGAGGCGGCGTATCAGATTGGTCATATGGCTGCCGAACACCCCGCGGTAGCTGTGGACCTCGTCGATGACCACATAGGAGAGATTGCTCAGGAATTTGATCCATTTAGGATGATTGGGGAGTATACCGGAATGCAGCATGTCGGGATTCGATATGACAATCCGTCCGCTGTCCCTGGCGGACACCCGCACCGAGGACGGGGTGTCGCCGTCGTAGGTGGAGACCTTTATTCCCAGTTCTCCGCCGAGGACAATCTCATTCAGTTCCGACTGCTGGTCCTGGCTCAAGGCTTTGGTGGGAAACAGATACAGGGCCCTTGCATCCCGCCGGGCAAGGAGTCCGTCCAGGACCGGCAGGTTGTAGCACAGGGTTTTCCCCGACGCGGTGGGAGTGACCACGGTGATGTTGCGGCCCGAAGCCACATGGGCATAGCTGTCGTACTGATGGGAGTACAGCCGGGAGATCCCCCGCTTTTCAAGTATTCCGATAATACGGGGATTAAGACTTACCGGGAAGTCCCTGTATATACCTTCGGCAGCCGGGACAACCTCCCACCGGGCCGCGCCCCTTTGAAGATCCGGATCCGATTTAAGCTGATTGATAAACGCCGCAGATGTCATAGCACCCCATACTATCACCTAAAAAGGCCCCTGAGAAGTTCGCATATATGGTATTTCAATAAGGATTCCGCTTGACCGCGCCGGCGCTGTGGCACTACGATAGGATTAACGTATAACGGCCGAATGCATTTTTTTTAAAGGCGTTACATCATGAGGAGCAATTCATGTCCAGAATAATTTCAATAGTACTCGGCGGAGGGAAAGGAACACGGCTGTTTCCCCTTACCGAACAGCGGGCAAAGCCCGCAGTGCCTTTCGGGGGAAAATACCGCCTTGTAGATATCGCCATTTCCAACTGCATAAACTCAGGGCTGCGGCAGATTTACATCCTTACCCAGTTCAACTCCGCGTCACTCCACAACCACCTTTCCAGCACTTATATTTTCGATGTGTTCTCCAAAGGCTTTGTCGAGATTCTGGCAGCAGAACAGACTCCGGAGAACAACAGCTGGTACCAGGGCACTGCTGATGCAGTCAGGAAGAACTTCCTCCATTTTCACACCCAGAACCCCACTCATTACGTCATTCTTTCTGGAGACCAGCTGTACCGGATGGACTTGCGGAAAATGCTTGAAAGTCATACGAGCAGCGGCGCGGAAATCACCATTGCCTCCACTCCTGTCGGATACGAAGATACCGCCGGACTGGGTATACTCAAAGCCGACAATGCTTCCCGCATTACCGACTTCCTGGAAAAGCCGCCAAGGGACCGCAATATAGATGATTTCAAGGTACCGGAGGGGTCGGAACAGGTAAGCAGGGAAACCCTCGCATCCAAGCCGTACCTTGCCTCCATGGGTATGTACGTGTTCAACGCAAACGTGCTGGAAGGACTATTGGATAATAACTTTACCGATTTCGGCAAAGAAATCATTCCCATGGCGATAAAAAGCAAAAATGTAAACGCGTATGTGTATAACGGTTTTTGGGAAGACATCGGGACAATTAAAAATTTCTATGAAACGAACATCGATCTTGCATCCCTTAATCCCCGGTTCAATTTTTACGATGAAACCATGCCCATCTATACCCACCGGCGTCATCTGCCGGCTACCAAGATCAATTTCTGCACCATATCCCAGTCGCTGACGGCGGAGGGAAGCATCATCACCAACGCCAATATCACCAATTCAATAATCGGTATCCGTTCCATTATCGAATCCGGAGCAAGCCTCGATGGTGTCTACACCATGGGCGCCCAGCAGTATGAAACGCCGGCGCAGAAATCTGAAAACACAGAAATCGGGCGTCCGAACATCGGTATCGGCAGAGGAACACAGATACGAAAGGCCATCATCGATATTGATGCCCGTATAGGAGAAGGCTGCCGGATAGGAATAGACAATCTACCCAGGGAAGACGGCGATTTCGGTTATTATGCCATTAAAGACGGAGTTATTGTCATACGGAAAGAAGCAGTGATTCCGTCAGGTACCATTATTTAGGCGGTGAAGGGGTACGCGTACAGCCGCAAGACCCCGATATCAGCCTAAGGTCACGAGAGTGGACAGAATGGCCTTGTCCGACGAAGCCATGGGCAGGGAGGAGAGCTCTCCGGCGGAAAGCCAGCGGATTTCCTGGTGTTCAGGGTGATCAATGTCACCTCCGAGTATCTCCACCCAAAATGCCATGAGTATGTAATCTGAACCCCGGTTGCTGAAGGATGATTGATGGAATTGATCGCCTACGGCAATCGAAACATTGAACTCTTCCTTGAATTCCCGGACAAGCCCCTGCTCAGGAGTTTCTCCCTCTTCTACCTTTCCTCCGGGGAACTCCCAGCTTTCTCCAATACTGGTACCCGGTTTTCTTAATGCAACCAGATACCTCCCGTTTTTCCGGACAACTCCCGCAGTAGAAATCCGCATCAGAGAAATATCACTCCGGGAAAAATGAAATGGGCAATGGAAGATATAACAGCAATGGCACCGAACGCACTCTGATACTGCTCACTCACGGAGATGATCTTTGTGAAGGATTCAGAAACAACTCTGCCTTTTTCCTGATAATACTCCAGAAACAGAACAAAGCCGACTAACAGATTGGCCAGAGAGGGAATAAAATCTCCCAGAACCGGCAAACCGTGGTACGGAAACACTAGGGTGAGCACACCTATCACGGTAAAAGTGAAAAAGATAAAGGGATGATAGGCAGTATTTCTGCGATACCATTCCCTGAAGGCCATGAGGGACGGCACTTTTTCGGAAAGCTGGTCAGCCAGTAACAATGCCCCTCCCAAGACCCCTGCTACTACCGATAACAGATAGATCTGAACCATAACGCCTCTCTTTTTGATTTTCGCTCACCAAGGCGCCCGGGAGGGTCTGTTCCGCGATGGAACCCGGCCCGCACGGTCACACAAGTCAGCTTTATCATACATAGTTTTACTATGTACGCTTGTCTATTCTTTTTCAAGTGGAATTTTCAGTTCTCTTGTATCTCCGCTGATGGTGATGCGGGCCAGGATGATATCCGGCGGGTCAGGTAAGGCAATGGATGAGCGAATTTTTGTCTCTCCTCCTGTGGCCGCGGTATCCCGTACCGCGACACTCTGCTGTTCCCCGTCCCTGTCATACAACAGCTCCACCAAAACCGCTTCTCCGTCACCGCCGTTCCCGGCATCTTTATCACTGCCTTGCAGAGTAATGGTGACGAGGGCTTCTTCCCTGTAATAAAACGCCCTGGCGCTGACCCGGTATCCGGCAAGTTTGGGAGATCCCAATAAAGAAAAGGGGTTAAAGACGAGGAACACCAGTGCAATAAACACAATGTCCGCAAAAATAATGATTGTCATGCGGTTACGCTGGTAAAAACTTACAGGGCGCCGGTAGTGTTTCAGCCACTCAGACTGCCGCTCAAGCCTTTCATCTTTATTGTAGTGATACTCATACTGTCCCGGTTCATAGGATTCAGGCATCTCCGCCCCTTCCTCCTGTCCGGTATGAAAACGATAGTTGTCCTACAGGATCAAGGAGTTCTTCAGCCAGAAAATATCCCCTGCGCCGGCGGAGAATCCGTCCAGCCTCTCCATGGATCATCACAGCTCCCACTGCAGCCTCCAGGGGCTCTGCTCCGCCTGATAAAAGACCGCCGATGATACCGGCAAGCACGTCTCCCGAGCCGCCGGTTCCAAGGGTATGGTTCATTCTGTCATAGACATATCCCCGTCCGTCGGGATGGGCAATGAAGGTCATATAGGATTTAAGCACTACTACACAGCCCGTATCTGCAGCCGCTTTTTGACAAAAACCGACAGGGTCCTCGTCCAGCTCCTCCCTGGTACAGAATCCCATGGAAAGGAATTCACCGACATGGGGAGTAAGGACAAAGGGGACAGCGCCCGGTACAGGAAAAGAGACAGCCTTGAGAGCCTCGGCGTCGATGACACCGGGCAGGTTCAGGCTGGCAGCCAGAGATACTATCGAACCCTGCTCGCTTACGGACAGACCAGTCAGACCAGGTCCAATGACAAAAGAGGATGCCTTTTCAAGTTCCTCAGAGACGGCCCACTCATCATAAGGGACCGCCATGACGCCCCCCATTATTCCGGCCAGGAGCGGGTACACCTCTTTTTCCAGAAAAAGCCGCACCAGACCGGCCCCTGCCTTGCCAGCTGCTTTCGCCGCAAGATATGCAGCGCCGAGGGTGCCGGGCCCTCCGGCGAAAACCGCGCAGGAACCCCGGCGGTGTTTGTAGGACGTTTCTTCCGGCTTGGGAAGGTCTGGAAACGTGTCGGTAACAAGACGAAGGTCGGATTCTGCCAGGTCCGGCGGAAAACCGATCGGTACCGCAGTGATGGTACCGCAGCGCTCTCTGGCGGCAAAGCTGTACATACAGGTTTTCGGGTATTCCACAGTATAGGTGGCGGCCGCCCGTATGCAGGGATCGGTTTTAGAATATCCCTCGTACAGACCGCCGGGTAGGTCGACGGAAATAATCCGTCTGTTCCTCGAGTTCATCCATTCAATAACACCGTCCACGGGCGGCCGTACAGGCCCCGAAAGGCCCACCCCGAACAGGCCCTCGATAATGACCGATGCCTGCTCGACAGCCCGTATGCCTTCCGCAGAATCGCGGGACACCAGGGGCACGCCGACCAAAGCGGCGGCCTTCAGCATGCTCTCCGAGGGACGTGTCGGATTATCCAGCCCGTCCATGCTTACTCCCCCGGGAACGAGGACAATCACCGCGGCAAAACCTTCCAGAAAGGCCTGCCGTGCCATAACCAGGGCATCGCCACCGTTATTCCCCCTGCCCGCAACAAAAACAACCGGCCTTTCAACAGAAAGATGCTCCTGCTCTTTCACGCAGCGCCAGAGTTTAATACCCGCGTTTTCCATCAGCAGAGAGGCGTCCAGGTGAAACGACGACTGGCTTTTCTGATCAATCTGCTGCATCTGGAGGTTACTGACTATTTTCACCATCGTACCCCTGGATGTATTTGTCGAAACGCCACCACATGAAATCGACACCGAATTCCCTGCACAGATAAGCGACAAGCACGCCTTCCGGAGTCAGATAGAAATCCCTGTACACGATATCCTTTTCTTTCAGGAAGATGGAAAAAATATTGAGCACCTTTCCGTACCGGTCAACGGCGAGGATCTGGTTCAGGTCATTATCCCTGGTCGAAATAAGAAACAGGATTCCCTTTTTTGCTACACCAAGAATGTGATAAAGATCAGTTTCCCCTGTTTCACTTCCCAGTCCCGGCACCGTATCATGACGAAAGGTGCGGGGAATCTCGATATAGCCCTCATACTGGGACGTCTCCATGTTGAACCAGTGGATGTACGACCCGAAATACTCGCCGTTGCCACGTGGGGGCAACGGGTTATAGTAGTCTATCTTGAGATACACAAGGGCGTCTTCCAGATCGGGAGTGATTGTTTCCAGGGACTGAATAAGGCCCTCAACCGGAGGTGCCGGAAGATTCTGTGACGGCAGCCTGAACGTATAACGTAACCTGCCTTCCGACGAAAACCAGTACATAATCCATTGCTGGGGCACCATGCACACAACGATTATGTCATCCTGCTGGTTGATGACGATGTCATGAATGTAAGGAAAAGGCTTTCCGCCGATACCGTCCTGGCCCAGAAAATCGATCTGTTCACCCATACGGTTAAAGCGTCTTACCACCCTTTCAAGCCTGACATTGAACTCCTGGTCGAACTCAACCCGGGAATCGGCCACCCTGTCCTCGACAATCAGGTTCCGGTTGGAATCAACCGCAATTTCCCCGACTTCCGTAAAGGGAAACGGCACAGCCCGCCTGTTGGAGAGGGTATCCTGGTCCAGATCCGTCGCAAGGAGAATTGGTTCCGGATTCTCTGACGGGTTATAAAGGAGAGAGATCAGTTCGCCGTAGGAACTAAGCTCCATTACCTTGTTTGCATTACCGCTGCCCAGATAAAAAAGGCCGTTTTTCATGTACAGCCGGGTTTTCCGGGCATAGGGAGACTCGTCAATTTCTATGAAGTCTATTTCATTTTCCATCCGGCCGAGGTTCAGGGAGAAAAGCTCCTGGGCATCCATCTCAAGACGTTTTCCACCGTCACAAGAGAAAAGGATCCAAAAACCAGCCAGCAGAAGGGCTTTAGATGCATATTTCATTGATACTGATATTACTACCCCCCATTATCCGGTGTCAACGCGCCGGCATTGCGGTCGGGCTCATCAATGGACCGCAGGTTCTGTACTTTTCACCGCAGGTAAGGTATAGTGACAGGCATCGTAACATCCTTACGGGAGCTCACATGCTGACAAAAATCATAACCGCAATATTCGGTTCAAAACACGACCGGGACCTGAAACTCCTCATTCCTGTCCTGCATCAAATTAACGCTAAAGAAACCTGGGCATTGTCCCTTGAAGACAGTGATTTCGCCGTCATGACCGCACAGTTCAGGGAACGCCTTGCCGGCGGAGAGACTCTGGATGATCTGTTACCCGAAGCCTTCGCACTTGTACGGGAAGCCGCAAGGAGGAGACTCGGCGAACGCAGCTACGACAGTCAGCTCCTGGGCGGGATTGTACTGCACCAGGGCAAAATCATGGAAATGAAAACCGGTGAAGGAAAAACCCTCTCCAGTGTCGCGGCTGCCTATCTGAACGCCCTTCCGGGGAAAGGTGTCCATATCGTCACGGTAAACGATTACCTGGCGGAACGGGATGCCGACTGGATGCGGCCGGTGTACGATCTTCTTGGGGTTTCCGTCGGCGCCATCCTCTCCCGGCTGGACAATGAAGGCCGCAAACAGGCCTACAGCTGCGATATAACCTATGGTACCAACAATGAATTCGGCTTTGACTATCTCAGGGACAACATGCGGTACAGTTCCGGTGAAAAGGTGCAGAAAACCCACAATTACTGCATCATCGACGAAATTGACTCCATCCTTATAGATGAAGCCCGGACTCCTCTCATCATTTCGGGCCAGGCGGAAGACGACACAGCAAAGTACATGGAAGTTAACCGCTTTGTTTCACAGCTCACCGAATGCACGAAAGATCCCGCTACAGGGGATTATCCGGAAAACCCGTCGGGAGATTACAAGGTAGACGAAAAAAGCAGGCGTGTCACTTTTACGGACGAGGGTATGAACAATATTGAGCAGCTTTTACTGCGAAACAAAATTATTTCGGGTTCGCTGTTCACCGATGAAAACTTTGAATATATCCATTACTTCACTCAGGCAATGAAAGCCCACAAACTGTACCGGAAGGACACCGATTATGTAGTGCAGGACGGCAAGGTGGAAATAGTAGATGAGTTTACCGGCCGTGTGCTTTCCGGGCGCAGGTATTCCGAAGGACTCCATCAGGCCATAGAGGCAAAGGAAGGGATCAAGGTAGCACGCCGGAACCGTACCCTGGCAACCATTACTTATCAGAATTTTTTCAGGATGTACACAAAGATATCGGGAATGACCGGTACTGCCGACACGGAGGCGAAGGAGTTTACCCGTATATACAGCCTCGATGTGGTGGTCATTCCTACAAACAGGCCTGTAGCCCGTATAGACCAGGACGACGTGATCTATTTCGACGCCCAGATGAAATACAACGCCATCTGCGACGAAATCGAGCGGGTCCATAAAAAGGGGCAGCCCATCCTTGTGGGAACTGTCTCCATCGAGAAATCGGAAATACTGTCAAACCTCCTCACCAGACGGGGAATTCGTCATGAAGTGCTCAACGCGAAAAACCACTCCCGTGAAGCCTTAATCATCGCCGAGGCCGGGGCGAAGAAATCGGTGACCATTGCCACGAATATGGCCGGCCGCGGTACCGATATCAAGCTTGGCGGTAACCCGGACTACAGGGCGCGGAAAACCGCAGGAACAGACGCATCCGAGGCCGAATACCAGAAAGCCTGGGAACGGGAATATACAAAATGGCGGACCGATTACGCGGAGGTAAAGGAGCTGGGAGGTCTCTACATCCTGGGAACTGAGCGGCACGAATCCCGGCGTATCGACAACCAGCTGCGGGGCCGATCCGGCCGTCAGGGAGACCCCGGCGAGTCCCGGTTCTTTCTTTCCCTCGACGACGATTTAATGCGGCTTTTCGCCAACGATAACATGAAAAACATGATGGGGCGGCTGGGCATGAAAGACGGGGAACCGATCTTTCATCCATGGATAAACCGTTCCATTGAACGGGCCCAAACCAAGGTAGAAGACCGTAACTTTGAAATCCGGAAGCATCTGCTGGATTACGACGATGTGTTGAACGAACAGAGGACATTCATCTATCAACAGCGGGATGCCATCCTCGACGATACCAATCTGTCGGACAGAGTCCTCGTCACTCTTAAAGACCTGTTAGAGGACATTTTCACCAAATATGAGGGTCAGGAACTCATTGATGTACTGAAAGAAGAGTTTTTGTACACCCTGGATATTGAACCGGAAAAAGTCGTTTCATCTGGAAAGGATGAACTCCTGAACAGGATATACGGGGACTTCGAGGCGGACATTACCAACAAGGAACAGACCATATCCAAGGAACAGCTGAACGGTTTTATCCGGTTCGAATATCTGCGGCAGATAGATAACAGCTGGCAGGATCACCTGGAAAATCTTGAAGCACTTCGTGAAGCTGTATACCTGCGCAGTTACGGTCAGAAGAACCCGCTTCTTGAGTACAAACTTGAAGGATTTGAAATCTTCGACACCTTGATCTACCACATAAGAAGCAGTATCGCGAAAAAAATCATTAAAATCCGGATAGAACGGGCAGACAACCGGAACACGGCAAAAACCGTGCGACCCGTACAGATAGAAGAGAGCCACCGGACAATGGGGCAATTCGGCCACAGCGGTGCCCCCCAAAAGGCGCAAATCCAGCGGGTGGTCCCTAAGGTAGGAAGAAACGATCTCTGTCCCTGCGGCAGCGGGAAAAAATACAAACACTGTCACGGCGCGTAAAGCGTTACAGCGTACTTACCCTCAAGCGTCTCACGGCACTATATGCCGACAGTCCGGAAACATCTATTCAGTGACTAGTATCGTGCCCGGATCCTGATACGTCCGGGTATCGGTATAGCCGTTTAAAAAGGTAAAAAGGGCGAGCAGTCCTATCAGAATAAAAACCAGCGTCCTCACAATGCACCTCTTCTCAATGCAGTAATGTTGCCGGATTAACCGGCCGGTTGTTCTTGTATACCGAAAAATGAAGGTGGGGCCCTGTGCTTCTCCCGGTACTGCCCATACTTCCTATAACCTGCCCCTGATTCACCCACTGGTTGGTCCGCACCTGTATGGTATTCAGATGGCCGTACAAGGTCTGATACCCGCCGTAGGAATGTCGGATCACCACGTATTTTCCATAGCCGGTGGATCCGTTTTCCACAAGTACCACCCTTCCCGCCATGGACGCGGTAATCTTTGTTCCCGCTTTGTTGGCAACATCAATCCCGTAATGGAACCTGCGTACCCCCGTGAAAGGATCGTTCCGGTAGCCGTATCCCGAGGTAAGCCGTCCTCTGGTAGGCCAGATGAACAGCTCACCCTTTGCCTTAGCCAGGTCGTAGGGATTCATTTCGGCACCTGGTATAAAAAGCTCCTGGCCTGGTTTCACCACATCGGTCAACAGGTCATTCGCATCCAGGATGAGATTAACCTTTATGCTGTACTTTTCACTTATAGAGGCGATACTCTCGCCCCGTTTTACAATGTGGGTAACCCCGTCAATCGACGGAATTTTCAAAACCTTTCCGGGCATGAGTCTGCGTACGTTGTCAATCTGGTTGTAGGAAACCAGGGTGCTGACACTCACCTTGTATTTGGCAGCTATACCCGACAGAGTATCGCCTTTCTGAATCTGGTATACCTGGGAAGAATTTACGGGTATGACAAAATTTTCATCGAAGGGATACTCGCCTGAACCCATGGAAGGCACGAAGGGTTCGAGAAAACCGAGGATGTCATTATACACCTGATCGTCTTCGGGAAGCAGAATGTCGCGGCGCGGCAGAGAGCCGACAGAGAGCAGAAAAACACCTGCCAAAACAAAAACAGCGGCGGCCGCGATGAAACCGGCCCGTTTGACCGTTACAGACGGCATAACCGTATTCCATCCGGCAAGAAGTTTGTGCAAGCCTGCTTTAATGAACAACAATGAAAACCCGGAAAAGAAACCGGTTCTTTCGGGTTTCATTCTTTTAAAAACCTTTTGATTATCTATGATACGTGTCATGCTTACTCGAACCCCTCCATATCGAGATAATGCCTATTACTCATATCGACAATTTCCGGCCGGCATATTACACTTATGTGTGATTTTGGGGATTCTGCATGCTTGAAAAACGCTACCTTTCGCGCTTTGTGCTGTTTGCTATCATAATAGCTGTACTCCTATCCCTCATCCTGTGGAGATATATCTCCCTGATGCTCATGCCCGGAGCAGATCCCGCTGCAGTAACGGCACGGACGCCGCATATAGAAAGAGGCCCCATTCTTGACAGAAATGGAAGGATCCTTGCCCTCCAGACACAGCTGGACACAGTAACTGCCTGGATGCCCAACGTAAAAGACCCGGATAGGACCGCTGAACTCCTGCTCTCGGTTTTAGATGCCGACGATGAATACGTCCGTAATAAATTCAGAAGCGCAAAGGGTTTTTTTTTCATCAAACACACCATTTCAAAGTCGGAAAGCGACGCAGTACGCTCCCTTATGGAAAACGGTAGCATCAGCGGCATAAGTCTTATTCCTGAACCGAAAAGGATTTACCCTCAGGGAGAATCGGCCGCCCACCTGGTTGGCTATGCGGGAAAAGACAACCAGGGCCTTCTGGGCATAGAATATTCCTATGACAAAGTATTGTCACCGGAAAAAAACGAACAGGGTGCATTGGTACAGTTCGGTAACCAGGTTTTTCTTACCATCGATATACACCTCCAGTTTCTGCTTGAGCAAGTGGCACAGACAGCATTTAAAACCCACAACCCGGACAACATTACCATCATTGCCGCAGACGGCACCAGCGGCGACGTACTTGCCTACGTGAGCGTTCCCGGGTTCAATCCGAATTCATTCAATGAATCCAGCCCCTCCGCGCGGCTGAACATCCCTGCGGTATATGCCTATGAGCCCGGATCGGTGTTTAAAATTTTCTCTGTCGCCGCGTTCATGGAACTTGCCGGCATTGAACCTAACAGCCTTTTTTACTGCAATGGAACCTATGACCACGTAGATCCCGCGATAAATTGCCTCGGCGTCCACGGCTGGGTTACTCCCGCGGATATCATCAGGGAAAGCTGCAACGCCGGGGCCGCCTTTGCCTCGGAAAGTATCGAAGCCGCTGATTTCTACCGCTTTCTGACCTCATACGGATTCGGTATACGGACCGGCGCGCCGGTCCCCGGTGAAACCAACGGTATCCTTAACGGTCTCAGTGACTGGACCGAAAGGACAAAACCAACCATCGCCTTCGGACAGGAGATCTCGGTTTCCGCACTCCAGGTTGTTCAGGCCGCGACGGTTTTTACCAGCGGTGGAGAACTTCTTGAGCTGCATCTTGTAGATAAAATTGTGTCTCCTGACGGAGAAGTAATTACCGACAATATACGGACACCTGTACGCAGGGTGCTGTCGTCCTCTACCGCTCAGGCAATGCTTTTAATGATGGAAACAGCTACCGAGACCGGCGGTACCGCCGCCCGCGCCAAAATTGACGGTATACGCATGTCCGCAAAAACGGGTACGGCACAGGTGCCGGACCCGAAAACCCGGGGTTATTCAAACGACAATTTCGTAGCGAGTACCCTGGCGATATTCCCAACGGAACAACCTCGAATAATTCTGTACGTGGTCATTCATCATCCCCGGGGAACCCAGAAATTCGGCGGAAGGATCGCCGCACCGTTGGTAAAGGAGGCGGGAGAAGAAATAATCCGTTTTCTGGGTATTCCGAAGGAAGGCGATATCATCCTTACCCACAGCGGAAGGATCACCCTCCCTGCCCTCCGCCCCATACGGGTCGGTGAAAAAATGCTGGATCTGCAAGGTTTGTCAAAGCGCCAGCTGTTCCCCCTTATAACCGAAGAACGGCTGAATGTGTATATCTCCGGTACGGGATGGGTAGTGCGCCAAACACCGGAACCGGGTACAGTGTTACAAGAAGGTCAGGATATCCACCTGTATCTGGAATAGCCTTTTTCGCAGGTACAAAAGAAGGAAAGGCTTTGATGTTGTTCTTGCCGACATACCCAGGAAGTACATACAGGTAAAGATTTTTAAGGAAGCACAAAACAGGCATGTTACAAACAGACCCGGGAATTCGGGAAAGAAATTATCAGGTTCTCAGACACATGTTTCACGATTTCGACAAGGATATTCTGATCCTCCGCACAGACTCTCCGCGATTGAAAACCGGTACCGCTGCAAATGGAGAGCTCATGGCAAGCTATAATGAAAAGGCTGTATGTTCCCGGCACAATCCCGGCCGCGAGGCAGCCCGGATAATCGAAACTGGAATTTCGTCTTCTCCGGGCTGCATCGTTGTCGTGTATGGCGGACTCGGCCATCGGTTAAAAGCCCTGCGGAATCGGTATCCGCACGTACCCCTGGTGGTAGTGGAACCAGATGTCTCCCTTTTCCTTGAAATTCTGGACCATGTTGATCTGTCAACCCTTCTTGCAGAAGGCGGGATCACCCTCCTTTTGGGCGCCTCACCTGAAACCGTGCTGACCGTCCTTGGGGATCTTCATTTCATGGGAAACCTGGAAGTACTGGTTCACCGCGGGTTTGCCGATGCAGACAACGGAACGACAGAGCTCCTCACCGCAAAACTCGCCCAGTTTTCCTCACGAAAAGAAGTCAACACCAACACCATGAAGCGCTTCGGTAAAATCTGGCTTAAAAACCTGTTTGAAAATGTTCCCGAATTCTCTCAAGCGGGAAGCCTCCATCAAATTTTCAAGTCCATGAGCGACATTCCCGCCCTGGTTTTAGCCGCCGGCCCGTCTCTTGACCTGCTTATACCGTATATCAAAGACCTGCGCCGGCGCTGTGTCATCATCGCCGTAGACACCGCTGTAAGCTGGTGCCGCCTTCATGACATCCAGCCGGATTTCCTGATAGTCATTGATCCCCAGTACTGGAACACACGCCATCTTGACCGTCTTCCATGGCATCCTGTACTTATCTCCGAATCTTCTACTCATCCGCGTGTCTTCCGCCTGCATAATGGCCCCAGATTTTTCTGCTCCTCGCTTTTTCCTCTGGGCCGCTTTCTGGACCGTATGGCCGGTATTACCGGTGAACTGGGAGCGGGAGGATCCGTGTCCACATCAGCCTGGGATTTCGCCCGTTACCTGACAAAGGGACCTGTGTATATCGCAGGGCTGGACCTGTGTTTCCCCGGGCTCCAGACCCATTACAGGGGCAGTTTCTTTGAGGAACGGGCCCATGTACTATCGAATAAAACACATCCCGCGGCCACCGCACATTTTCACGCCCTTGTAGACGGAAATCCTTTCTTAGAAAAGAATAATTCAGGCGGCCTCACTCTTACCGACAGGCGCCTGATTGTGTATAAATGGTGGTTCGAAAACCAGCTCGCTGCACGGCAGAACGAACAATCTTTCACATTGAGTCCGGGGGCAATCGCCATTCAAGGACTTCCCTACAAACCTGCAGCTGCCGTACTGGAGGAAAAAGAAAGAAGAGATGAAATCGATGCGTCTATTGGGAACATAGCAGACTGCTACCACAAACGCCTGCCGGCTGTTGTTGATATAAGACCGCTGATAGACGGACTGAAAGATGTACAAAGGAGCGCTGCTGCCGGAGCGTCCCTCGCAAAATCCGCGCTGGCAGAAGCCGGACATCCTGGAGGAAATCCCGGGCAGGCCGGGTTTCAGTCCCGGGACCTGTATGACAGGCTTGAACGGGTAGACGCAGAACTCAAAGCATCGGCGTATAAGGATATAGCCGGCTTTCTGCTTCAGGAAATTGAATCCGAGCTCAGTACCTGTAACGATCCGGTCAAATCTTCCCTCATACTCTACTCACATCTTGTGGACAGCCTTGATTACCAGATCAAGCTGCTTTCCAAAAGACTGTCATTGACCCACAAAAATCAAAAGGAAGGGTAAAGATATTCAAAAACCCTGTCGATACATTGAAGGAGCGGGAGATATCCCATTCGATACTTACTTTTTAAGACGGTATGCTGTTTCGACGTCCAGAAGCATACCGTTTTTTTTTTGCCTTATTACCGCCGCTTAACGCGGCTTTCCATCTATTCCCATTTCCATTCCCAATAACCACATGATCCGCCACCCTGCTGCTCTTTTGGCTGTTTCTGTCAATCTTGTCGTAACAGATGGGTAAAATCGTAGCTCGAAACATCACTGAAGGTAAAACCTTTGTTCTGAAACAAATGTATACAGACATCAACAATACGCGCGTCGTAGCGAATACCCTTGTATTTTGCTATTTCGTTCAAGGCCCTTTGTATTCCCATCGCCGGCCGGTAAGGCCTGTGGGATGCCATGGCTTCCACCACATCGGCAACGTGAATAATTCTGGCCGCCAGGCATATTTCATCCCCTTTCAAACCGTTGGGATACCCTGTGCCGTCCATGTGTTCATGATGCTGAAGAATGATCTGTGCAATCGGCCAGGGAAATTTGATGGGTTTGAGAATATCATAGGCCACTTCACAGTGAATCTTGATAAGATCGAATTCCAGATCCCGTAATTTACCAGGCTTGTTCAGAATTTCCGAAGGGACATAAATCTTTCCCAGGTCGTGGAGGATGCCTGCCATGCGGATGCCCTCGACTTCGTCGTTATCGAGTCCGAGTTCAAGTCCTATTACCCTTGCAAGATCGGCAACCCTGCGCTGATGACCGGCGGTATAGGGGTCCCGTGTTTCTACTGTCCGGGCGATGGTCTGGATGAACCCGCCCATGGCAGTACGCAAATCGTTCAATGTTCTGGATAATTTCAGTTTCTGCGACCGCAGGGAGGAGGTCTGTATCTGTACTTTCTGCATCAAATGCGCGCCCTGGAGGGACGAACAGATAATCCGCCGCAATGCTTCAAACTCGCGTTTGTCCTCTATCTCCATGGAAAAAAGCACATAACCGAACTGGGTGTTTGAAAGATTGAGATGAGTGACAAAGTAGGAAAACCGTTCCTGTACCTCAAATACCTTCCGCGGAATAATATCCTTTGTGGGGAACTTCACGCCCTCGGGCCCTATGGGTAGTCGTTTGTCCCTGTCGAAAGCCAGAAGAAGCCGTGATGATTCACTCAAACTCGCCCCTGTCTTGGTAAACAGGGAAAGAAAACAGCTTTCAATACCAACAGCAGGCAGGCGCAATGCCAGGTCATCCATTATGTCCGCCTCGCTGAACATGGAAAGAAGGTCCTCCCGCAATGTTATGAGGGCCCTGGAACCGTCTGAATATTTGCGCCCTTTATTTTTTTCATCTATCAGGGCCTTTTCCGCGATCATGATCCTGACCTGGTGCCAGAGATCTTCTGCCTTTTTGAGTCCCTCAATATCGGATACATAGGAGTTCAGCACATTACGGGTTACCGAAACAAGGAACTCCATAAGGGATGCATCATTTGTTTCGAGTATGCCTGCATACAGCAGCCTGTTCCACTGTTGAAAGAATTCCATTTCCTCCGCCCTGGTAACAGCGCCATAAAAGGAGGTCGCGATCCTGTCCATCAGACCCGCGACCTCGCTGCTGTTCAGAAATGTCACTCTTGTACGGACTGCTTCCAGCAAGCCCTGGATAATTTCCGGTTTTCTCTCGGGAAAACCGGTGGTGAAATCTTTTAATCTGCGGTTGGATTCTGCAGAATGGACAGTCGCCATTCCCGTTGACAGACACCCGCAGGACTGCCGGATAACCAGCTTTGTAGGCTGTACTGTTATATCGGGAATGGGTTTACCTTCAATCCTCTCGAGAAGCAGCTGGGCCGCCTTCCTTCCCTGTTCATACACAAAATGAGAAACTGTGGTCAGCGGTGGAGAAGAAATCAGGCACAAATCCAGATTGTCAAACCCGACCACAGCGATATCGTCCGGTACAGAAATGTTCCGGCGCCTCAGCTCCTCTATCGCACCAAAAGCCATACTGTCATTGGCTGCCACAATAACATCTACATCGGCATGAAATTCGTCCAGGAGTGTTTTTACGGCTTGTGTCCCCGATTCCTCCAGATAGTGCCCCTGTATATAGTAACGGTCATCGAAGGATACCCCGTGTTTGCCAAGGGTTCGGGAAAAGGCCTGAAACCGCTGTATTGAGGTATACAGCTGAACCGGACCGGAAATATAGGCGAACTTCCTGTAACCGTGGTCTTCGATCAGATGGGTTACCAGTTCTTCCACGCCTTTATGGTCATGTACGATTGACGGGAATCCGTCCAGATCACGTTCCATGCTTATAACCGGAATAGGAAAAAAACTACGGCAGAATTGGCGTACACGGGATGCATCCACCCTGTGACCTATGGTATCAGAAAGAATAATAAGACCGTCAATATTTTCAGAACTGATAAGATCGTAGATGTAGTTCATTGGACGCTCACCGTCCATCTGGCTGGATTGTTCTACCAGGGCTCCTCCGGCAAAGCAGTACAAATTCACGTCTGCTTCCATTGCCACATCCTCTACACCCTGAACCATTTTGAGCTGATACTGTATTTCAGCCCAGTCTATGATTACGCCAATTGTCCGTCTCCGTTTTTCTGCCATCACCTGCAGGCATCCCTCTTTTCCTCATTTCCGGCATCAGATTCACCAACGCCAGAGCAGAAGCTCAGTTTATCAGTGTTTTTTAATTGATTACACTGGATACTTTTATGATTACAGAAGAACAGTTTTTATGCTTTTTTTAACCGTAGTTGAACTACCAAAATCTATGTTGTACGTTTTTAACACATGACATTATACTCCATCCCTCTTACTCTGAAAACAATTTTTTGCCGCCCCTGGTTCTTTTTCCATATGGATACGTAAGATCCTGACAGACAAGGAACATACCCAGTCTTTCAGTACCCTCACACCCAGGGCGTATCCGGGGTAAGCGCTGCAGCCCCGTTTTGAGCATCTTTTTTTGTAAACCACTGGCGAACACGTGTTCGATTCAGTACAATGGAAACTACAGAATCCTGAAATGAAGAGAAATGAGGGGACAGAATGGGCAGTACCGTATTTTTTACCACCATGGCAACGAGGCAGGGAAATTCTCTTGAACATAAGTTCATCCGGATGTTGCGGAAAACCGGTATTGAAGGCCTTATATCACCGGGAGACCTTGTTGCAATAAAGGTTCACGTAGGCGAACAGCAAAACCTCGGATATCTGAACCAGAATTACGCCCGGCTCGTGGTGGAAGAAGTAAAAAAAGCAGGGGGAAAGCCCTTTCTGACCGATACGAATACCCTCTACACAGGAGGGCGTCATAACGGTGTCGATCACGCAGTCACCGCATTGCATCACGGCTACTCCTATACCACAACCGGCGCACCTTTCATCCCGGCAGACGGTATCCGGGGCACAGAATATACAAACATCGCGGTCAAGGGCAGACATTTTTCGTCGGTTAAGCTGGCTTCCGGAATCCTGTCAGCGGACAAGATTATTTTCCTTTCCCACTTCAAAGGCCATCTTGAAGCGGGTTTCGGCGGATCATTGAAAAATATGGCGATGGGCTGTGCATCCATAGCGGGAAAAATGGAACAGCACTCGAACGCTATTCCTCTTTTTAACGAGGCCAAATGCACCGGCTGCCGGCAGTGTGTCCTTGTATGTCCATCCGGAGCCCTGACTATGAAAGGCAAGAAGGCATCATTGGACAAGGAAAAATGTATAGGCTGTGGTCAATGCGTCGCGGCCTGTAATTATGAGGCCTTGACTCCGGATTGGGGAAAACATCAGGAAGAATTCATTGAACGGGTAGGAGAATACGCCCTCGGTGTCTACCAGCATTTTGCAGATAGGGCAATCTACTTTAATTTCGCGACTAACATTACCCCCGACTGCGACTGCTGGCCGGTAAATGAACCGCCACTGGTGGAAGACGTTGGTTTTTTTGCCTCCACCGATCCCTTCGCACTGGATTCTGCGACACTTGAAAAAGTCAATGAAGCGCGGCGAATGACAACATCACGCTTCTGGGAAAAAACAAACACCAACACCCGCCTGTTTCAGGGCGTATACCCCCACATTAATGACACCCATGTTTTCACTCATTTGTCGGAACTTGGGGTACATTTTGATGATTATCAGTTGGAAAAACTGCCCTGATCCGGGGCGGGACAATAGGTCAATAATAAACGGATAAAAACATTTAACTCCTGTTCGTAGTGGGCGTAATCCGGCGTATTTTCAGTTTTCTGTAACAGACGCAGGAGATACGCTGTGAGCAGATGAAGCACAAAATGACGGGGCCCGTACAGTGGATGGTCCTCTATTGACTGTGAACCCGTAATCCCCAGGGTTTCAAGACGGAGACTGCTTTTCTGAGCCACATAATCAATATAACGCTGGTCCGGATAACCTTCATGAAAAAAGAAATCAAAACACGCGATGGATTTCATCTGTTGTACATGATCCACCAACAGGGCGCGGGCAAAAGCCTGCAGACACTCAAAGCGCATATCCTTCAGGGTCTCGGTCCACAGCTGGTCCAGATTCATCTCTTCGATAGCGAGTATTTGTACATCAACAGCAATCTGCTCCTTTGATTCGTAGTAGTTGTACACCGTGCGCCGTGTTACGCCCGAACGTTCGGCGATCAGAAACATGGTAGTCTGATCCACGCATCCTTCGGAAAACAGGGACTTTGCCGCAGTCAGAATCTGCTGACGCTTGCGGGCGTTCGTCCTGGAATCATCATACCCCAGTATGGCAGTATTCATGCGTAGACCCTTCCATTAATGCTTTTCGCAAGACAATCATGGTAAAAGGTAAACTGATCGTTTTTGTTTATTCCTTCCTGGCGGAAAGATTCAGCTCTGTAGGTAAATCTGCTCAGAAAAGCGATAAAACTGTGAATGATGACCCTGGCCAGCATCCGGGAATCAGCCGGAGCCTCTGCACTGTCGCCCAGCAGATGTAATATAGGCGTATGCTGCAATAGATAGCGGTCAAGTATATAGTCGTCTTCTACTATGTTCCGCCTTGCACTCGAAAACCGGTCGAATTTCACCATATACCTGACCATCTCCTGATCAGAGACAATGCTGGAGTACAGAACATTCATGTAATTCATCAGCCCGCTTTCCTCGCCTCCCGTGTGTACCCACTCCTGATATACGGTGTCACAGAGAGAAGAAACAACCAGTGGATGCAATTCACGGATTAAGTCTTCTTTCGCCGGGTAATAATTGTAAAATGTCCGTCTGGTTACCCGTGCGGCGTGAGCGATCTCAACAACGCTTGTCGCAAAAAAACCATGGGCGGCAAACAATGCATAGGCTGTCGAGAGTATTTCTATCCGGGTTTTCCTCTTAGTCCGGGATTCCTGGACCGAAGATGGATTAAAATTGATCAACATTTTTTTTTCCTGCATATACTTTGAAATTCACGTTTTCACACTTGTTCCGGTCAAAAACAAGCCCGTTCATTATAAACCAGAATCATGAAAAATCCATAGATATTCAAGGATTTCCGATTATCCGATTTTCAGGACATTATTGTACTCAAAATTGCCCATAATCACAACAGGCATTCAACCTATATTACCATCACGCAACATGAACTGAGATAACGGTTTATGTGTTTCTGTCCGGATCGAACAGCACATAAGGAACTTTCCGCTCTCCTATATGCACATCATACAGACCGGGAAGATTTGTTTCCAGAATGTGCAGCTTGTCCCGGGGAAGGTCTTCGATGGCCACATCTTCATCCGCAATAACGAAGACCTCTTCTCCGTCAATGAACATGGGAATGACAACACCCGGTTCCGGCATGGTATCAAGTAAAAACAACCGGCCATAAATGGTATAGACAGGCTTTCCTTTGTAGACAATACCGCCTTCGCCTTTCCTTTCGATCAATGCAGGATCCAACCGGCCGGGTTCTTTCAGATTATCGCTCAATACAGCAAAAAGTTTTTTTGAATAGGCAAACAGATGCACCCCTGCAAGAGAAACTGCGTGGGGTATTTCCAGGGTAAAACACACACCCTCACCCGGATTATTGGACAGGGAAAATTCTGCACCGGGCAGAGTATGTATTTTCTGTACAACAAGGTCGAGACCTATTCCACGTCCTGCATAACCGGAAACCTGAGGAGCAGAAGTAAAGCCCTGAGTGGAAAGAAGATCAATGAGGGACAGATCATCCAAAGTCCTGGAAAACAAACCTGTTTTTTTTGCCAGGTCACGGATCCGGTCTTCATCTATGCCGCGGCCGTTGTCACTCACCCGGATCACCAGGGACTTCCCTTTTAGTTCCGCAGACAGTGTAATGGTCCCTTTGGATGGCTTACCGCGCTCCTCCCGCTCTGTCGGCATTTCAATGCCGTGAACCAGGGCGTTCCGCACCAGCTGCATGATAGGATCGGATAACTGCTCCAGGATGTTCTTGTCCACCTGGATTTCTCCCCCGCTTACCTGCACCTCGGCCTCTTTACCGAGATCCCTGGAGGTATTCCTTACAAAAACGGTATACCGGTTGAACTCCTGGGACAGGGGTACCAGACGAAACCGTTTCAGGTTCTTCTCGACCTTTTCCAGCTCATCACGTACATAGGGATGCTCCTGAAACACCGTCATTTTCAGGCTGTGAAGATCGCCGAGCATCATATCCAGTTCCGAGACAGGTATGCTGACCGAGCGGATCTGCGCCGAGACCGTTTCCATCACCGGCAGCGAATTATCCTGGGCTTTAACCCTGAATACGAGATTCCATGGGACCCGGGCGAAATAGGCTCTATCTATGCCGTCCACATTGAAAATTTCCCTGATCCGGGAATCCAGCAACGGTGCAGTAAAAAACACGGTGAGTTCGGCAAAGTCTTCCTGTTTCTGGTATAACTCGGGTATCGTCTTTATGACGGTCACCAGCTGTTCAAGTTTATTCAGAATCAAAAACGCCCTGGGATACACCATCGGCAGCCCGTCGAGAAAACAGCATTCGGCCCTGTACAAGTTTTCGTTCCGGTTCCGGGCTTCCTGCAGCAGTTCCCGGTCCTGAGGGCTGAATCCTGTTCCCTTTATTTCCTGATACCGCCCCCGGGTTAAGGACCCCGGCGTGTCAGCCTCCCCAGGTTCCTTCTCGGGGAGTACCACCTGTTTCAAGGCGGATTCAATACCGGAGGTAATGGTGAATAGACGGTCAAGCAGCCGGCTGTCACGCTTCATGCCTGACTGCCTCAGGCTGCCGAGGAGTCCTTCCCCTTCATGGGCGAGGGTGCTTATATCATCAAGATCAAGATAAGCAGCTTCCGATTTTATCGAATGAAAACACCGGAATGCTTCCTCTAAAGTATCTTTGGAGACCGTCCCTGTTTCAAAAAGGAGAAACAGCGCGTTAAGCTGCTCCAGGAATTCTTTTGAATCCTTGAGAAAATGCTCAAGCTGCCCTAATTGTGACATATCCCCCCCGACGTCCTTTGTATAGTCCTAAATATACGATATGCATACTTTTTTAGGAAGGGATCGCGGTCGGTCATAGCGTAATAGAGAATATCCCGGTATTCCGCCGGGACCGACAATGAGGCAATTACCGACAATATCTCTCTCCTCAGCCGGGATCCCGACTTCTTGTACAACGCGAACAGCTCCTTCCCGGCCTGGGGAATATTCAACGCCGCAAGACCTCGGAGACATTCCCGCACAACCTGTTCATCGCTGTCCCCAAGGGCGAATTTCAGATATCCGTAGCTTGACGGCCTGCCTGACTGTGACAGGGCCCGGGCGGCGGCTATCCGCTTGTTTGAGTCTTTTTCCTTAAGCAGGATATTGCCGTAGAGATACAAATCATCCTTTTGTTTCTGCCGTGTCCGGGTAAAGTTCAAAAGATCCCTGTATGCATCGCTTATACGGGAAAACTGAACAGTTGACGTCCGTCCGGCAACATCAGGGTGATATTTCTTTACCAGAGAATAATAGGCACGACGTATCTGCAGTTCACTCGCATGGGGTGACACCCCTAGTATGGCCGCTGATTGTCTATGAAGCATAGCGGAAACCTCCTCGTTGTGCATCCGGTCCGGGGCTCATGCCGATATAGCCTTCGGTGGATAACAGTGCGTGAACGAGTTCTTCCTGAATTCCCGAATCAATCAAAGCTCTGCATGCCTCGAGGATTTTCGGATCCGTACCGCTGTACTCAAGCATATCAATCCGCATCCGTGCAAGGGAGCCAAGACGGCCGGATGAGGCAGCCACAAGCGGCAGTCTCATTGAACAATCCCGTGAAAGCAGACGATCTTCTTCTTTGGTCTTTATTTCCAGAGTCAGGATGCCGTTCTCCTGAAGTGTACTGTGAACGCTGAGCTGTTCACTGCCACGGCAGCAGGAATCATGACGTACCGTTCTTGCAACGAGAGGCCTTACGGTAATTCCTCCGGCAGGTCCTGGTGTAAGATGGCAGAATGAAAACCTGAATACATGCTGTAAATGAGCCATACCGGTGAAGTGGGTTACTGCGGATACAGGAGCGAGCTGACCGGGATGTATAATCAGTGAAAATTTTCCGGGCTGAAATTCTAACGCCAGAGCCCCGTAAAGAAACACACCGCCAGAAACCATCGCATATCCTTATGCTCCCGTGATGGAAATGATCAATTCCACCTCTCCCAGGGGCATCTCCAGACGCTGGGCAATAATCCCCGCGTTAAAGCCCTGCCGGTACATGGTAAGGACTTTTTCCTTATTGGATACAGTTCCTTTTGAGACCACCGGTTGTGGAGCCGGATCCTTGATTTGGATAGGCACAGCCTGGGATTTAAGGAACGAGTAATCCTCCCCTTGTTTCCTCCCGCCTGCCTTCTCCAGGATCCTAATCCTTTTATCGGCGTCTTCAATTACTTTTTTTAAATGTTCCGTCGCTTCCTCGATAATGGTCACATTCCTGTCAGTGGTGTTATTCAGTTCGGTAAGTACACTGTTGATATCTGCCTCTATGGCTTTAAGAATATCTCTGGGATTGACCGTCCGCTTTATTTCCCTGCGGACCAGATAGTATATGAAAAACAGACCGCTGATATTCAGTGCGGTCATAACGATGAAGGTGATCATGATAGGGCTGCTTATCCTTTAATATCTACATGGGTGCCCAGATTCGGGTCGGTGAACACCTGCTTCTGTTCCTTCTTGCTGTCGTCCCGCTTTTTCCGGTCTTTTCTTCCTTGATGCCGGGAAGAGGATCCTTCTTCATCAACAACACCGGGCCCGTCGGAGGTTGCCTTTGTGTCGTTAACAGATTCATCCTGCCGCTGGGTTTCTTCGGCTATCTCGCTCCCGGCGACAGTCTGCTGCATAAGAAGAGCGTCTTTTTGGGCCGCCTGCTCCTTTCCAACCTGGTTTATATGCGAGAATAATGTCTGAATATCAATGGGTTTGATCGACATGGTACCGCCTTGTTCCCCGTGGAACTGGATGACACTCCTAGCCCTGCCGAGGGCGGGGGCTGGTTTTTTTTGTGTAATCGCCCTCGAGTTCCTCGTACTTCGTGACCCTGACATCTCCGCCTTCAGACACAAAGGTCACGGCCTTGAACTCGCTGCGTATTTTCAGTACAGCTTCCTTGATGGCAACACGGACACCGGGAAACACCTTGCCCGATGCGGATATTTTCCCGTTGACCTTCAACGATGACAAATATTCCTGCACTTCCTTAATCTCGGCCTGGACCGACTCTTTTTCGCTGTCCAGGTCTCCTTTTTTTACTACCAATTCATCAAGGAAAGCTTCCTTTTCATCGGGCAGCTTCTTCTTCATTTTCTTCACATTCTCAAGGGTATGAATGTTCAGCTCTATTTCCTCAAGCTGTTTGTCAATCTCGGCGATCTTTCCTTCCAGCGCGCGTATGCGTTCGACACTCTTCGGGTCAAAACCGACTTCCACAAGGGTTTCCGCCCCTGCGATGGAACCAATATTTTTGGCATGAATCTCTTCCGACGCCCGCAGCTGACCGCCGACGATAGTTGCCCGTTTACCCTGGCAGATGATTTTCTTATCGGCATCCACCGTCGAATTGATGATACCGTCGGATACCACTACAAATTCCCCGGCACCGACCCGTGCATTCTCTATGAACTTGGCCCATACGCTTTTTCCTGAGCGTACGACACCGCCGCCCCGGCCGTTTATACCCTGGTGAATGATGATGTCGCCTTCGGCATCAAGTTCACATTTGCCCACATTCCCCATGATCTCGATATTTCCCGCCGCTTTGACCTTGAATCCGTCCTCGACTCCGCCTTTTACGAATACAGTACCGAGAAAAATGACATTACCGCCGCTTTTAAGGTTCACATCGCCATTCACGACATATATCGGTTCAACATTAATTTTATCGGCATGAATAATGACCTGACCGTTGATCGTGGCCACCGCAGTAAGTCCGTCGGAAGACAGTTTCACGTTCTTTCCGATAGCCAGCTGAACGTCTTTTCCGTTTTTGGCAGGAAGAAGTTTCCCTGTAACCGTTCGTCCGTTTTCGCCCTTCGCCGCAGGAATTTTCTTTGCCAGCGCCTGGCCTTCCACCACATTCTGTACGATATTCTGTTCCCGGAAATCCACTCTGCCGTTCTTTTCCTTTAATTGTATCTGGGAGGTATCGCGTTCAAAGTTGTAAATAATTTTCGCGTCGGCTCCATCCTTTGGCTGGGTGCCTTCGGCGATAAGCACTGATTCGTTGTACAGGGGGCGTGTTTCCAGGGCAGAGACAATATCTTCCTTGATGCCGTGTACCACATTGTTGTTTTTCAGGAAATTCTTTATGAGGTCTGCAGACGGATCGGCTCCCCCGTCTCCGGGAGGCCTGATCACCACAAATGCTTTCATGGCGAAATCGGTGATATCCACTGTCATTATGGCATCGTTGGCAGGGTTATAGACATATTCCGCCACACGGATCCACTCATTGTCCCCGCGCTTGACAGCCTTGGTTACAATGGATTCATTATAGCTGTCTATGCCTCTTGCTTCCAAGGCGGAAGCAGCCTGGGCCGCACTGACCCTTTTGCCCTTGCCTATGGGAGAGGTGATCTTCATGAGCACCCCATCGGATGTCAGACGCACGAATACTTCTCCGTCCAGGTCGGGGCTTTCGTTATCCTCGGAAGCATCTTCA
The DNA here is from genome assembly GCA_016935695.1 of Spirochaetales bacterium. Taxonomy (GTDB): domain Bacteria; phylum Spirochaetota; class Spirochaetia; order JC444; family Marispirochaetaceae; genus JAFGQL01. Next base: position 28,589 of record JAFGQL010000076.1, read on the forward strand.
TATCCCGAATTGAAATCCTCTTCACTGACCGCCCTGGCGGCCTCGACACGTTCGTAGGCGATTATTATGCAATCCTTCCTGCCCATACCGAAGGTGCCGCGCTTACCGGGATCCAGTACCTCATACTCAATCCGGGCAAGGGGCAGGCTCAATTCAATGGCAGCCTGATTCAGGGCATCTTCTATGGTTGCACCGGTAACGGTAACGGATTTCTTTTTACGGTCTTCCTCCGCCAGATGACGCATGTACTCTCTTAACTGCAGCAGATTTGCCATCAGTTTTCCACCTTACATGATCCCTTTCTTGATATTGGTCAGTTTGGTTCTGAGGCGCATGATAGCCTTTGTGTGCAGCTGGCTTATTCTCGATTCGGTAACTTCAAGAACCTTGCCGATCTCTTTGAGGGTCAGATCCTCATAATAATACAGAACCAGGACCTGTTTCTCCTTTTCCGGAAGTTCCTGAATAGCCTGAACGATCACTTTTTTTATGGCGTCTTTCTCGACAATAACATCGGGATTCATGCTTTGCGGAGATTCTATACTGTCAACGATGGATATCTTGTCGTTTTCATCTCCCGAGTGCCAGATATCGTTGAGTGACATTATGGATGTGCCGCTCACTTTTATCATTGCCTTGTGAAAATCATCCATGGACATTCCCAATTCCTGGGCAATCTCCTTGTCAGAAGCTGAACGGCCGAGAGAAGCCTCCAATGATTGTATTGTGTCCTCTATTTCCCGGGCTTTCTGCCGTACAGACCGCGGAACCCAGTCTATTGACCGCAGTTCGTCAAAAATAGCCCCCCTGATCCTGGTAACAGCATACGTTTTGAATTTTACATGCTTGTCGGGGTCGAACTTGTTGATGGCATCGATAAGCCCGAACACCCCGAAACCAACCAGATCGTCAAACTCGACATTGTGGGGCATCCCCATGGCAACCTTCCCGGCTACATACTTTACCAACGGCGCGTATTGGCGTACAAAGGCGTCACGGATTTTCGGTTCCCGGGATTTTTTGTATTCAGCCCAAAGCTCTTCTTCTGTCTTACCGTTTATCAATGTCTCAGACATACTTTATCCTTCCTGGTCTTTTTTCAAAACTGTCCGTACCGCCCGAACGACATCTTCAACGTTCTGCTGATCACCCATGATGTCCACATCCAGATCACGAGCGCCTGAAACCGGCCCGTCATCGTCTGGCCCGTCAGAGACAAAGGTTTCAAAGGTGTCGGAAAAATTATCCATACTCGGCAGTTCCTCGACCCCGTCATCATCGCGAAAGGGCTCATCAGAACCGGCTTCTTCCAAGTCGTCTGCATCATCCACCGCGCTTACTTCTTCTATGAAATCATCAGCCGGGGCATTGTTCTGGACCCGGGGCTCCCCGCTGTAAAAAACCGTATGATCCGCTGTGTCGCTGCTTGAAGACGAACTGGGGTTGTCCCCGTCATCGCCAAGCAGTATATCTATCTGATTGCTGTTTTCTCCGTCAGCTTCTTCCGTGTCTCTCTTGTGTGAAGATATGACATCGGCAGGTTCAAATAATTCAGGAAGGAACTGCTTCAGCAGCATCTCGGTACCCGCAGTAATGGCAAAAAAAGCACTGCCGCTCAACCCTGAGCGTAACAAGGCCCGCAGAAAACCCGCCCCTGTGGCAAGGCTTACGAAAAATGATACTGCCAGTGCCGCGATCCCAACGACCGCTGCCGCCTTTACCGTAAACAAGCCTTTTACCTCCCAGCTTCTCCTTTTACAAGACTATGAGAAAACAAAGGTATCGTCAAGCGTGAACTTTTTGCGCTGATTCCCCGGCGCGTACCGAACACACATTTCACGAGACCTTACATCCGTTTGAACAGCCGTTTAATGAATTTAGACACCCCGCTCCCTTCTTTAAATTCCACCTTTTCCAGCCTGCCGACAAGATGCTTCACACAGATCGCCGGCCGGGAGTTCGGATCAACCACTATGAACGGTTTCTGTTTTATTACCGAACTGGACACAATAGGGTCCTCATAGACATAGCCGAGGTAGTCCACCTTCAGGTTAAGAAACTGTCCCGCAATATTAATGACACGTTCGGCCACCTTTTTCCCTTCGGTCACGGATTTTACCCTGTTCACAATGAGCTTCAGGCCAAGGTTCATATTATCAATTTCAGTAGCAATGATTTTAATGATACCGTAGGCATCGGTAATGGCCGTAGGCTCGGGCGTGGTCACGATCAGGGCATCATCAGCCGCGGCAATAAAGGACAGAACATTGTTTGAAACCCCTGCTGAAGTGTCGATGATGATGACGTCGGCATTGGACAGCTCGGCTAATTCCTCGATAAACACATCCCTTTCTTCATCGCTCAAATTGGCAATCTTGGAAAACCCTGATGCTCCCGCGACGATCTGGATACCGTAATTCGTATCCAGGATGATGTCCTTCATGGTTTTCTGTTTTCTGATCACATGGTAAAGATTGTATTTGGGAATAATGCCCAATATGACATTTACATTGGCGAGCCCAAGATCTGCATCCATGACTATCACTTTTTTTCCGATGTTTGCGTACGCAAGGGCAAGGTTTATGGACAGATTTGTCTTGCCGACACCGCCCTTTCCGCTCGCAACAGCAATAATCCGCGTTTTTGATGTCCCCTCCGAGGTTTTACTCCTCATGATCTCCCGTAACTGTTCTGCTTGATCAGTCATTATGCTCTCCTGGACCTTATCGTGCTAAGGATAATGTGCTGGCCTTAAGGCCTTCTATCTGTTTCATCAGTCGCGATACCGTCGCTTCTTCGATATCCTGGGGTACATTCTGTCCGTCGGTGATGAAGGCGAAGGGTTTCCCCTTCTCCGACAGGGCCGAAATAATATTGCCGATGCGCATGGTTTCATCGAGCTTGGTCATGATAACCGCGTTGTATTTAAAGGGTTCGAACTGTCTGAGTATTTCCTTTACGTCGGAAGCCTTTGTGGTCGCGCTCATGGCAAGGAACACCTCCGCCCTGTTGCCTGCCGCGTCCAGCATTTCGCGCATCTCCGCCAGCTTCACGTAATCCCGGGGGCTTTTCCCGATCGTGTCGATCAGGACCAGATCCACGCCGTCATAGAGGGTAATCTTCTTTTGCAAGTCCTGGTAAGTCTCCACACAGTCAACGGGAATATTCATGATTTCACCGTAAGTTTCAATCTGCTTTTTGGCGCCTATACGGTAATTGTCTATGGTAATCATCCTTACCGACTTTGAATTTTTCCCTTCGGTGTTCAATCCGTAAATGGCAGCAAGCTTGGCGATGGTTGTTGTCTTGCCTACCCCTGTCGGACCTACCAGAATCATCGTTTTGGGAAATTCCTGGGGTGTATAGATGCTGATCTTTTCGCTTATCCACCGGGCAACTGAATCCTGTACGATATGATAGTTTTCGAGATCATCCAGAGCCAGCTCCCGTTTGAGCCTGTCCAGAATGTCCTGAATGAAGGAAAATGCGAACTCATTCTCGCTTAAAAGGTTCCTGATCTTTATGATGGATTCATGGTCAGCATCTGGAGGATCGCCAGTAAGTTTTGTGTCGAGTTTCTGGTTGATGCCGTCCAGCGCTTTCAGAACCTGGCTCATGGACACATCACTTTTCACGGTATTCAGTATTTTCTTTTTTTCTTCTTCCAGATCGAACTGCTTGCGCCTCTGCAGTTCATTGGAGATATACCCGCTGATTTCTATTCCTTCCCGCCGGAACATACCTAAAAATCCGCCCATACGTATGGTCCGGTGATTCAGTATTTTCGCCCGCTCGCCGTATTTCTGCCGTATCCGGTTAAGGGCTTCCGAGTGTGATGTTGCCTGTTCTGTAAAGTATTCCATAGTGTCCCTATTCCTCTACCTGGATTTCGCCAAGCGCTTCGATGGTGATATCTCCCGGTACCTCCGGTACTGAGAGTACCACGATATCGGGAAGTTCCCTTTTTAAACTGTTTTTGACAAGATACCGGGCGGCCTCGGAACACCACAGCACCGCCATGAAGCCCTGCTGCTGTATTGTGTGCACCGCATTAATGACCGCGTTGATCCATTTACGGTAGAACCCCGGTTCCAGCCCCGCGACTATACCGCCGGAAGTCTCAGTCCGGGAGTCGATTATGGCCTGCTCAACCCCGGGATTAATGGTAAGGACATGGAGTTTCTTGTCCTCATCCACATACTGAAGGCATATCTGCCGTCCGAGAGTCTGGCGGACCTTCTCTACCAGGAACGACACGTCCTTGGTTACCGCCGCGAAATCTGCAAGAGTCTCCAGAATGGGAACCATGTTCCTGATGGAAACCGATTCCGCAAGTAGGCCCTGGAGGACTTTCTGTACTTCTCCCAGGGTCAACGCCTTTTGCACTTCGTCAACCACTGCCGAATAATCGCCTCTCAGTTCATCGAGTATCTTTTTGACTTCCTGTCTGCCGAGCATTTCAAAAGCGTTCCGCTTGATGACCTCGGTAAGATGGGTGGCGATAATCGAGGGAGAATCTACCACGGTATATCCCGACCGTTCGGCTGCATCTCTTTTCTCCTCGCCGATCCAAAAAGCCGGAAGACCGAATGCCGGATCGGTGGTTTTTTCTCCTTCGATTTCCTCGCTTACCGAACCGGGATTGATGGCCAGGAACTGGCCGGTCCGGATGGAGGCCCTGCCGGTTTCCACCCCTTTGATTTTTATACAGTACTCGGACGGCTCGAGGCGCATATTGTCAATAATGCGGATTCTTGGTACCGCGAGGCCAAGATCCAGGGCCGTTTCCCTTCGGATACGGGTAATACGGTCCAAAAGTTCCGCTCCCTGGTCTTTGTCCACGAGGGGTATAAGGCCGTAGCCCAGTTCCAGGGAAAGGGGATCGACAGGAACCACAGGCGAAAATTCCACGGGAGTTTCGGCATCCTTGCCGGCCTTGCTTGACTCTTCCGCCTCGCGTTCCTTGACTACCTCTTTCCGGGACAGGCGGTAGGCGATGAAGCCGGAAAGAAACGCCATGGGAAGGAGGACATACCAGGGGAACCCGGGCAAGATGCTTAAAATAACCAGTGTGACGGTTGCTATCCAGTAAATGCGTCCCTGACTGGTAAACTGAGTGGATACATCGGAACCGAAGGTTCCGTCGGAAATGGCCCTGGTCACGATAATACCCGTGGCGGTGGAAACCAGCAGCGCAGGAAACTGGCTCACCAGCCCGTCGCCGATGGTCAGAAGCACATACGTGTTCACCGCCACATCCAAGGGTTCCTGGTGCAGGGTCATCCCGATTATCAGACCGCCGATTACATTCACCAGGGTAATAAGAATACCGACTTTTACGTTACCCGACACAAACTTGGATGAACCGTCCATTGCTCCGTAGAAATCCACTTCCCGCTGAAGCTCGTTCTTTTTCCTTGTTGCCTCTTCTTCGGTGAGGGCCCCGGAGTTATACTCCGCCTCGATGGCCATCTGTTTTCCCGGAAGTGAATCGAGGGTAAACCGTGCGGCTACTTCTGCAACCCGTGTTGCGCCTTTGGTAATTACCACAAACTGCACGGCAATGATAATTATGAAAATGATGGCCCCGATCACCAGACCTTCTGTCCCCTCTGTCCCGGTAACGAAGGTAGCAAAGGCCCGGACAATCTGGCCGTCGAAATTTATGCCCTTTGAAAGGATCAGCCTGGTCGACGATACATTGAGGGCAAGACCGAAAACCGTCGACAACAGCAGCACCGTCGGGAACACCGAAAACTCGAGGGCCCTCCGGGTGTACAGGGTGATGAGGATTATCAGAAGGCTCAAGACCAGGTTGAAGGTCATCAGGATATCCAACAGTATTGTCGGAAGAGGGATGATCATCATCATGACTACGATGAGGACACCCCCTGCTACATACAGGTCACTCTTTTGTCGTAGAAAGGCGTTTGAAAACACCTGGCTTACATCTGCCATTAAACGGCCTCCTCAGCCCTGCCGGAAAGTTTGTATACCTGGGCCAGTACCAGAGCGGTTACTTCGTAGTATTTTTCCGGAATCTCGTCGCCGATTTCCACTTCCGAATATAAAGCACGGGCTAAAGGTTTGTTCTCTACCAGGGGGACGCTGTGCTCCCGGGCGATATCCCGTATACGGAAAGCCATGTTATCCTGGCCCTTGGCTATCACCATAGGCGCCGTCATAGATTCCCGTTTCCATTCAATCCCTATTGCGTAATGGGTCGGGTTGGTGATGATCACATCGGCCCTCGGCACATTCTCCATCATGTTCTGGCTCAGGATCTGCTGCATACGCTCCCGCAGCCTTCTTTTTATAAGGGGATCTCCGTCACTCTGTTTCCGCTCTTCCTTTACTTCCTGCTTGGTCATTTTCAATGACTCAAGATGCTGGTGGCGCTGAAACATATAGTCGGGCAGTGATATGACCAGCATGACCACCGCGGCTTCCACCATGATCTTCAGGGCGATTACCGACAGGGTTGAAACCGAAACCATGAAGGGTACATGAACAAAATGTATCATCTTGCCAAGGTTGCTGCGTATGTTCAGGTAGGCAATGAGGCCGATGATCACTATTTTTACGATTGATTTTGTCAGATTAAACAGGGCTTCCCCGGAAAAGAATGATTTCTGAAGAAACCGCGAAAAATTGGGGACAATACGTTTAAAATCCGGCACGATGGTCTTGGTGGTAAACAGAAAGCCTACCTGGAGGAGATTTGCGATCAGTGCCGACAGGACCGCAATACCAAATACGGGCAGGGTCAGTTTGAAAAAATAATAGTAAAAAACCGTTACAATCTGGGGGTCCCTTGTCACGTCGTTTTCAATTGCGGCAGAAAAGAAATATTTGAGCATTTCGCCGCAGGTAGTGAGCATGGACTTTCCCAACACGGCTATGGTCAGGATGGGAAACAGAAGGGTGATGGCCGAGACGAACTCCGGTGATTTGGCAACCTTTCCTTCTTCCCTGGCCTTACGGATTTTCTGTTCTGTCGCGTCTTCGGTCCGGCCTTCATCCTCGGCAGCAAACCACTGTAAGTGAATGTCGAAACGGGAAAATCCGGGCCGGTCGTATAATTCGTCAAGGAAGATACCGCGGGTCATGCCAGACCTCTGTATATAAAGGAAAAATACCGGGTTTCAGACCCGTACAGGGAAAGGAATGCCATGATCTGTTCCAGGGTGTAATCGAGAAGCTTTGCGAAATACTCCATCAGAAACGGTACACAAATGAACAGAATAAAAAACCCAAGTCCTATCTGGATGGGAAAACCCAGCATGAGAAGGTTCATCTGGGGAGCAGCCTTGGCAAGAAGACCCATGGTAACCGATACGAGCATCAGGGTACCGAGAATGGGAAGGGCTATGACAATTGACTGGGCGAAAAGTTCAACAAGACCTTTCAGCATGAACATGGCAAGCTCTTCCACATTCGCTGCAAGGTCGCCGGCTTTAAGCACAAGAAATGAATTATACAGCCCTTTTATAAACAGGGTAAGGATGGTACCTCCGGTCATGAACACAAACATCGCCACGAGATTCAAGAACTGGCCGATGAGGGGTATTTCCACCTGGGCGAGAGGGTCATATACCACTGACGCGCCGAACCCCATTTGAAAGGAATAAAACTGACCGGACATGAGAAACGCGGAATACATGATGGTCAGAAAGAAGCCTATAATGATACCGATCAGCAATTCGCCCACCACCAGGGTCGCATAAGAAAAACCGTTGTCGGGTATGGGGTACCCTGCGGCAGCCACCATGGGAGTAAGGGCGAAAGCGGTAAAGAATGTGAGGCCGACCCGGGCAATGCCGGGAATACCGGACGATGAAAGCAGGGGCGCAACCGAAAGGAGTCCGAACACCCGGCTGAACACGAGAAGAAATACATATACATTGTCTAGAAGCCTGTTAAATTCCATTCCCCTCCCCAAAAAAATGGAACATCTCTCAGGGGCCCGGACGAACCGGAACAACCCCTCCGTGGTGCCCGTGCCATCCTAAAACAGCATATCCGGAATCTGTTCAAAAAGCGCTACCGTGTATTCACCTAAAAGGGTAAACATAACGGGGCCTAAAATTGCAACCGTCAGAAAAATGGCAATGATTTTCGGTACAAAGGTCAGTGTCTGTTCCTGAATGGAAGTTGTCGCCTGAAATACCGAAATCACAAGACCAACCAGTACGCTGATAATGAGCACAGGGCCCGATATGAGCAGTATCTGAAAAATAGCCGAGCGTACAATACTTGCCACAAAACCCAAAGTCATCCAAAACTCCTGATTACCTGTTCGGTTATGAGTCCCCACCCGTCCACAAGCACAAACAGAATGAGCTTAAAGGGCATTGAAATCATGATCGGCGGCAGCATTATCATCCCCATTGACATAAGGGTAGAAGCCACCACCATATCAATGATGATGAACGGAACAAACAGGAGAATACCTATCTTAAAGGCCACATTCAGCTCATTCAGTACAAAAGCGGGAATAAGTACATAGGTCGGAACTTCTGACAAATTCGCAGGCTTTGATAATCCGGCGAGACGCATGAACAGGGTGATGGTCTTGGGACTTCCCTGCATCTGCCGGTACATGAAAATTCTCAGAGGGCTTTCGAGTTCATCGTACATGGTGGCAATATCAATATCCCCTTCGGCGAAGGGTTTGAATGAATTATCATAGATAGTGGAAAATGTCGGCCACATAATGAACAGCGTCAGAAACAAGGCCACTCCCATGAGGACCTGGTTCGGCGGTACTTGCTGAAGAGATAACGCCCGCTTTATGAAATCAAAAACAATCGCGACTCTCAAGAAGGATGTACACAATATAAGGATAGACGGAGAGAGGGTGATGATGGCAATGAGCAGCAGAAGCTGGAGCGACAACGCCACTTCCTGATTGCTCTGGGCATCACGTATATTGAGATTGACAAACGGAATGTTTAATGTGTTCTCGGCCGTGTTTGCGTTCTGAAACAGCCCGCCTGTCTGCGGTGCCGCTTCCTGGGCAAATACCAACGACCCGTGTATAGCAGTCATTGCTATAACGAGACACACAATGACTTTTTTCATCCCCCCCCCAGGTTCAGTTACCAACTATAATAGCACAGGTGACGGGGAATACGCTATAGTTTTTTTAATCTATCCTGCTGTCTTTTCAGAAAAGTCTTGGCTGTTTCTGTCTCGAGGGCAGATTTGCTGGAGGTATTGGAGTTTTCTTCTGTACGGCGGGACCGTCCGGGCATAAGACTGGATAGAATATCCTGAAAACGTTCACGCCCGGATGTCGGCTTTTCAGAGGAGACCATCCGGAGACGGTCTATGGTTTCAGGGTCAGAGAGATCTTTAAGGTGAGTTATCCCGTTCTCCGCCGAGCCGATAAGGGAAAACTCATTGCCGATCTCGATGATGAACAGATGCCTTGTGTTGGACAGGGCCCTGGATGACACAACGCGTATCTCGTCACTGTCGCCATAACGGACAGCCTGGGCCTTCTTCATGAAATAGAAGAGTACATATATACCCGCTACAATAACCGCAAGAACAAGAAGGACCGAAACGTACGTCCATACCGACGATGTGTCCTGCTGCAGCTGGGTATCCTCGGGAAGGTCTTCCGTAAAAACAAGGTTTGTTTCATCGGTTTCACCTGGAGCTTCTTCCCCTTGTGCCGCAGTATCTCCTTCCACAGGAAGCTCCTGGGAAAAGAGAGTAACAGATACAATAAAACACCACAGGACAAGAACGACAGGCCGGAGGTTCACCATACTGACTCTCAATATTCCGCTATCTGATCCATGGGCGATACTATCTCGGTTACACGGACGCCGAAGTTTTCGTCAATGACAACAACCTCTCCCCGGGCGATCAGTTTGTGATTTACCAGAATGTCTACCGGTTCTCCGGCCAGTTTATCCAGCTCTATAATAGTCCCTTCTCCCATGGAAAGAATTTCCTTGATAAGCCGTTTCGTACGCCCGAGCTCAACGGTCATCTCCATGTACACATCCATGAGAAGACCGATATTTCCCTGATCCCCCGCATATGGCTGCTGATACAAATTGGGGAACTGGACGGATTGTACGCCCACTCCGCCCTGCATGCCGCCCATATTGCCCATGCCACCCATGTTCATCATCGGATTCATGGCCTGCTGGGCTGCAGGAGACTGCATTCCGCGGCCGGGCTGGCCCATACCCATGGCAGCTCCCATGTCAGGGGCTCCCTGTGAACGGCTCGAGGAAAGTGCTGTAATGATGGGAAGTGAAAACAGCTCGTAATATTCGCCGGGGGCTTCACCTTCAATGGTTACCGGATAGGTGACCCGGACATAGCGCTCGTCATCAAAACGCACGCTCGCCTTCAGAGTCTTCTGGGTTTCACCGGGAGCCGTCATGACGGTTCCCCCCGCTTTTTCCCCAAGTGCCGTCGCAAGTCCACCAGCAAGGGTATTCCCTGCTTCGGAAAGGGCAGAAAGGGCCGCGTCATCCAGCTCTATCTGATCCTGGCCCATCATGTGGCCGGCGATCATCGTGGCTATGGATGCCGGGAAAATATAGGAATGATCGCCGCTCACCGCTTCGGTCAGGTCGATCCGTACCTCTACTACTTCATCAGGGGCAGAGGAAAGAAAATCCTCTCGGGTTATTTCTTCCACCGCCGGCGTACCGATAGTGACAGTCTTGCCGATCATCCCGCCTAAATTTCCTGACTGGGTGGATGTATTGCCCTGAATAATGGAAGTAAATTCAGAAAGCTGATTGCCGCTCAAGCCAGAGTTTTGGCTGGAACCGCCGCCGGAACCTAAATCGAAACCGCCGCCGCCTTGCAACAAAGCATCTATTTCATCCTGGGAGAGGGATCCATCACTCATCTTACTCTTCTCCTTCCACATCGAGTTCTTCGAACTCTTCTTTGGTAATATCCTCTAACCTTGTGGTAATCTGCACCGCGACCTTATTGCCGACCATTCCCGGTCTGCACAGGAATTTCCGCCGGTTCTCAATTTTCAGGACCATTGGATCCCCTGTCCTCACATTCTGAAGACGGATAATGTCTCCCTGACGCAGGGACATAATGTCGCGGACCATCAGGTCCATACTACCAATTTCGGCAACTACGGAAACTCCTATAGTAGAAAGTCTGTCTTTCAGAATATTCATGTTTTCCGTCGTGGTGCCGCTTCGTACTGTGGAATACATATATTGGGCTGATAACTTTGAAATAATGGGCTCGATAGTCAGATAGGGAATACAGAAATTCATCATCCCTTCGACTTCACCGACTTTCGTTTCCAGGGTTACAAGGACAACCATTTCCGTCGGCGGGACAATCTGGGCGAACTGAGGATTGGTTTCAATCTGCCCAAGGCGGGGCCGCAAGTCAATTACGGTACTCCAGGCTTCCCGCAGGTTACCGAGTATCCGCACGATAATGCCTTCCATGACTGCCTGTTCGATATCTGAAAGGTCCCGGGAAATCTTGGTGCCTTCCCCCTGGCCGCCGAAAAGCCTGTCTATGATGGAAAAGGTGATTGCCGGGTCTATTTCCAGGACCGCGCTGCCTTTCAAAGGGTCCATGTTGATGATACCGAGGGTTGTAGGATTGGGAATGGAGCGGATGAACTCTTCATAAGTCAGCTGGTCTACCGAAGCCACATGCACATGGACCATACTCCGCAACTGGGCGGAAAGGGCCGTCGTTGTAAGACGGGCGAAGGTTTCATGCATGATCGAAACGGTACGGATCTGTTCCTTTGAGAATTTGTCCGGGCGCTTGAAGTCATAAATCTTTATCCGGCGCTGATCGGTCTGGGCGCTTACTTCTTCCGCTTCGATGTCGCCCGATGAAATAGCTGTGAGTAACTGGTCAATTTCATCCTGGCTTAAAACTTCATTCATGTGTCAGGCTCCACTCCCTATGAGTCAGTATACGGCATAAGGCCCGGTATGCCAACGATTTCCTTACTTCCGGGGCTGCCGGCAGTGTAACAGGGCCTAGAAATCCAGGACCTGCAGATTCATGATGATCACATCCATTATCTTGCCGGTGGTCAAATCTCTGTTTATGGTTTCCTTCAATTCCTGCCGGAGGGCTTCCTCGTTTTTTGCCGTCAGCTCGGATGCCACCTTCCTGCCGAAAAAAGCCCTGATCTTTGCCTGAAAAGGCGGCTGACGCTGTACCAGTTCACCGGTCAGGGCATTGTTGTTTTTTTCATATCCCAGCATGATCTTGACGATAACCGTCATGGGGTTGGCATCCGCCGTCCGGGTACGTATTTCCTCAATACCGTCATACCACAGCAAAATATCCGGTTCCCCTGCATATTCAGGACTTGAAGCAGGATAACTCTGGTTAACCGTACCCCGGGTCATGATTTTCATTGTTACGATAACCACTGTTACAATAAAAATGATGGCAACCAGAGCCATGGCGACAATTTTGAGTATCTTAATGACTATTTCCGGTAAAAACCCGCCCCTCGGACCCTCTGCACCGGGGCCTTCCGCGACCTCGTCTTCGCCAAATACTACATCATCATCTGCCATACATAACTCCTAGAAAAAAGTAGGTATTTCACAAGTGTCCTTCAGAAAGGATCACAATATCAATCCGCCGGTTATAGGCCCTGCCTTCCGGTGTGTCATTACTGGCCAACGGCACGGTGTCAGACATACCGGAAACCTGAAACCTGTTCTCCGGTACCCCAAGTTCGGTCAGATACTTGAGGGTGTTAATGGCCCTGTCGGCAGAGAGTTCCCAGTTTGTCGGCCAGGGGCCGTCGGGATCAGTGGGCATCGAATCGGTATGCCCTTCTATACGGAACTTCCGGTCACTCAAACCGGTTAACAGCCCGGCAAGTTTGAACAGGAGTTCGCGGGTGTTTTCTATATCCACCTCGGCACTTGCCTGACGGAAAAAGGAATCGGCGGCAAGACTGATGATCAGCCCCCGCTCATCCTCGGTAATGCGGACCTTGTTGCTTTTTATTTCCGGTTGAAACTGGCTGATGGCGCTTTTCCGCGCCTTGTCCAGGGCCCGGCCCTTCTCCAGAGAGGGCAGCGTCATCACATTGTTGCCCAGTTCCGCAAGGCGGCCGGCCTCGAGGGTGTTCCCGCCCTCATAAATACCCAGCCCAGAAAAGGCGGCGAGGATGAGCTTGAGCTCCGACCCGTCTACCTCGGCAGTGGTATACATCATGACAAAGAAGGTCAGCAACAGGGTGACCATGTCTCCGTAGGTAAGCATCCAGTCAGGGGCACCTTCGGGACATTTTTTCTTCTTCTTGAACTCGGCCATAACAGACTCCTAGTCACTACTGGATTCGGCCAGTATCGCTTCCCTGCGGGCCGGAGGAAGAAAGGAAATGAGTTTTGCCTCAAGAATCCTGGGGTTGTCTCCGGATTGTATGGAAAGAATGCCTTCGATCATGATTTCCTTGACCAGAACCTCATCCTTGTCCTTGTCTTCAAGTTTACCTTTCATCGGGATGAGTACAAGGTTTGCGAAGATTGCTCCGTACATGGTGGTTATAAGGGCGAGGGCCATCCCTGAGCCGATGGCATCAGGATCGCTCAAATTGGCAAGCATGGAAATAAGCCCCGCCAGGGTACCGATCATGCCGAAGGCGGGAGCAAGTTTGCCCCAGTCGTCAAAAATCTTGATCCCCGATGCATGTCGTTCCTGGATCTGGTTCAGTTCATTGAACAGGAGGTTCTTGATGATTTCCGGGTCTGTCCCGTCCACCACAAGCTGTATGCCCTTTTTCATGAACTCAACTTCGACCTCTTCCAGATCGTCTTCCAGGGCCAGAAGTCCTTCACGTCTGGCTTTCTCGCTGAAATTAACCAGGGTCGAAATAATTGTTTCCTCACCCCAGTTGTACACTTTCAGGGTATGATTAATGTACTTCATGATGCCCAGGACCCGCTGAAGGGGGTTCGCTACCAACAGAGCGGCGAAAGACCCGCCGATAACCATGAAAATCGAAGGTATATCCACAAATGAACCGAGCTGTCCGCCCCCGGTGAGAATCGACATCAGAATCATGGCGAAACCGAGGATTACACCGATAATCGTTCCTAAATCCATTCCTACTCCTCGTTTTTAAAGGCTCCGATAAGCCTTCGGTACTCCACTATATCAGAAAAAATCGTGTCATAGTCTTCTTTTACCACCAGGCGTTTGCCGGAAAGCATGATAAGGGTCGTATCTGGATTCAGTTCAATGTATTCGATCTGATGAGGATTGACATAGTACGATGTCCCGTTCAGCTTGGTTACTTTAATCATCCGGTTCCGCTTCCTCCGTTTGGTACAGGGCCGCGGCCTCCTGTAACGTAAAAGCACAAGCACCGGAATACTTCCGGTGCCTGATTACACCCTCATAACAAGGGCCGTTATATTATCACTCCCTTACCGTTTGAGGGTCAAGAGTTCCTGCAGCATCTGATCGCTGGTCTGAATGGTTTTCGAGTTGGCCTGAAAACCCCTCTGGGTCACGATCATGTCGGTAAACTGTTCAGCCAGGTCTACGTTGCTCATTTCCAGAGTCCCTGCAATCAGCTTGCCTTTCCCGGCCACACCGCTTTCGGAAATATTGGGGTCGCCTGAGTTGTTGGACACCACGTAAGTTGAATCTCCGGCTTTTTCAAGACCGCCGGGATTGGTGAATCCGGCCAGGGCAACCTGTCCTAAAAGACGGTTGGTACCGTTGGAATACACGCCGGTAATCTTTCCGGATTGATCTATCTTGAAAGATTCAAGATAGCCCATGGTATACCCGTTCTGCTTATAAGCCTTGGTCGAACTTTTATCGGCAAACTGGGTAACCGTATTGGTGGTTTCACCCACCGTCCCCAGGTTAAGATTGAAGGTCTGACGGAGCACATTGCCTTCGGCATCGGGGTTGGCATTGGGAACATCAAAACTTACCTGCACCTGGAGCGCCCCCTCATTCAGGAGGTCGCCCTGGGCATCGGTTACCGACTCAATTGTTCCAAGGTTGGAAAAGTTAATGATGAACTGGTTTGACCCGTTGTTCTCGGCTCCGACTTCCGCCAAAACGTTGGTGGTGTCTGCACCGGTTTCGTCGGGATCGACAAGAACTGTCGCTGTCCACGAATTGGGCGCGCCGACGACCTTGGTAAAGTTAACCCGCATGGTGTGGGTATTGCCGAAACTGTCGTATATCTTCTGATCGGTAAACCAGGTACGTTCAACTATATCCGCTTCAGTCGCATCTGCCGGGAGCTCTTCGGTACGCTTGTCGAGGTTACAGGCAAGGTAGGCTTCACTGGTGGCGGAGGCGGGGTCTTTTGACCCAACGGGTATAACAAGGTCTTCCACATCTGCAGCCGTGGCAATGAAGGGTTCACCGCCGATCTGTCTGGCCTGCCAGCCCTGGACCCTCAAGCCCGTGGCGGGGTTCACCAATAGACCGTTCTCATCAATGCCGAAATTACCTGCACGGGTGTAGAATTCCTTTTCTCCGGCACGGAGAACGAAAAACCCGTTACCCTGTATGGCAAGGTCGGTCATAACTCCGGTTGTCTGGAGAGAACCTTGAGTATGAATTGTGTCAATGGTGGCGATGGTCATCCCCAGACCTATCTGCTTGGGGTTGACGCCCCCGACTTCGTCGGTGGGTTTTGCCGCCCCCTGCATGGTCTGGGAAAGCATGTCCTGAAAATTCACCCTGCCCTTTTTGAAACCCACCGTGTTTACGTTGGCAATGTTGTTACCAAGTACATCCATCCGCACTTGATGGTTCTGCAGACCGGACACACCGGCGTATAATGATCGCATCATAAATTGCTTTCGCTCCTTCTTTAGCCTACATACTTACTCGTTCTACTTCATCAAACCCGTAATAGGTTCCGTTCACCAACAGCTGGGGGAATTCCTTGCCCTTTACCGCTTCTACGGTACCGGCGATAACTTCATCCCCCCGGATTATTTCAACCTGCCGTCCTAAAAGACCCATTGCCTGTCCCGATTCCAATGACCGCGCGAGTTTCCCGAATTCCCCTGCCATGTTGGTCATCTGCTCAAGAGAGGAGAACTGTGCCATCTGGGCAATGAACTCCTTGTCCTTCATGGGTTCCGTCGGGTCCTGATGGGTCAGCTGGGTAATGAGGATTTTCAAAAAATCGTCCTTGTCCAGCACATTGGAGACTTCCCGGCCTTCGCTGAGCTTCTTGTTGAAAGCATCAACCTGAAAACTTGTCAGGGCTTTCTGCTGGGCATCCATCGTCGTAAGGATTTCCATATCTTTTCTCCTACACCATGAGGTTCACAAGACTTTCGTCCTGCCCGTTAAAATGACCGACGGCCTGTTCGAAGGTCTCGGCGGCTTCCTGTACCGAATACTGCGGGGCCTTTTCACGGCCGCCATGGGACTGGTCCTGACGGACAAACACATCCAGACTCGTATTACCGAAGCCGCTGGCTTCAAATTCCTGCAGCAGGTCGGCCATATTCGCCTGGAAGTATTCCCGTACAGTATTATTTTCGACAATTATCCGTCCGGCTATACGGTTATCTTCCAAAGAAAGACGTATCCGCACTTCTCCAAGCCTTTCCGGTTTCAGTATGAGCCTGATTTCTCCGGTTGATTCATCTTTTATCGTCAGCTTCGCGTCCCGGACAATATCCGCATTGCCCTGCTCTTTCATGAATTGACGGAACCGGTTGGCTTCACCGGAAGCTAAAGGAGCGTCATGACGCATCCTCAATTCCGATGTATCCTGCATGTGAAAACCCTGTTTGATGTCAGGGGCTTCCCCGCCAAGTTCAAGGAGTTCTCCCGTCTCTTCTGACTGACCGCCGTCCACAGGTGCCTGACCAAGGAGTTCCCGGAGCTTTGTCTCCCGGAGATCCACAATGCTGACCCTGGGCTCATGATTCTGGCGGCGCTGAGAAAGAGCTTCCTCCAGCGCGTCCTTTTCGCGGCCCTTCCCTTTTGTAAGCCTTTCCCGCAAGGATGTCATTTTAAGGGACTGGGACTTCCTGGCATTCAGGGCAGAAAAGCCCCCCTTGCGTATCTCTCCTGCTTCGCCCCCCTCTTGTGCCATTACCATACCCAGGCCGGATTCATGGGCCTTCGCGCGGTCAAGAAGTACTGTCCGCACATCCTTTTCCCTCAAACCAAGGTCTTTCAAACCAAGGAATGCGGTCTTTCCTCCAGATCCCGGCTTCAGTTCTTTGGCTTCTTCAAAGGCACCGCCCTGCAAAAAGGACGACAGATCCAGATCTTTGCCGGGGTTGTTATCACTTTTTTGCCGCAGGTCCTTCCGCTTCACGTGTTCAAGTACTTTATCCCTGCGAAGCAATGCGGGCTTCGTATCCTTCCCGGCCGGCCTTTTTACCGGCCTGGTTTCTACAGCCGTGAGTGCAGCGTCCTTATCAGCTTTCTGATTGGCTTGTTTACTGGCCTCACCTTCTCTGTCATGAGAGGGAGAGTCCTTCCTGTCCCGGACAGATTCACGCAATGAACCATCATTTTTTCGGTTTTCAACCGCCTGGTCAGTCTGCAGACCCTGATGTTCCTGGGGTGAGTCATGATCGATGTGTTCTAAAATGGAATAAAAATCGCGTTGACCGTCAGTACCTGGGCGTGAAACCGTTGAGCCATTGGGAGCGGGAGTCTTTTGTGAGTAGCCGAACTCGACCCCAATGAAATTCAATATTCACCTCCGTCAGCTCTCCGGTTTTTTCAGCATTTTCCTGTTTACCACAGCTGCCCGTTCCGGAGGCATTAAAGAAATCCAGTAAGCAACAATGGACGTCTGTCCGGCTTCCTGGGCCAACTGTTCGGCTGTCCGTAAAATATCGATCAGGTCCTGATCTTCCAGTTCAAGCATCCGTTCCACCGCCTTTTCCGGCGGCATCCCGTTGTAGTACAATGCGGACTGCCTAAGGTTCGCATTTCTATTTTCGTACTGTTTTACAATTTCGTTGAATGATTTTTCCCTGTCTTCCAGCGCTTTTTCTTTTTCCGCAAGGGTTTCCACCATTTGCTCAAGCTCATTCTCCTTTACCGCGATGGATTCTTCCCGTTTATCAAGCTCTTCCTGACGGCGGTCAATTTCGCCGTACAGTTTTTCTATGCGCACCCGATCCAGGAGATCAGCGGCGGTTTCACCTTCCAAGGGCGCAGGCGCCATGATACCTACACGCTGAAGAACCGGCGCAAACCGTTCTTTTACGTTTATCAACCCGAGATAGTCAAACCACAACAGTCCGGCCAGTGTGAGTACCGCGATAAGCAGAAACAACACGGTAATCCGTAATCCGCTAGCAGCCGCCATTCATCCCCCCCTGTCTTCGGGCCGCAGCCCCGCTGTTCACATCATCTATTTCCATATATTCCCGCCGCATTTCCTCTTTTTTGAACGAAGCAGCCTGTTTGTCCTTCAATGTATCATAGATTTTCCGTTCTTTTGCCGCCGTCAGGTATTTTTCCTGTATTCCCGCGCGTTCGATCTCAAGCTCGTCCAGACGCCGTGTAATATCCCGGCTCTTCATGTCCAGTCTGCGTATGTAGGTATCACTCACCGACAGATGCAACGAGTCGCCGCAGGTACGCGCCATAAAAACCTGATGCCGCCTGGATACGAGGTCCCTCAGTTCACGCTTGAGCTGCTCACAGCGCCCGGTGATTTCACCAAGTTTGATTTCCCACTGGTTTTCTGCGTATTTTTTCAACTCTAAAATGCGTTCAAGACGAAAATGAAAACGTTTCATGATTCATCTTCCTTTATACCGGCTATGTTCAACAAGGTCTGAACCGTATCTTCCAGCAGAGCCTTTTCATGTATATCCTGGGTAAGAAAATTCAGGATATCCGCCCGCTTTTGTATGGCCTCATCCACCACGGGGTTGGCCCCGGAGGCGTAGGCCCCCACATTTATCAGGTCCTCGGATTCGTTGTAGGCAGCCAAAAGACGCCTGAGTTTTCCCGCCGCCTGGGTATGGGTCCTGGATGCGACTTTTATACCCAGACGGGACAGGGAGTTGAGTACGTCTATGGCAGGATAATGGTACCCCTGGGCAAGCTTCCTGGACAGGATGATGTGTCCGTCCAGGATACCGCGGACATTGTCTGAAATCGGTTCATCCATGTCATCGCCGTCAACCAGAATGGTGTAAAAACCGGTGATGGTCCCCTTGTCGTTGGTACCGCAGCGTTCCAGAAGTTTAGGTAAGGTGGTAAATACCGAAGGAGTATACCCGCGTGTGGCCGGCGGCTCTCCGACAGCCAGACCGATCTCCCGCTGGGCACGGGCAAACCGTGTTACCGAATCAAACAGCAGCATGACGTCTTTACCCTGGTCACGGAAATACTCGGCGATAGCGGTTGCCACATAGGCCCCCCGCAGCCTGGATAACGGCGGCGTATCGGAACTGGAAACAACCAGGACGGAGCGTTTCAATCCCTCTTCTCCCAGATCGTTCTCTATAAACTCCTGGACCTCCCGACCGCGCTCGCCGATCAGGGCGATCACATTCACGTCAGCATCGGTGTTCCTGGCGATCATTCCCAAAAGAGTGGATTTGCCGACTCCCGAACCGGAAAAAATCCCCAGCCGCTGCCCCTTCCCCGCAGGCATGAGGCCGTCGATGGCCCGGATACCGGTGACAACCTGTTCTGCGATCGGTTTACGGTTCAGGACATCCGGCGGGGGCGCAATTACAGGATAGTTTTCCACAGATCCCGCATACCCCTTCCCGTCCATGGGCCGTCCCATACTGTCAAGGACCCTGCCTAAAAGACGGTCCGATACTGCCACAGAAAGACGTTCTCCCATGGCGGTGATCATGCATCCCGGTTCAATTCCCTCTATGGAATCATAGGGCATGAGCTGAACGATGTCATCATCAAAGCCGACGACTTCTGCCCAGGCGGTACCGCCGCCTTTCGGAATATCTATCTGGCACAGCTCGCCTATAACCGCCTGGGGCCCGGAACTCTCTACAAGCAGCCCCCGCACCTTCTGGACAACGCCGGTGTACTTTATGGGATCCAGTGTCTCGAGTAATGAAGTGTATTTTTCGAACATCCCCCTTCCCTCCCTCTTTAAGGGGAACCGATTATGAAGACAGCTCCTTTGTAATTATGGGAGCAAGCTCCAGAATCTTTTCCTCGATCTCGTTGAACTGGCTGGAAATCCGCGCGTCTATTTCGCCGAAATCCGTCTCTATGATACAGCCTCCCCGGTCCACCCGGGAATCCTCCAAAACGGTTATCGAACGCACATTCTCTACCATCCGCATGAAATCCTTGATATGTTCGGTGGTCAGCTCCACGTCTTCCAGATTGACCCTGGCCACGACATCGCCCCGGGTCTTCAGCTTCCGCAGGGCCTGAATGACATTGTTGATCACCACATTTTTCTGGTTTTCCGAAATAACCTTTACGACTTTTTTTGCTATAAGCAGCACAAGATTAATAAGCTGGGTTTCCGACTGCTCAATGATCTCGTTACGCTTGTCAATGGCCGCGGCGATTATGGTATGAAGCTGGTGGACAAGACGTTCGACTTCGCCGCGCCCCGCATCAAACCCTTCCTCACGGCCGGTATCAAAACCTTCCTTGCGGGCCGTTTCACGTATCCCTTCCACTTCTTCACGGGCTCTGGCAACCATCTTCTCGGCCTCTTCCCTCGCCTCGGCGACAATACGGTCCCGTTCATCCTCGGCTTCCTGACGGATCTTCTGGCCTTCGTCGGTTTTCTGTTTCAGCTCTTCAAAGGCCTTGTCTTCCGCTTCCTGGACAATGCGCTGGGCTTCGCTTTTGGCCGCCTCGACCATTTCCATCTTTTCCGCTTCCCACCCTGCCTTGAAGGCTTCCGCTTCACGCCGGAGATCGTCTACCGTCGGGCCTTTATACTCCTCTACAGGGGTGGTTTTCTTTGGCGGGACGTACTCCTTGAAAGGCGCATCGATGGCAACCGTTTTCGCGATATTTGTAATTTCCATCGGTCTGAACACATGCTTTGCCATGGCTATACCACCATTTCATCTTCGCCGGACCGGGCAACCACAATCTCGCCCTGGTCTTCGAGCTTACGGATAATTGATACGATTTTCTGCTGGGTTTCTTCCACGTCCTTAAGCCGCACAGGCCCCATGTATTCCATTTCTTCCTTGAGCATGGCGGCGGCGCGTTTGGACATATTCCGGAAAATCTTGTCCTGAACCTCGGCTTCCACACCCCGGAGGGCCTTCGCCAGCTCTCCGGTATCCACTTCCCGCAGAACCTTTTGTATGGCTCTGTCGTCGAGAAGAACGATGTCTTCGAACACGAACATACGTTTCTTGATTTCTTCTGCCAGTTCCGGATCTTCTTCTTCCAGGCTTTCTATGATGGTCTTTTCTGTTGAACGGTCGACCATATTAAGGATCTCGACAATGTTTTCCACACCCCCGGCAGCAGTGTAGTCTTCCGAGCTCAAGGTGGACAGCTTCTTTTCCAAAACCCGCTCCACTTCGCGGAGTATGTTCGGGTCTGTCCGGTCCATGGTCGCGATCCTCTTGGCCACATCGGACTGCTTCTCGTGAGGCAGAGACCCCAGAATAACCGATGAATTCTGGGGCTCAAGATAGGCAAGGATAAGGGCTATTGTCTGGGGATGCTCCTGCTGTATGAAGTTCATCAGATGTGCCGGATCGGTCCTGCGGATAAAATCAAAGGGGCGGACCTGTAATGAACTGGTGAGGCGGTTGATGATGTCAACAGCCTTCTGACTGCCTAAAGATTTTTCCAGAAGCTCCCGCGCGTAATCGATACCGCCGGTAGTGATGAAATCCTGGGCCATCATGAGCTCTTTGAATTCCATCAGTACCGAGTCACGGTCCTCGGAATCTATGTTGTCAAGCCGCGCGATCTCGAAGGTAAGGGCCTCGATCTCGTCTTCCCGCAGGTGCTTGAAAATTTCCGCGGAGATTTCCGATCCCAGGGTGACAAGGAATATTGCGGCCTTCTGGCGTCCGGACAGCTCCTTTTTTGTTTTTTTCTGGGTACTTCCGCCTGCGGCGGCCCCAGAGGGTTTCTTGGCCATACGTTACTCCTCCAACAGCCAGGTGCGGATAAGCTGGGCCACATCCTCGGGATGTTCCCGGGCCATGTTGATGGCATTCTCCTGCATATCCATCCGGGCGCGCTCTTCCACCGACATCTGAACGTCCAGTCCTTCCTCTTCGGCGCTGCGCAGCGCCGCCTCCCGCATTGCCTGATGCTGCCTGGACAGTTCCTCTTCCCGCAGCCGTCTGCGCCGTTCAAGTTCACGGCTGATGAGCCTGAACACAATAAGGGCCACAATGACGATTGCAAGTCCTATCATACTATAAATAATAGTCTGCTGCAGCCGGAGGCGTTTACGGTATTCTTCGTCTTCCTTTGCAAACTGGCTGGAGCGGTCAAACTGCAGGTGCTCCACCGTAACGCTGTCGC
The DNA here is from genome assembly GCA_016935695.1 of Spirochaetales bacterium. Classification (GTDB taxonomy): domain Bacteria; phylum Spirochaetota; class Spirochaetia; order JC444; family Marispirochaetaceae; genus JAFGQL01. Next base: position 51,056 of record JAFGQL010000076.1, read on the forward strand.
CGCGGCGTTCACTGTAACCGATGGCATCGCGCACCAGGTTGCGGGCTTTCGTCAGGTCTTCGTCAGACACAGGAGTATACGTTCTGTTTATGCTCCCGGTTTCATCGAGACTGATGGTTCCCTTGTCGGTATACTGGCGGGTCCACACACCGTCAATTGCAACGGAAATGGTCTGTCGTATGATTTCCCAGGGAGTCTTCTCTTCAAAAATTTCCCTTTTGTTGATTTCCTCATTCTGGGTCACCGAGTTATTGTTGTACTCACCGTACAGGCCATCGGCATCCTTGTATGCCGGAGGGACCTGTCCCTCCACTCCAGGAGGCCCCTCGGGATTAAACCCCGTGCCTTTCCAGTTTTCATCGATCGTCTCTTTTGACCTGGTAACCGAAGGGATAACCTCAAGTTCGGAATAGGGAGTTCTGGGATCATCGGGAACAAGAGTAATGGGATAGTACTCGTCTGTGTTGACGACCTTCTTGCCCAGATCAAGGTTGATATCCACTTTAAGAACCCGTACCCGGTCGGCTCCGAAAATCTGCATAAGCGCTTTCTGGATTTCCTCACGGTACCGGTTTTCCAGGGTGCTTTTTTCTTTGAGCTGACGCTTGGTGAGTTCCAGACGGTCAAAGTCAGCAAGGTCCTCGAAATCGTTAAGCTGGATCATGCGGTGGTCGGTAATGACTATATTCTCGTCTGCCAGACCCTCGACGGCGAATTTCACCAGTTTTACGATTCCTTCGATCTTTTTCCTGTTGGTGCTCACATCGGAACCGGGGGTTGGCGTAAGAATGACCGACGCGGTCACCGGTTTCTGGTCCTCTGAAAACAATTCCTTTTCGGGAAGCACAAGAGTAACCTGGGCACGGTCAATATCTTCCAAAGCTTCTATGTGCTGTTCCAGACTTCGAGTAATTGCCTGCCTCAGGTTGACGTTCCTCTCGAAGTCGGTGACCGTCCAGCGGTCAAGGTTGAACACGTCCCAGGGCGAGGCTGTATCGGGAATAAGGTCCTCCCGCATGAGTACCGCCACCATCCGCTGGGCGGTCCGCTGATCGCGGACATAGACCCTGCCGTCGACGGAGACAGTATGTTCCACGCCTTCTTCATCCAGACGGTACGAGATTTTATTCAATGTCTCCGGATCGGTAATCGGCGAAGTGATAAGACTCACCATACCTGGACTCGCGTTAAGGGCGAACAGGAGCACCACAGCCCCCACCGCGCCGATAATAACCGCGAAAAGAATGAGCTTCTGAAGAAGGCTCCACTTCCCCCAAAGCTCCTTTATGCGGTTTAGTATTTTCTGAAGCCACTCGTTCATGTTCCCTCCCCTTGGCATGAACTTTCGGCTGTGGATGCTTATTTACGTACTAAACAAGCTCCTACCGTAAGTTAATTATTTCACGATACGCCTTGAGAGCGTTATCGACAACCGACTTGGTAATCTGCAGGGCCATATTCGCCTTTCCCATTGCAATCGTGACATCGTGGGCATCGACGCTGTCGGGATCCAGCAACATCTGCTGGTTTAAGCGTAGACTTTCCTGCTGCAGGTCATTCACCCCGTGAAGGGCCTCGGACATTGCGGCTGCAAAACCTCCGTCCTTTTCTTCGGAAGGCTGGTTTTTTGTAAGACGCCCGGTCAGATGGGTGTCATTGGTTCTGTCTAGCTGCACCACATGGCCGTGTGCCTGTCCAGGATTAAATATGCCGTTCATTGTACGCAACCCTCCTTATAGTCTGGTCTCATCATCATCTGCCAATTTCCAGGGCTTTCATAAACATGCTTTTCGATCCGTTTACCAACGCAACGTTGGCCTCGTAGGACCGGCTGGCACTTATCATGTCCACCATTTCCTGTACTACATTTACATTGGGCATTTCCACGTATCCGGCTTTCGGCCCGGCCTTGATGGCATCCGGATGGGTGGGATCGTAAACCAGGCGAATGTCGGTGTCATAGTCTTTGACCACTTCTGCCACCCGTACCCCGTCGCCTATGCCATTATCCAGGCGTTTCGGCAGGAACGGTGTCTTAAAGTACGGCTCCTGCACCCGGGGCCGGAAAATCGTGCGAGAACGCCTGAAAACCTTCCCGTCGGTAGTCCTGGTGGTCTCGGCGTTGGCGATATTGTCTGCGATGACATCCAGACGCATGCGCTGGGCGGTCATACCCGATGATGCTATGTTAATGCTTGAAAATAATCCCATATCCTATTACCTCAATACCGTTGAAATCTGGGTGAACTGGTTGGCGACTGAACGCACCATAATCTCGTAGCGCATCTGATTCTCGAGTTCGAGCATCATTTCCTCTTCTATGTCTACATTATTCCCGTTGTTGTCGCTGGTGGTCAGATAGTCGAGGATCTTCTTGGGCTTCACCGTCCGGTAATCGATACTCCGGTCAAAGGCGATATGCTTCTCATTGGTCAAGGCCGCCTCGAAACGTCCCTTCTCCTCGGAATCAAGGGCCTTCTTCAGCTCGGATTCGAAGTTGATCGTGCTCCGCTTGAAATTCGGGGTATCGGCGTTCGCGAGATTATTAGCGATGACACTCCTTCTGAGCATGGTCACATCCATGTTCCGGTGGAGCAAATCAAGTGTTTTGCCAAAACTGTTGCCTTCAAACATCGTTCTGTTACCTCTTACCTCAAATTTTCGGGCCCTTTGCCATGCCCCTTTACCTTTTTCTGTCACTCCGGAGCCGGCACGCCCGTAAGCCCGGGCTACAATATGTACCTGCTCAAATCCTGGTCCTTGACAATTTCACCAAGGCGCTCGTCCACATACTCAGGGGTTATCACGATTTTCTGCCCCCGGATTTCCGGCGCGTTGAAGGAAACCTCCTCAAGAAGATTTTCCAGGATAGTGTGCAGCCGCCGCGCACCGATATTCTCGGATTTCTGATTCACCTCGGCTGCAATTTCGCTCAAGCGTTTTGTGGCCTCCTCGGTAAACTCAAGACTCACGTCTTCCACCCCTAACAGGGCAGTGTACTGGAAAGTCAGGGCATTCTGCGGCTGGGTCAGAATCCGCTGAAAATCCTCGGCCGTAAGGTCCGTCAATTCCACTCTAAGGGGGAAACGGCCCTGAAGTTCAGGAATAAGGTCCGAGGGCTTTGAAATATGAAAAGCGCCGGCGGCAATGAACAGGATATGCGAGGTGTCGACAATGCCGTATTTCGTGTTTACCTTGCTGCCTTCCACAATAGGCAGGATGTCTCTCTGCACCCCTTCTCTGCTCACATCCTGGGAATGCCCGCTGCGCGCAGCAACCTTGTCGATCTCATCAATAAAAATGATCCCCATTTCCTCGACCCGTTCCCGCGCAATTTCCGTCACACGGTCTGAGTCAATGAGCTTGTCCATTTCTTCCGCCATAATGATCTGTCGGGCAGCTTTCACCGTCGTGGTCTTTTTCTTTTTTTTGCTGCCGAAAATATTCCCTATCCCTCCGATATTTCCAAGATTCAGGTCCATTTCTTCAAAGTTTGAACCGGCGAATACCTCGATGGTGGGCATACCCGGTTTCGAGACCGAAACCTCAACCAGCTTGTCTTCAAGTTTTCCGTCCTTGAGCATGGCGCGGAATTTCTCCCTGGTCGGATTTTCTGCCGGCTCATCCACCGATTCAAGAAGCGGTATACCGTCATCTACGGGATGGGGTTTCACCCCTTCCTTTTTCTTAAGACCCGGAAGAAGGATGTCCAAAAGGGTTTCCTCTGTCCTCCGTTCCGCCTCTTCCTTGACTCCCTCCTGGAGTTCCGACTTCACCATGGACATGGCCACGCTCATCAGGTCCCTCACCATGGATTCAACATCCCGTCCGACATACCCGACCTCGGTGTACTTGGTGGCCTCTACTTTGATAAACGGCGCGCCGCACAGTTTTGACAACCTCCTGGCTATCTCGGTCTTTCCTACCCCTGTCGGCCCGATCATTATAATGTTTTTAGGCGCAATTTCTTCGCGGAGATCCTCTGGCAATTGTTTTCTGCGCATGCGGTTCCGCAGGGCGATCGCCACAATTCGTTTCGCTCTGTCCTGGCCGATTATGTATTTATCAAGCTCCCTCACTATTTCCAAAGGAGTCATTGTATCTAGATTACGTTCCATTCCTCATCACCTTTATAAGTTTTTCTATTCCCTTCATCTTCTTCATAATTCTTCCAGAATTATGGACTCATTCGTGTAAATGCAGATCCGTGCCGCGATCTTGAGGGAACGAAAGGCAATATCCTTCGCACTCAAGCTTCCTTCATCCATATACGCCAAGGCACTTGCATAGGCAAAATTCCCGCCGGAACCGATGGCTATCACCCCTTCTTCCGGTTCTACCACGTCCCCGGTACCGGAAATAAGCAGACTTTTATTCCTGTCCGCCACCAGCAGCATCGCTTCCAGACGGCGGAGCATTTTATCCATACGCCAGTCTTTTGCCAGTTCAACTGCCGCCCGGGTGATATCCCCTTTGAACTCCTTCAATTTTCCTTCGAATTTTTCAAAAAGGGTAAAGGCATCTGCGGTGGCTCCCGCGAACCCCACCAGTACCTGTTCATCGTATAAACGCCGGACCTTCCTGGCGTTTCCTTTCATGACTGTATTTCCGAATGTAACCTGCCCGTCACCGGCCATGGCGACCTGGCCGTCTTTTCGAACAGCAATAATTGTCGTGCCGTGTAATGTCATATCCATAAAAACTGCTCCTGTTCCCTTTTCGGTGGCCTCATCAGCAAAACCCTTTCATTTATTTCCTGCGGCTGTGGGGATGGGCCGATTCGTACACACCCCGCAGGCGATCAAGATTCCCGTGGGTATACACCCCGGTAGTCGAAATCGACGAATGCCCCAGCATCTCCTGGACGATGCGAATATCGGCTCCTTCTTCCACCAGATGAGTCGCGAAGGTATGCCTGAAAGTGTGGGGACTGACGTTCTTCTGCATCCCGATCTTTTTTGAATATTCGTCGATGATATACCGTATGCCCCTGTTTGATAAAGGGCGCCCGGATTGGGACACAAACACAAAGGAATGATTGCCTTTTACCAGCAGATCACGGCGGGGCAGATATTCCCTCAAATGGGCCTGGACTTCCTTTCCCAAAAACACAATACGCTCCTTGTCGCCTTTACCAAGCACCCGGCTGGTACCTCTGGACAGGTTCATTGCGTCGAGGGTCAGACCGGACACCTCGCTTACCCTGCAGCCGGTCGAATAAAAGAAACCCAGTAGAGCGCGGTCGCGCGCCGCGACAAGCCCGTCTCCTTCGATATCCAGATAATCGGACAGTTCCCTGGGAAACAGATAATTCGGCAGTCTGCGCGGAATTTTCAATGCCTTCACCAGATCAAACGGATTATGATCAATAACCTGGTCCCGGTACAGGTGATGATAGAAACCGCGCACACAGGAAAAAATCCTGTTAATCGTACTTTCCTTGAGGCTTTCCCGCGAAAGGGAAGTAAGAAAACCGCGCACCTGCTTCAAGTCCGGTACAAATCCGCACTCAGCCGATTTCGCGTAATCCACATACCGGCTCAAATCCGCACGGTAGTTCCGTATGGTCTCGGGGCTCATGTTTTTAATCGCCTCGAGATACGTGAGATAGGCTTGAATTCTTTCTTCAAGTTCATTCATGTTCAGGCAGCCTCTTCTACACACAGATCATCCTTAAGACGGTCCATCAGGGTTTTTGGATAGGAAACCGTTGCGGCAGATGGAAGGCCTATGGCGTCAAGGAGTTCCCGCGCCGACCTCACATAAGATGCGCCGTCCTTCAGGTAAGAAAACGCGCCGGTACCAACAGCGCTTTCTACCCCTGCCGCGTGAAAAAACAGCTCCCGGTTGTAGTCGATACAGAAATCCGCGGTAATGAGAGAGCCGCTCTTCTTTGGCGCTTCGATCACAAGCACAGCTCGGGAAAGACCGGTAATGATGCGGTTGCGCTCGGGAAACCGGTATTTTGCCGGCGGGGTCCCCGGCGGATATTCACTGACCAATGCTCCGGCCTTCTCGACAATGCCCGATATGAGCCTGCGCCCGCTGGCGGGGAAAATCCGGTCTATACCTGAGCCCAATACCGCGACAGTCTTTCCTCCCGAAGCCACTGCCCCGCGGTGAGCACATTGGTCCACTCCGCAGGCGAGACCCGATACTACCGTGCAGCCATTAAGACAAAGCTCCTTTGCACTAGCCGATGCGGCTTCCCTTGCAAGTCCCGACGGATACCTGGTGCCCACGACACCGATGCAGTTGTCAGACAAGGAAGCAGTATTTCCCATTACATACAGCAGAAAAGGCGGGTCATGTATTTCCGCAAGTAAAGAGGGACAGGTCCCTGTTTCTGTCGAAAGGACATGGATACCCTTCTTCGACAGGAATGCCTGATCGTTACAGGCTTTACGGCACAGGTCCTCTGCCGAGCTCCGGCCCAGGGCCTCCAAAGCCGACCGCCCCCTGTTTGAATCAAGGCATGATAACAAAAGGGATGGTGTGGCGCAGAGACGGAGAAACCCTTCCTCGCTTCCGGACAACGACGCGATCCTCGATTTGGTACGGGCGGATATGTTCGGAATGCGGTTAATGGCCAGAAGGTGTATCACGCGCCGCCTCCCATAAGTATTTCTATATTTCGGCGGGCTTCAATCTGCTCCTCCGGATCTTTGGCGTTATCGACTATCCAGCGGTAATCATCAATGGCATCCTCGGTTCTTCCCGCCGTTGCATAAGCCGCGGCCCGAACAAAATGCCCTTTGACACTCGACGGTCTGATTTCCAGATACCGTTGTATATAGTCGAATCCGTCACCGGGTCTGTTCAATTCATACAGATACAGAACCGCGAGACCGTACATGCTGTCCTCGAACCCCGGACTGATTCTTATGGAGTGGAGGTAATACTCCTCTGCCCTGATGTAATACGCCTGCCGTTCAGGAGTCTGTCCGGCAGCCTTACCCAAATGCGCCGCGCACAGGGCTGCGTAATACGGAAGGGAGGGACTCTCACCATGGATTTCCATTGCCTTTATAAAGTTTTCCAGGGCGGGCCTGAAATTACCGCCGTCAAAAAAATCAACAGCCGCCATTTTATAAAAGGTACCAAGCTCCCGCTCAAGGTCTACATAGGTACGCACCTCTTCCTCGACAGCTCGTATTTCGTTTTTAAGCTCCCGTATCCGCTCCTCGGGAACCACTGGGCTTCCATCGGCGGATTCCAGCTTTAAAAGCCGTTCCAGGTAATTCTTACGGGGACTGTCACACCCACAGACAAGGAGAATACAGAAAAGGGAGAGACCTATGCACACGGCCTTTCGGGTTTTGTATATGGTAATGTCTGTATTTCTCATCTCCTGCCTCCTTATCCTCATCCCCGGGGATGATACAACCCGTGTTTTGCTTGCAGCATGTCCACATGTACGTGGGTATAAATCTGGGTTGTGGAAATATCCTGATGCCCTAATAGCTCCTGTACCGACCGTAAATCCGCTCCTCCCTGGAGCAAATGGGTTGCGAAAGAATGACGCAAGGTATGAATCTTCCCCTCCACCCCTGCCATTGCGGCAATTTCACGGAACCGTTTCCACATCCCCTTTCTGCTCAGCCCCTCACCCCGGGAATTCAGGAACACCCGGGAGGTATTCGACCTCCGGCTCAAAAACTTCGGCCGTCCGTCGCGCATATAATGTTTCATCCAATATAAGGCTTCGTCCCCCAGGGGGATCAGCCGTTCCTTGTCGCCCTTGCCGATAATCCGCACCAGCTTTTCTTCCGGATAAAAAGACTCCACAAGAAGCTCTACCGCTTCAGAAACCCGCAGACCGCAGGAATAAATCAGCTCAAAAAGCGCCCGGTCACGGATCCCGCGAGGAGAATTCACAGGAATGCAGGAAAGAAAGCGCTCCACCTCTTCTACGGTCATGACTTCCGGAATTGATTTCTTTAAGCGCGGCATATCCACCAGCTTTGCAGGATTGTCCTTTCTGATACCCTCAAGAACTATATAAGTATAGAAACTCCGCAGGGTGCTTAAAAGCCGCGCTTTTGTCCGGCCTTTCAGCCCCGCGTATTCCTCACTGCGGGTAATCAGATAATCAACCAGATCCTGTTTATCCGCCGTCCGGGGATCGGCGCCGCGGGATGCCAACCAGTCAAAATACTCACTGATTCCCCGCACATAGGTATCCACCGTGGACATTTTCAAGCGGCGTTCTACCTGCAGGTAATCCCGGTACTGAGCGAGCAATGTGTTCATCATTCTCCCTGCCCGGCGTACTTCTTGTCCCTCAGTACCGTGGGGATACCCAGATCGTCATTAATTGAATTCCTGCCGGAAAGAAACAGACTGGGTGTGTCCCGGGAAATTCCTTCCCGCATCCGTACCCAGTCTTTGTATTTAATGATCTCTTCTTCGTCTTCCTCTGTCTGCTCCGCGGCTTTTACGTCACTGCAGGATTTCTGAAAACCCGTGGCGACCACGGTCACCCGGATTTCATCACTCAAGGACGGATCGCATACTGTTCCGGGAATGATCAACGCGTCATCGTCGGCATGCTGGGTAATCATTTGAACAATTTCCTGATACTCGGTAAGGGACATGTCCTCGCCCCCGGTTACATTGACTAAAATTCCCTTGGCACCTTCTATACAGGCGTCGTCGAGGAGAGGATTGTTGATGGCGTTAGTCGCCGCGTCAACGGCACGGTTCTCTCCCTTCCCGATACCGATTCCCATAAGGGCATCGCCTTTACCCGACATGATGGTGCACACATCGGCGAAATCTATGTTTATGTCCCCGGGAATGGTAATCAACTCGGAAATACCCTGAACCCCCTGCCTGAGAACATCATCCGCCATAAAAAATGCTTCCTTGATGGGCGTCCGCTTGTCCACGATCTGCATCAGATTCTGATTGGGAATCACGATGAGAGTATCAACCGCTTCCCGTAGTTTCGCGATGCCCGCTTCCGCAAGGGTCTTCTTTTTGGCGCCTTCAAAGTCGAATGGCTTGGTCACTACGGCGACAGAAAGGACCCCCATTTCCCTGGCTATCCTTGCCACAACCGGAGCCGCACCGGTGCCTGTCCCGCCGCCCATACCGGCAGTAATAAACACCATGTCTGCACCCTCGATCAGCTTCTTGATTTTTTCGCTGTCTTCCAGAGCGGCTTTTTCTCCCACCTCGGGGATGCCGCCTGCGCCAAGACCGTTGGTCAGTTTGGACCCCAATGGAAGGACAAGTTCCGAATTACTGCGCTTGAGGGCCTGCAAATCGGTGTTTGCAGCAATAAACTGCACCCGCCTGACCCCCGAAGCAATCATCCTGTTTACCGCGTTCGAACCGCCGCCGCCGACTCCAATTACCTTAATCACTGTAGGATCGTCCGCATGATCATCCAATACTTCAATGTGCATAGCCCCCTCCCAAGAGCGAAATATGGTCCGTCCGGGCGTAAACGCCCGATATGGGACCGGGTTATTTCAGCTTAAAAAAATTCTTTCATCCACTTCATAAGTTTATCCATCGCTGTTGATCCTTTCTTTGCCGCGGAAACCGGTGTTCTTCCTTCTACCGTCTCCGCTGCATACATCAGCAGTCCCATGACCGTCGCAAACTCCGGTGTTTTGTACTCGGAAACAATGCCGCCTATCCGTTCCGGTATACCGAGCCTGGCGGGAATACCGAAAATTCCCTGAGCGAGTTCACAGGCACCGGGCATCAACGCGCCTCCCCCGGTTAGAACAATGCCGCCGCCAAGGTGCTTCAGATAATCCTTGCGGATAATCTGCTCCCTCACCAGGTTGAAGATCTCCGCCATTCGCGGCTGTATGATCTTGCACAACTCCTGCCGCGGTATGGCAGCTGCCGGCCAGCCGCCGACACCGGGGATACGGACTTCCTCGTCCTCGCCTATCAAGGGCAGGTAACAGCATCCGTATTCCAGCTTGATTTTCTCGGCAGAGTCGATCGGTGTCTTGAGCATAATGGAAATATCGCTGGTCACCTGAGATCCTCCCAGAGCAACCACATCGGTGTGATAGGGCGCTCCTTCCAGATGCACCAGGATATCGGTGGTACCGCCTCCCAGATCAATCAGCAGCACCCCCAGCTCCTTTTCATCATCCGACAAGACCGCCCGGGATGATGCAAGGGATTCAAGAACAATGTCCTGAACCCGGAACCCCGCACGGTTGATGCATTTCAGCAGATTCTGGGCGGAGGTGACAGAACCGGTAATGATATGCACTTCGGCTTCCAGCCTGATGCCTATCATATCAAGGGGATTTTTTATCCCGCCCTGGTCATCGACAATGAACTCCTGGGGAATCACATGCAGCACTTCCCTGTCCATGGGAATCACGATCGCCTTTGCCGCATCAATAACCCGGTTGATATCTTCCCTGGTAATTTCCCGCCCCTTGCCGGTGACCGCCACTACTCCCCGGGAATTAATCCCTTCAATATGGGCTCCTGCAATCCCTGTCACTACACTGGCGACTTCTCTGCCGGACATCATCTCCGCAGCTTCTATAGCCTGGTTTACCGCCTTGAGGGCGGCTTCAATATTGATGACCACCCCCCTGCGCAGCCCTTGAGACGGCGTAGAACCAATCCCGACGGCTTCAATGACTCCCTGTTCATTCACCTCGGCGATAACCGCGTGAATGCGGGTCGTACCAATATCAAGGCCGACTATCTGTTCAGCCATGATCACTCCTCCCTCATTTTTAACACTACATTTCCGGATCTGAAATCGAGTTCTTCCACACCAGGGGCAATTCCCTGTTTCTCTACCAGATCAATCATAAGTACAATGTGCTCCATCTGTTCCACAGCGAAATCCAGATCAGTTCTGGCTTTAACCCTTGAGTGACTGAAATACAGCCATCCGTCGTATTCCCTGTCCGCAAGCCGTTGTATTTTTATTTCCGACAGCAGGTTGTAAATAACCGGCCGGTTTGTCCGGAGGTTTTCAAGACCGTTGAGCATGGGAGTGAGTGAACCGTGAATGCGGTCCCCGAATTTCACGTCGGCAGTCTTTACCCCCGACAGGATCGGCAGCCCTTCTTCGGGAAATGGCGACCGGAACAAAACTCCTTCCTGGTCAACACAGAAAGCCTTCACCCTGTCTCCCGCAAGGAGCACAGCCACCGGTGTTCTGGGGATGACATGAATCAGCAGTTTATTGGGAAACTGCTCCTTTACCACGGCATCCAGGACCGAGGGATAACTCTCTATGCGCGCTTCCATGACGGCCGTGTCCACACTGAAAACCGATTCGGCTCCTGAAAAACCGCTCAACGACACTATCTGGGTATTTGTAAGAGCAAACCCTTCGGGAGCATCCACATGGACCTCCTCGATCAGCATACTCCTGGACAAAAACAAATAGTACACAACTTCACCGGTAAAAAAGAGCAGCAATGCCATGATAATGATCTTCAGCAAGGTCGCCGCGCGGTTTCGCCGTGGTTTTTCGGGTTCTTCAAAATACTCTTTCTGCAGTTCCCAGATCGGCAGACTGCTCATACAAGACCCCTCCTTTCGGCGTACCGTGAAATATTCAATAACAGACCGCACATCATGAGGGACACAAGCTTACTGGACCCTCCTGAGGAAAAAAACGGAAGGGGAATTCCCGTAGTGGGGACAAGCCCTGCGACTACAGCAAAATTGAAGACTGCCTGGAGAAATATCATAGAGGTAATCCCGAAACCCAGAAGAAAGGAAAACCGGCTGCCGCTTAAAAGGCTGATGCGGTATCCCTGCACTGCAAAGAGCACAAACAAGCCGATAATCACCACCACCCCAATGAGTCCCGATTCTTCGGCCAGTACTGCGAATACAAAATCCGAATGGGCTTCCGGCAGACCGCCGATCTTTTCGACTCCCTGGCCTAACCCGACACCGAAAAACCCTCCCCGCAGCAGCGCGTCCTTGGCGGCCAGCACCTGGTATCCCGTACCCATGGGGTCAATCTCCGGACGGAGATAGGTGATGATGCGCTCTACCCTGTGTTCTTTGGTGAAAACCAGAATGATGGCCAGGGGTACTGCCGAGGCGATAAGGAACAGAAAATAATACAGACTTACACCTGCGACAAAAAACATGGCAATTGCAACAAAAAGAATGAAAAACGACGTGGAAAAATCGTTTTGTCCGTAAATGATGAACACCATTATTCCCGTAATTATCAAAGGCGGAAATATAGTGTTCGCGAAATCATTAATACGGTCGCTCTTTTTATCAAAAATATGGGCCAGGTAGAGTACTAATGATAATTTTGCAAGTTCCGAAGGCTGAAAGGAACGGCCGAACACGATGATCCACCGCTGAGCGCCGAGTATCTTTTTTCCCAACCCGGGTACGAACGGCAGAAATACCATGACGAGGGTCGCAAGAATGATGTGGGGAATGTACTGGCGGAGCATATCCAGAGGAATATTCATCAGCAAAAGGCCAAGGGCAATTCCGACAAGAATATACAAGCCGTCTTTCTTTATGAAATAAAAACTGTCGCTGAAGTTCAACTCACCGTAATAGTAGGAAGCGGAAAACAAGGCGGTAAGGCCTATGCCTACCAGCAGTACCAAAAGCAGCATCAGGTACATATCAAATGAGGATCGTGAACTAGGTTCAAGTACAAACCGGTCTGCCATTACTGCAACTTCAATGTAGAGAGACTTAAGATGACGAAAAGGCCGCCGAGGATCCAGAACCGGATCACCACTTTGCTTTCATCCCAGCCGCTGAGCTCGAAATGATGATGAAGCGGCGCCATCCTGAACACCCGCTTTTTCCTGAGTTTATAGGAAAAAACCTGAATGATGACCGAAAAAGCCTCCAGTACAAAGACACCTCCTACAATAAACAGTAAAATTTCCTTTTTTATCAGCAAGGCGATAACACCGATAATGCCCCCAAGGGCAAGACTCCCGGTATCACCCATGAACACTTCCGCCGGATGGGCGTTATACCACAAAAATCCCACACTTGCCCCCGCCAGTGCCATGCAAAACACGGTTAGCTCGGCGCTTTCAAAAATATAGGGAATCCCCAGGTACCCGGCATAATCAGATCGTCCGCTCAAATAGGTCAAAAGCCCAAAGGCAACACTCACAAGAAGTACAAGCCCGATGGCAAGACCGTCCAGACCGTCTGTAAGATTCACGGCGTTGGACGTAAACACCAGAAGGAGCACCGCGAATGGTATGTACCACAGGGAAAGATCGATCACAGGGTTTTTGAAAAACGGCAGATACAGAAGAGTCGTGTACTCATTTCTATGGGCGTAGATGCTCATGACAATCGCCAGAGAAACCGCGAACTGTCCAATCAGTTTAAACCGGGCCTGCAGTCCTGCAGATGATTTCCTGAATATCTTCAGATAATCATCCATGAACCCGATAAGCCCGAAACCGAAGAATGAAAAGAGAGCAATCCATGTATACCTGTTATGGATATCCTGCCACAGCAGGACCGAGGCGGCGATGGAAGCAATAATCAGAAGTCCGCCCATGGTCGGCGTTCCGCTTTTTGAAAGGTGTGTCTGCGGGCCATCGTCCCGCACTTCCTGGCCGGCCTTCCATCGGGCAAGACTCCTGATCATCCAGGGGCCGAGCAGAAAGGAGATAAACAGGGCAGTAACCGCCGCGTAAGCTGAGCGGAAGGAAATATACTGGAAAATATTGAACATGGTGAACCGCTGAACTAATGGATACAGTAGTTCTTTCAGCATGCCGCGCTCCCGGTAAATGTATGTTCTATATCCTCGATCAAGCGCTCAAGACGCATTGATCTCGACCCTTTCAGCAAGATGTAATCGCCGACACTCAACCCGGTAACAAGCCGTTTTTTGAGCTCTTCATACTCATCGGTCCAGAACACATTATGGGAAGAGCGCAGCTCCCTGTACGTGTCCTGCATTTCCTTGCCAAAAAGATACACAGGATCCTTAGCAACAGTCCCTGCGATAAACATACCAAGGCTTACGTGAGCGGCGGCGGTTTCTTCTCCCAGCTCTTTCATGGCACCCAGCACATAATGTTTGACACCCTTATGATCGAGATCCGAGAAAAATCCGATACTCGACCGCATGCTCTCAAGATTGGCATTATAACAGTCGCTTAAAATGACCACCCGCCCTTTAATGACCTGTCCCCGTCCGAACAAAGGCTGCACCGACTCAAGGCCTTCCTTGATCATCCCGGGGCTTACATCAAAAAGCTCAGCCAGCCGCACGGCGCTCAATGCGTTCAGGGAGTTGAATTTTCCCGGCAGGGGAAGGTGAATCTCCACATCACGGTAGCTTAAAACCGACCCTTCAAGGCCCTTGCCGCGCACATCCACTCTGTCCTTCATGCTCACCTCTCCAAAAAGGCTCGGCGGCCCATCAAGGCCTTCAGACAAGAATCCGCGATAGTCATCAGCATCCCACAGCACCGCGTGAGCACCGTGAGGCACATATTTCAGTGCTTTGCGTTTTTCATCGGCGATCGCATCCCGCGACCCCAGAAGTCCTATATGCGCAGATCCGATATTGGTAATAATGACGTAGCGGGGTTTCATGATATCAGCAAGGATATCCATCTCGCCCCGACGGTTCATTCCCATTTCAAACACAGCAAAGTCATGGCGGGGACTGACGGACATGACGCTCAAAGGCAGGCCGATATCCGAATTAAGGTTTCCTTCATTACATACGACAGACCATTTACGGGACAGTATCGACGCGACACATTCCTTGGTGGTTGTTTTTCCGCTCGAGCCGGTGATACCGACACGGATAAGGGAAGGAAACTGCGACACATGGTTTTGCGCCATTTCCTGAAGGGCACCCAGCGTGTCCTGGACACACATAAAGAGGGCGTCCGGCATTGCTGCTGTCATGGCAGATATGTCATCATGACGGTGGCTGCCTATCAGAAAGGATCTGGCGCCCCCATCATATGCCTTCTGAATGAAATCATGGCCGTCAGCATGTTCACCTATAAGAGGAATAAAAAGGGAATCTTTCATAATGTCACGGGAGTCGATAGACATGGAGGAAACGTTCCTTCCGCTGTCGCCGTATACGGTACAGGAGGAAAGAAGGGTGATTAGATAGCGTCCATTGTTTGCCGGTTCATTCAGCCGTACCACTTCTCTTAATCCTTACATGAATCACCTGGCCGGGAACGGACTTCTTAAGTCCAAGCGACTCCCTGGCAACTTCATCGATCATGAAAGGAGAATGCAGATACCCTATACCGGCAGCTGCAAGCTTGTTTTCTTGAAATAGTTCGATCTGTACCTGCTCCAATTCCTGAATCTCGCGCTCCACTTCCCAATAACGGAAGCTCTGCCACACATTCAGAAAAAGCAGGACCGGCACGAACACAACAGGCACAATAAGTAAAAGCCTTTTCATTTACAGCACGATTTCCTCGTCTTTAAGCTTCCGGACTACCCTGAGCTTCGCGCTCCGGGAAGGAGGATTCTCATCCACCTCATCCGGTGCAGGCAGCACTGGTTTTTTGGTAAGTATTTCTACCACCGGCGTGCCCCCACAATTACAAATCGGCTGATTCTCGTCACAAGTACAGGATTTATTTTTTTCTCTGAAAAACCACTTCACAATCCTGTCTTCGAGACTATGAAACGTAATGACCCCCAAATATCCGCCGGGCTCAAGTGCCCGTAGAGCAAGCGGAAGCGCCCGCTCTATCCTTGTAAGCTCTCCATTCACCGCGATCCGCAAAGCCTGAAACGACCTTGTCGCGGGATGGATTCTTCCATGGCGGTAATTCGGCGGGACAGCGTTCCAGATAATGTCCCCCAGCTCACCTGTTGTTGTTATTTCCCTTCCCCTCCGATAATCGACGACCTTTCTGGCAATCCTCCTTGAATATCTCTCTTCACCATACCGGTAAAGGACATCTGCAAGCTCATTCTCGGGATAGGTATTCACGATATCCCCTGCAGACACTTCCAGATGTTTCCCCAGACGCATATCCAGGGGCTCATCCTTTCGAAATGAGAATCCGCGGCCTCCCTTTTCATAATGGAAGACCGAGATTCCCAAATCGAAAAGAACAAGCGAAGGACGTTCCCCTCCCATGGGATAGTCCCGAAAATACCCGTCAAACCAGGTATTAACCAACGTAGCTCTTTCGGAAAACGGCGCAAGCCTCTGCCGCGCGATTTCCTGTATCTCGGCATCCGCGTCCAGCCCTACAGCCTTCAACGCAGGATACTTTGATAAAAATGCGAAGGTGTGCCCCCCCTCCCCAAGGGTACAATCGACCAGAACATCACCTTCTCCTCCTTTCGGAGGAACCATGTATTCCAAAACCTGCGATAACATCACAGGCCGATGCACAATATCCATCGGTTATCCTTTTACAGGGAAAGGATTTTCCCCAGCTCCTCGGCAGCCGACAGGAACTCGTCTTCATTCTCGTCCATATCGTTCCGGTACAGCCCCTCATCCCAAATTTCAATGTAGTCCTCAAGACCAAGGAGCACTACATCCTTGTCCAGACTGCCATATTCCCTCAAGGTCGCCGGAAGATTAATCCTCCCCGCCTTGTCAATCTCAAGCTCCTGGGCTGGCGCAATAATTCGCCGCTTCAAAATCCGGGCGCGCTTCTGGAAAAGGGACGTCGAGTCGCTTAAGCGGGAAGCAATGGTCGCCCACTGTTCCGGCATGAATGCCCACAGACAGGACTCAACCCCCCGGGTCACCACCAGAGTACTGCCTTCTACCTGAGCCCGAAGCCGGGCGGGGATCAGCAGGCGGCCTTTTTCATCTAATGAATTCCGATACTCTCCGGTTAACACTGGTATTTCTCTCTACCCTTTACCACAATCTACCTTTTTTTCCCACTTTCCCCCACTCCTCTACAATAGTACTCCATTACATTTTTCTGTCAACCAAAAACCGGATTTTGTCTGCAGAGAGGGGATGAATTACCGAATTGTCACTTTACGTTTGTGTAGTAAATTGAACAAACCGGGTGTATATGGTAGAAGTGAAGTGAAAAAGGGGTACTCGGGACATCATGGCGCTCTATAGACTGCATTTCAGTTGGAAAGGAAAAGAGGTGAGCTTGAAGGCTTCAAGCCTGGATATGACACATCCTTATTTCGTATCAATCAAAGGTCTCATTTTTCCCGAAAACAGCCCCCTCATTATCAATCCTGCCGCCGACGAGCTGAAAAACGAATTCCGGGAGTCGGACCACCTCATGATCCCCTTCCAGACAGTAAGTCTTATCGAGGAATTGAAAGAACAGGACGTGAAACCGTCAAAAGTATCCCGTTTTCCTGTTATGGACAGCCCACAAAAGAAGAAAGACTGATACAGCTGTTGGGAGTATGGAAAGAGCTCACTCGGCTTTTCGAAACACCCGGTAGTCAATATCAGGGAAAATATTGTTCTTCCGCTCAATGCCGGTAAGCCATTCGGTATCCACGGTATTTCTGCATAATTCGTTGTAGATCCTTGTGAAATTGAACAGATGTTCCTGAGTCCGTTTAATGGCATACGGCACAGTGGTTCCCGTCTTCATGATGAAGGGCCAGTCGGAAGCCTGGGATAAAAGCACCTCCCGGGCTGCCTGGTTCAATACCCGGAGCTTCAGGCCAGACTCATCGGGATAGCGTTCCACAAGCTCGCTCATGCGGTCAACCGCACGGTGAAGATGCCGGTATATCCAGTCGTTTGAATGGTCTATCCACACCTCGCCGTAACCGTTATTGCCCCAGGAACTGAAGGTCGGATCAGCAGCAGGATTATCCGGATACATATCCAGGTATTCTTCCGGTGTAATGAGGGCAAGCTGGGACGCAGCCGTTTTACGGATGAGACTTTCAAGCCACAGCGGCCCCTCAAACCACCAGTGACCGAACAGTTCGGCATCGAATGGTGCAAGTATCATCGGCGGGCGATCCATGATGCCCGACAGCTTTTTTACCTGAAGACTACGCTGATACAGAAAATTTTCGGCGTGGTCCTGGACCTTTGCCCTGGCTTCCTCAATACGGTAGGGTTTTTTCTGTTCGGTTTTTCCGGTAATCGCATAATATTTAAACCCGGTGCAAATACGGACATCGTCATCGTGGATATACGGACGTATATAATCTATGGGAAGGTCAAAGCCGATGTCCCGATAGAAGTCACGGTACACAAAATCGCCGGGATACCCCTCTTCTGCCGACCAGACGGCCCGGCTCGAAGGGATGTCTCTTCCAAACACATGGACTCCTGCACCGGTCTTTACCGGCGCATACACACCATAGGGAGATTCCTGATCGGAAAAAAGAATGCCATGGGCTGCGGAAAAGCAGTATTTTATGCCGTTATGTTTAAGAAACCGGTCAAGACCGGGAAAATACCCCATCTCGGGTATCCACATACCCTTTGGAGCCTTCCCGAATTTCCTGCCATGGTCAATGATCGCCGTCTGGATCTGGGCCTCCACTGTTTGGGGGAATTCACTGAAATTCGGCAGAAACGGATGGGTAGCGGGAGTAGTGATTATATCAATCACTCCGGCCTTCTCCAGGTCCTTGAAACCTTTCAGGATATTCTTTTTATACAAGTTAAGAAAATCATCCAGATTAGCTTCATACAATTCCTTGTACATGCGTACGACAGGCTGAAAGTCCAGATCGGACCGTGTCCGCACAAGCTCCTTTATGGACAGCTCGATCATTTTTTCCAGATGCTGGACATACCGCTCCTGGAGCAGTTCATCGGTCAGCATGGACGCCAGGGTGGGAGATACCGAGAGAGCCACACGAAAGGGTACATGATCTTCGTACAGCCTGTTGAACATCCGTAATAATGGCAGATAGGTCTCGGATATTGCTTCAAACAGCCAGTTTTCTTCAAGAAATTTATCGTATTCGGGATGCCGCACGAAGGGTAAATGGGCGTGAAGTACCAGACATAAGTATCCTTTGCTCACCATATGCTCCTGTTAGTTGGTCAAGTGAAAATACTGATTGTCAAGAAGGGAAATAATCCTGCGGGGATTGTCCTCATCCTCCAGCTCGTTTCCAGGTGAAAACAATCCGGAAAGATACATGGCATCCGCCGCCGGGGTCTTGGCTTCTTTAATCTCACGGGCAATGTCGGCACGGGGAGCCTGAATGACATTGGAACGGCATAAAGTGACATCTTTCCCGTACTCCTTGACCATAAGGTCCATGCAGTAGCGTATCCCTGCCACGGGCAGATTTATATACCAGCTGTCATCGGTGACACGTAGCGGAATATCAAAATAATCCGAGTAGGATTTGCTGCCGATCTCACCGGCGGGAAGGCTGTAAACCCGTAAAAACAATTCCCCTGGATTTTCAACTTCCTGAACCTTGGCAAAATCCGCGCTACCCAAGTCCCAGTAGGTAAAGGCCCATGACGGATCCCGCAGCATCAGCACAATACGCGTGTCGTTATACCGCTCAGGCAGAGGGAAATCTTCGGTAATCTGGGAAATAAGTTCTTCATCGAGGATGATGTCGTACTTTTTTTCTTTAATGCGCATCGCAAGATTGTTGGAACTCCGGCGTTCATCTCTGTCTTCTTCCAGAATTTCCAATACCGTATCGATAAGTTCGTCCTTATCCAGCTCCTCGGGACCACGGATGCCCTGCCTTCTTGCAAGCTCATAGAGATTGTCATCCGAGAGGCGCTGAAGCCGCTCTTTCGTCATACTTCCTTCCTTGGGGCAAATCCTAGTTGCAAAAAATGGTAATGTCAAGACCTCGTTAGGCGCGCCGGGTTGAGTAGAAAAACGGAATTTCACCACAAAGGCTGGTCGCAACCTGTGGATGCTGCTCACCCATGTAACCTGGAAAACGTCTGAAGATCACAGAGATTCGATAAAATGAATTATTTTATTCTAGCGCTGCACGGATGCACCAGGACAACGGAGCACTCTTAAGGACAGGGACATCCGAAGCGTGCGGGTTTGCTTTTTTGTAAAGCTTTTTTCATTACAAGTTTGCCTTGGCAAACTAGCCTAGGCCATTGCGTCAGGACATAAATGAAAAAAGCGTTACCCGCAGCATTTCTTGTATTTTTTTCCGCTACCGCAGGGACAGGGATCGTTCCTGCCGATTTTGTCTCTGTCGCGAACCACTTGGTCGACAATCATCCGCCCGGATACAAAAAACCACTTTCCGTTCTTTTTGACAAAGGAACTCTGCTCATGATGCCGTTGTGCTGTTCCGTCCATCTCATAGTTCGCACTGAATTCTACCGTTCCCTTTGTATCGTCCTTTTCATTTCCCGTTGCCGAATGTATTTCAAGCCCGAGCCAGTGTGCGTTTTTTGACCATTCAGCGGCTCCTTCTTCGTCAAACCCGTCCTGGTGATCAGGGTCATGAGTATCCCCGATAAACCGGACATTGCCGGTTACATAGGCCGAGTATCTGGCTCTCATGAGCATTTCCGGCGTTTCAGCTTCCTTTGTTCCTTCTATGACAGGTTTACAACAACGGGTGAAGGTATCACCGGATCCGCAGTAGCAGTTCATAATCTCCGTATCTCCTTTAGCGGGCAGCTGCCCGGCAATTATTCATCAGCATGTTTTCTGGCAAGGATAATAACCACATCACCGAAACCAAAGCGCTTTGCCGCCTTGTCAGCCAGTGCTTTCAGAACTCTGTTACAGGTTCCGGCGCCCAACCCGCCCCAGGTTTTTGTTTTTACTACGCTGAACCCCTGGGAAACAAGGGTTTTAACAAGGATCCGTTTGGAAAACAGGACCATGTGGTCATCTATTGCTGAACGCCATTGATAACCGAACAAACGGGCCTGGGCACCGTCAATATTCGGCGTTGTGACAATCAGATACCCTCCCGTTTTAAGCAGGGTATGCATCTTGTGAATGTAGGCGACTGGATCAGTAAGGTGTTCAATCAAATGAGAGGAATGGGCGATATCAAAAGACCCGGGCTCACAGGAAAAGGTCTCCACCGGCCCGGGATAAATATCAATCTGACGGTGTTCTCTTCCCCACCTTGCTGCCGGTTCGCACACCTCAACACCCTGGACCTTAAACCCCCGTAACCGCATGGCTTCCAACAGCATACCGGTCGCACAACCGACATCAAGGAAGGCCCCGCCGGTACCGATTTCTTTCGCGATTGTGTCAAACCCGATATCGCGCAACCCCAATTCCATAAGCCGGAAGAAATTTTTCTCGTTCTGGAGCTCGTACTCAAGGTACTCATGATCATACCGTTGTACGAGGTGCTCCCGTACAGGCTGGGGGTTCTGATACACGCACCCGCAGTCACTGCAGCGTACAAAGGGGTTCGGTTGTTTCCATTGTTTTTCAAAATCACGCCCCGCACATAAAGGACAGGGAACAAGAGATGAATCTTCAGCCCCCGGTTTTTTGGAAAAGGTTTTCAAGGCCCCACCTGCAGTTTGAAAGAACGTATTGTCTCATTATCCGCCTTGTCGGTCACCACCACCTCTAAAACCGTGTCCCCGGGAAGGAAGTGGACATCTCCCAGACGTATCATCCACTCGTCAAAATACATTTCGCTGAATGATATGTCATCAGACTTGTATAGTACACTCCTCCCATCTTTGCGGCGGATATTCTCGAAAGTGTAGCTGGTCATCTCCTGCCCGTTCATGAAAAAGAGGATCCGGTACGGCGCCATTGGCATGTAATAACCCACATCACCGCTCGGATCCTGAACCGAAACGAGCAGCTCATAGGTACCCGACGATATGGACATCGGCGAACTCACTTTTGATAGAGCCGCTCCCTTCTTGGTATACAGTCCAATGATTTTTGGCTTGATACTGTCTATACGTGCTGGCAGTACCACAAGAGGATTTATGATCTGGTCAGAGTCTTCATCTGTCACGGTTAAGTGCAGGTGTTTACCATATGATCCGCCGGATTCCCCAATCCGGCCCAGGACTTTGTCTGTTGACAAGCTGCGGTCCGTACTGTTCATCGAACCGGGTTTCAGGTGGGCATATAAGGAACGGATCCGCTGCCTATGCTCTATGACCATAAAACTGCCCAGTCCAGAAGGAAGGCCGTCATGGTCCTGATGTTCCTCAAAACGGAATATCACTTCCCCATCCTCTATAGGATACACATCCTGCTCTCCGCCGCCCAGATCTATCCCGTTATGGAAATGGGTCCACCGCGATTCACCGAAGGTACCAGTCAGTACAATGTTCTTTACCGGCCATTGATAGGCAAAAACAAATCCGGCACCGCACACAAAGGCAAGCAGGCAGAATCGCCTCATGAATCCCCCCTTCCATTCAATGAAAAACTGCATATCCTGCCGTCTGAGTGCACAAGCACGGATGCATCCATAGATTCAACAGCGGCCGGAGCCAAGGCAGTTTCCGTAGATACACGGAAGGCGGATTCCGGTGACAGTACAACAAGAGAGCCGGATTTGTCACCAAGAAGAAATAAACCGCTTGAGTGATCATACTGTATTGAATGCACATCCTTAACAGCTTCCGATCTGATTATTTTCCAGTCTTTCACGCTTATGATATCAACACCGCCGGAGGTCTCTGCGGCAAGATATGTGTCCTGGGCAAAAAAACGGACATACACAGGGCGGCGCAACTCGTCTTCTAATGACCGGCTGAATACGGGGACAAACACACCCTCCACTTTGTCATATACCGTCAGAAACTGAGGATTAATACCTGAAACAACAGCGACTGTTTCACGCTGGTCTGCAGTTGCGATCCCGTACACCGCGTGGTATCGGGAAATTTCAGGAACCGTCAAAGGAATAATGGTGTCATTGGAATAGACATATGCCTCTCCGTTCAGAAACCCCGCGGCGATCAGCCCCGGAGACGCAGATAAAGCGGTAAGGGTTGAGGGAAAGGAATACGCTGAACGCGGTTCTCCTTCTATAGACCATTCTTTCATTGATCCCCGGTCGGTGGCAATCACGAATAGCCGCCCCCCGGTAAAATACGGATACCCGCGGGATTCTATGGTAGCGTGATAACGCCCATCTGCGTCCAGGACCACCAGTGCCTGTGAAATCGCGTCGTAATTTATGAAATAGCCGTCTGTGACTGCAGCGGAATACCGGACCCGGTCTAGCAGTGCATGATGCGACAGGGCATCTATTCTGCTTATGCGCGAGCCGGATCTGAGAATTCTGACAGATCCGTCATCCCAGTCCGGAGAAACAGATTGTTCATCCAGGGTAATCCGCCAATTCCTTGTAATGCTGACCGTCTTTGACAGAGGTGTCGGGAAAAGTATGAAGTACATAATTACAAAAAGCAGAATGAACGCGTAGAATTTCCTCATAACCCCTCAAAAAAAGTCGGTATGTGTGTTAGAGGCATACTAACCGGCAGGCACTTGCGCTGTCAATGAATATTAAAAACGGCTAACGGTTTCGTTGTTCGAGTTTCTTTGAATCTGTATCCATTTTAGACCGCCAGATATCGGCCTTCTTTTTAATCACTTCCGCGTCTTCACTTTCTCCCAGATATATATGGAGACGCCTCAGGGCAAAAAGATAACTTATGGCCAGCTTAAAATCATCAGGTCTCAAAGTACTTAATTCATATTTTTCACGGTACCGGTCCGCGGCAAGCTGAAGATAGGTCTTCACCAGCTTCAAGTGGGCCGAACGCTCCGAATAGTAATCAGCCCGAGGATCCAGATCGGCATTGATGGTCTTTAGGTACAGAAGGTTTTTTGCGACAGTCGCGTACCGCCCGTCAAGCTCGACAAACGACCATTTCCACTTGGTGTTTTTTCCAAAACCATCCACAACCGACTCAATGGCAAACCCCAGCTTTCTTAATAGATAGTAACGCTTATCCTCGGTATAGTCCGAAATCCGTTCCAAGGCCTCTTCATACTCGGAAAAAGGAGCATCTATGTAGTTGGTAACGGCTTCCTCCAAATAAATGAGGGACTTATAGCACCCTTTACGGGCATCATTCAAGTAGGCCTCATTCTTCACACCCAGGAGATTAACTGAAAGATTATTCATGAGCACATAATAGGAAACCATGTTGAGGCTTAAATCAGCCAGAGACAGTCTGTGGTAACCTGCCTTGGTTTCTTCACTCACCGCCAGCGCAGAAAGCGTTTTCTCATGAGCGCTGATCGTCTCGATGGAGGATTTATATTCCTTGATTTTATCGAAATAGCGTTTTTTGGCTTCGGTACTTACTTTTCCCACGAAGTATCCTTATTTTCTGGCATACCTGTTCAGAAGCTCGGCCGCATGGGCCAGACTGGCTTCTCCAACCGGATCACCCGACAACATCCTGGCGATCTCCGAAATCCTTTCAGATCCGTTCATACAGCCGATCTCGGTCAAGGTCCGGCCGTCCAGGACCTTTTTCTCCACCTTAATATGATTATCGGCGCGAACAGCAATAGATGCAAGGTGTGTTATGCAGAGAATTTGCTTATGAACAGCCAAATCCTGCATCTGAGCACCTACATCAAGGGCAACTTCACCGCCTATGCCAGTATCGATTTCATCGAACACCAGCGTCGATATATTATCGGCCTGGGCGAGTATTGTCTTTACCGCAAGCATTACCCTGGATAGTTCCCCGCCGGATACTATTTTACTCAGCGGTTTCAACGGTTCACCCTGATTTGAGGAAAACAGGAATTCAACATCATCCATACCTGTCGGGCCCAGCACATTTTTGCCTTCTTTGGACATTTTTGCCCGAACATCTATGGTCAGCTGTGCTTTTTTCATTCCCAGACGTCTGACAATAGCCAGGATCTCTTCGCCTAAGCCCGGCGCGACTGATTTCCTTTTCTGGGAAATGGCAACCGCCGTGGAACGAATATGCTTTTCAAGCTCTGAAATACGTTCCTCAAGCTCACCTTTTTCGGTCTGCCAGTTTTCCAGGGAGTTTATTTTTCTGTCCGCTTCCCCGCGGTAGGCTAAAACCGCAGGAATCGTATCTCCGTATTTCTTCGTAAGTTTCCTGATCAGCATGAACCGTTCTTCTATTTCTTCCAACCGCTCCGGGCTGAAGGTAATTCCTTCCCTGTAGCGCCGTATGGAATCGCCTATGTCTTCAAGTTCATAAAAAGCCGTTTCAAAACGCCGTAAAAGAGGCAGAACTTTGGAGTCGATTTCCGTCAGGGATGAAAGCCGTTTCAACGCGCTGCCCAGGGGACCGAGAGCTCCTCCTTCGGCAACCAGTAAAAGACTGGCAAACTCGTCCACTTCGCGAAACAGCCGTTCAGCCTGGGAAATTATGTCTTTTTCGGCTTTCAGCTCATCTTCTTCACCTGGCTTCAGCCCTGCTTCGTCTATTTCGGACAGTGCGTGTTGTAGATAATCAATCTCCCGTAGATGATCCCTCTCTGCAGAGACAAGTTCTCCGTAATGTTTTTTCAGTGACGAAAGCTCTTTTACCTTCTCAGAAAAATCCGCGACCTCCTCAGTAAGCCCTGCAAAATTATCCAGCAGTTTGCGATGATTTTCCGTATCGAGAAGTGATTGATGCTGATGCTGACCATGAATATCAAAAAGGGTGGATGTAAACTCTTTCAGCTGAGTCTGTGTAACGGGTGTTGATTGAATAAAACAACTGCTGCGCTTAGTCCCGTGTAATACTCGCCTGATAATGAGCTCGCCCTGCTCCGCTTCAATTGCGTTTTCCGAAAGCCATGCAAGTGCCTCAGGGTTATCATTCACGCTGATGTTCGCGGACACAACACAGGAATCCTGACCGGTCCGTATATTCTCGATGTCGCCCTTTTCTCCAAGAATCAAACCCAGCGCACCAATGATTATGGATTTACCTGCTCCCGTTTCACCGGTGAAGATATTCAATCCTTTTGAAAAGGAGAGTTCAAGACGGTCAATGAGGGCAAAATCCTTGATGTGCAGTTCGTTAAGCATCGGGACCTCCTGACCAGTTTAGTTTGGTGCGCAGCACCTCATAAAAATTCCGCTTATTTGAACAGACAATCCGGAACTTCCGATCTGACTGACTGATATGAATGACATCCCCGGGCTCAAGGGGAAAAACCACCTGCCCGTCGACTGTTAAAATAAGTTTGGCCCGCTGCTCCTGCTCCACTGTAACAGCGATACACTCATCACCCTTCACCACAATAGTGCGGTTGGAAAGAGTAAATGGACAAATAGGCGTCAAAACCAGGGCTTCCATTTCCGGCGCAAGGACGGGACCGCCGGCTGCGGCACTGTATGCAGTGGAACCCGTTGGGGTCGAGACTATAATACCGTCGGCGCGATACTTTCCCAGACGGGTCTGCCCAATGGTAACAGACAACCGCACCACCTTGGAAATACCGTCGGCACATACCACCGCGTCATTCAAACCTTCATATTCGGCCACAATCCCGCCAGAACGTTCAACCCGTACTTTTATGAGAATACGCGGACTCATCTCCATGGTACCCGCAAGATACCCGTCAAAAGCCGAACGCCATTCATCTCGGGTGACCTCGGTAATGAATCCGAGATCACCTATGTTTACCGCAAGGACAGGCATATCAGGAATTTTTATTGAGCGGGCAGTAAACAAAACAGTACCGTCTCCACCAAGAGATAACACAAGATCAGTGTCTGCCGCTTCAGGAATTTCGGGAATTTCTTCCCGTCCTCTCAAACCGAGAACCTCGACAGTAATTCCCAGCGAGTTCATATACACTGATATTTCCCGTACAAGCTCTTTCGAGGCTTCCTTAAGAAGGTTTACCACGATCAGTACTTTACGGACTGTTTTTCTTCCCATAGTAATCAAGGCAAGGTCGCCAAAACCTTGGAGATGGTAGCGATATTTTTTTTACCGAGAATGGGATATAAAGGAAACACCACAGTCCGCAACATGACAGCCTGAGCATTGGGAGAAGGAAAGCGCTCATCCGGCCTGGAAGACAACACACAGTTACCGAATGCAGGTTCGATCAAAATACCTTTTTTATGGGTATACTGTATCACGTCGTTCATAGCTGATTGGAGAATCACAGGGAAACAGAACGGCACGTTTTTCCATTCACCTCTTTGCAGAAAAGTTTTATGGCGTGATTTCATCAGGGAATTTTGGAAAATTTCCTCTATTTCCCCGCGCTCCTCAAGACGCTTTTCCAGTGAAAGCACCTGCGCCAAGCCTAAAGAGGCATTCATATCCGGAAGCAGAAGGTGCTCGGGAATACTGTCAAAGAGGCTCTTACATTGTCTGCGGTATTTCTTATCACAGGGCAGCAACAAACAGCCGCCTCCGGCAGTAATCAGGCTGTTCCACTCCACATCAATAAGACAAAAAGCCCCGAAACTTCCGGCTGCTTTATCTTCCAAACGGGTTAACAAGGCCTGAGAAACGTCTTCAATTACCGGAATACCGTACTCGACGAGCTTTTCGATTTCCGGAACATAACCGAGGGGATAATGCACAATGATTGCCTGAACATCCTCGCTTAGAACTGCTTCCACGGATGAAGGAGTAACCGCTGCAGTATCCGGATCAACATCCGCATATACAGGATATAAGTTAAGGGATTGAATAACATCGGCATAGTACGAAGGTGAAAGCGCTGAAATGATAACACCCTTACCCTTTTCCAGCTCAAGAACACTCAATGCCACATAGAGCGCTCTTTCCCTGTCCCGTAAGGCTATACCCTTTTCTACACCCAGCATACGCGACACTTCACCACAAAATTTCCGCATCTCCGGACCGGGACCAATGTTTTCTTCTACAAGGGAAGAAAGAACACAGTCCATTTCTTTACGTTTTACCACAGGTTTATATACAGAGACAGACATCAATCGTTCACCACACTTATGATATAGAAGTGGATAAACTATACACTAAGAAAATTCATTTATCAATGAGTGGGAATTTGCTTAACGGAGAGAGCGCAAGGTATCAAGCTGTTGAAGTTCCCTGGGGTCAAACAACCTTTCTACATCAAGAATGATTAAATAACCGTTCTCTTCCTGCGTTACACCCTGTATATACTCAGCACCGATACCAGATATCATCTGGGGCGGAGGCTGTATTTTTGTGGTATCAATTGTTACAACCCGCGATACTTTATCTATAAACACCCCAAGCTTCATTCCGTTTATGTTTACAATCAGAAAACCGCTCAAAAGCTTATCTTCCTCTGTAAGTGATGCTCGACGCAAATGAAACCGTTTATGTAAATTAATTACTGGTATAATATTTCCACGTAGATTGAATATCCCTTCTACATATGATGGTGCGTTTGGAATCGTACGGACTTCCTGGACCTTTTGTATCTCATTAACTCTCATGATATCGATACCGTAATGTTCGTCGCCCAGTTGAAAGGTCACCAGTTGAATATGCACATCCCGTTCAGCCATAGATCCCCCTTACGATCTAAGCATAAATAAGTTATCAGTTCTTTGCAACTTAAAATTCCGATAATTTCTCAAGCTCCGGGAAAGGAATTGCTTGCAATTCCTTTACCAAGGATCATTGCCAACCATTTTACGGTCGCCATCGGCCTTCGGCCTCCGTCTTCCTCTGGCCTGCACCGTTCAGGGCCGGCCAAGCCGCCCTTCACTCATAAACTAATAAAG